>DAIDMD010000145.1 GCA_027449165.1 Acidiferrobacter sp. | reverse complement strand
GATCCGCCCCTATCCGCCCCGAACCCGGCACGGCGCGTCGCGCCCCCCGCCAGCCCATCCCGCGGCACATTACCAGGCGATATAGGCATAACCCTTATGCTGGAGCTCCATCAGGTCGGCGGCCCCCATGGGGACATAGGTGACGAACGGCAGCAGCGCCGTCTTCGTCAACTTGAGCGTGCGCAGGGTATTGCCGCAGCCATGAAAGTCCACGCCATAGTCGTGGAGGCTCGCCACCCCGGCACGAATGCTCTTGGCCACGGGCCGGACCGGCCTTTTCAGGACCACGCTGATGCCCTCGGCAAAACAGGTTACCACGATATGGATCGAGTCCCCATAACGGCGCAGCAAGGCCTGGACCGACGACAGGATATGCTGCTGATAACCCTGATCCGCCTGATTGAGCTGGTAGACGATATGATGTTTGGCCTTCTGGCCCGGAAACGTCAGATCGAGGCTGTCCGCCGAACCGGCCAAGGCCGTGCCCGATCCCATGGCCGCGACGACCCCGCCCGCGGCGACGATCGCCCGCCGGCGACCCGGATTGAATGTGCGTTTATCCCCCATAGCGAGCCCCCGTTGCGGTAATCCCTGAAGGACGGCCGCCATCGGCTTTTATTCCCCGGAACTGCGCGCCTTCGGCTCGAAGAAGCCTCGCAGCTTGTCGAGCCACGAATGCTCGACCGGATTGTGGCGCTCTCCACCCTCGCGCACCGATGCGTCGAACGCCTCGAGCAGCTCGCGCTGGGCCCGCGTCAGCTTCACGGGCGTCTCGACCGTCACCTGGCAAAAGAGGTCCCCGACATGACCGGTCCGGACATTCTTGACCCCCTTGCCGCGAATACGAAAGACCTTGTCGGTCTGCGTCTCGGGCGGGATCTTGAGGTTCATGCGCCCATCCAGGCTCGGGATCTCGATCTCGCCGCCCAGGACCACGATCCCAAACCGCACCGGTACCTTGCAGTACAGGTCGTCCTGTTCACGGCGAAACAAGGGATGAGGCTTTAGCTTCACCTGGACATACAGATCCCCGGGTGGTCCGCCGCTCTCGCCCGCATCCCCCTGGCCGCTCACCCGGATCTGATCGCCCTCGTCGACCCCCGCCGGGATGGTGACCGACAAGGTCTTCGCGCGCCGCGCGCGCCCCTGCCCGTGGCACTCCACGCACGGCTGGGTGATCACCCGGCCGCTCCCCCGGCAATTCGGACAGGTCTGCTGGATCGAAAAAAACCCTTGCTGCATGCGGACCTGGCCATGACCGCCGCAGGTCGGACAGGTGGCCGGCGCGCTGCCGGCCCGGGCCCCGGTCCCGTGGCACAGGTCACAGGTCGCCATCGTCGGGACGCGGATGCGGGCCTCGGTCCCGAAAACCGCCTCCTCCAGGGACAGGTCCAGGGTGAAGCGGACATCCGCACCGCGATAGACCTGGCTGCCGCGACGGCCGCCCCCGCCGCCGAAGATGTCCCCGAAGACGTTGTCGAAGATGTCCGCAAAGCCCCCGCCGCCTGCAAAGGGACCTGCGCCAGCGCCGCCCTGCACGCCCGCGTGGCCGAAATGGTCATAGGCCGAACGCTTCTGCGGGTCGCTCAGGACCTCATAGGCCTCCTGGCACTCCTTGAAGACGGTCTCCGCGCCCTTGTTGTCCGGGTTGCGATCCGGATGGTACTTCATCGCCATGCGGCGATAGGCCTTCTTGATCTCGGCGTCGTCCGCCCCGCGGGCCACACCGAGAACTTCGTAATAGTCGCGCTGCGTCGTCATATCCTATACATTGCCAAACCCCGACCATAAAAGAAAAAAGGCACGGGCGTCAACAAAGCCCGCGCCCTTGCCGCCCGAGCAGGCCTTATTTCTCGCGACGGTTCTCCTTCACCTCTTCGAACTCCGCGTCGACCACGTTGTCCGCGCCCGCCTGGGTGCCACCCGCCTGCTGCGAATCGCCCCCCGGCGCCGCGCCCGCCTGGGCCTGCGCGTACATCTGCTCGGTCAGTTTATGGCTCGCCTGGCTCAAGGCCTCGGTCTTGGCCGCGATCTCGGCCTTGTCGTCGCCCTTGACCACCGCCTCGAGGTCGCGGATCGCCGCCTCCACAGCGCCCTTGTCGGCGGCGCTCACCTTATCGCCCAGATCCTGCAAGGACTTGCGTGCGGCGTGGATCAGCGCCTCGGCCTGATTGCGGGTATCCACCAGCTCATGGGCGCGACGATCCTCCTCGGCGTGCGCCTCGGCGTCCTGCACCATACGCTGGATCTCGGCCTCGCTCAAACCGGAACTCGACTTGATGACGATGCGATTCTCCTTGCCGGTCGCCTTGTCGCGCGCCGACACATGGAGGATCCCGTTGGCGTCGATATCGAACGTCACCTCGATCTGCGGTACGCCACGCGGCGCCGGCGGGATATCGGTGAGGTCGAAGCGCCCGAGCGACTTGTTGCCCGCCGCCATCTCGCGCTCGCCCTGCAAGACATGCACCGTGACCGCGGTCTGGTTGTCCTCGGCCGTCGAGAAGACCTGAGCGGCCTTGGTCGGTATCGTCGTGTTCTTCTGGATCAGCTTGGTCATGACGCCGCCCATGGTCTCGATGCCGAGCGACAACGGGGTCACGTCGAGCAACAGCACATCCTTCACGTCGCCCGCCAGCACGCCAACTAGACATTGCGAAGTGGTCGGGTCGTGTCGATGTCCATC
>DAIDMD010000144.1 GCA_027449165.1 Acidiferrobacter sp. | reverse complement strand
AGGAGAGCGACCCCGCCGAAGGCGAGGACACGGGGTCCGCGGACGGCGAGGCGGCGCCCGAACCGGAGTCCGCGGACGGGTCCGGGGACGACGGCGACGGCGGCGAGGATCCCGCGGAACTCGATTGGGAAAACGGCTATGAGGCGGCGCCCTCCGGTTCCGGGAGCGGCGACGAGGACAACGACACCAATTTCGAGGCCCGCAACAGCCGCCCTACAAGCCTCAGGGAGCACCTGTTCTGGCAGCTCCAGATGACCCCGTTTTCGGATCGTGACCGGCTCATCGCCATCGCGTTCATCGACGCGATCGACGAAGACGGCTACTTCGTGGGGGGCATAGACGACGTCCTCGCGACCCTCCCGAACCTCGATCTGGGCGCAGATGAGGTCGAGGCGGTCTTGCACCAGGTCCAGAACTTCGATCCGGTCGGGGTCGCCGCGCGTAACCTGGGCGAATGTCTCGACCTGCAGTTGCGCCGCCTGGATCCGGCGACACCCTACCGGGATGCCGCGCGGCTGCTTGCCGACCCCGTCCACCTGAAACTGCTGGGTCAGCGCGACTTCAAGGAGATCAAGCGGTTGACGCGCCTGGATTCGGAGACCCTGGGACACGCCATGATCCTGCTGAAGGGCCTCAATCCCCGGCCGGGATCGCACGTGTCGAGTTCGCCCGACGCCTATGTCGTACCGGAGATCCTGGTCAAGAAGCGGCGCGGGAGCTGGCGCGCCGACCTCAACGTGGCGGCCATGCCGCGGCTGCGGATCAACAGCCATTACGAACACCTGATCCAACGGGGACGCGGGTCCGCGCAGGACCGCTTTCTGCACGACCATCTCCAGGAGGCGCGCTGGTTCCTAAAGAGCCTGCAAAGCCGCAACGAGACCCTGCTCAAGGTGGCACGGGTCATCGTCGACCGCCAACGCGGCTTCTTCGATCACGGGCCGGAGGCCATGCGGCCGCTGGTGCTGCACGACGTCGCCGACGAGGTCGGGATGCACGAATCCACGGTCTCGCGGGTCACGACCAACAAGTACATGATGACGCCGCGGGGCATATTCGAGCTCAAGTACTTTTTCTCGAGCCACGTCGGCACCGCCGATGGCGGGACCTGCTCGGCGACCGCGATCCGCTCGCTCATCCGCAAGATCATCGAGGCCGAGCCGCCGGAACGGCCGATCAGCGACAGCAAGATCGCCGATATGCTCTTGGAGCAAGGCATCAACATCGCACGGAGGACCATAGCCAAATACCGGGAATCGCTCAGCATCCCGCCATCCAGTCAACGCAGGTCGCTCGTCTAACCCAAACAAAAGGGAATCCCATGGATATCACGGTCAGCGGACAGCAAATAGAGATCACCCCGCCCTTGCGCGATTACGCCCTCGAGAAGGTCGGGCGCATCCAGCGCCATTTTGACCACGCCATCAGTGCGGACATCGTCTTGCATGTGGAGAAAAAGCGCTACAGCGCCGAGGCCAACATCCGCACCAAGGGCACGATCATCCACGCGGACGCGGCCGGCGAGGATATGTATGCCGCCATCGATTTGCTCACCGACAAACTGGACCGGCAGGTTCTCCGCCATAAGGAAAAGGTCACGGGCCAGCACCGCCCGGGGTGAGGTCCGGCGCCGCCGCCAAGGCCGGCCGCGGGCGTCTCGCCCCTCCCGGCGCGGACCTATATACTGGGCGGACCAGGGTCCGGCATGGGCCCTCGGGGCAAGCGGTTAAAGGGGTGTCCGGGGGCTGGCGGCGCAGCGGGGACCAAGAGGTGCCATGAGTACCATATTGACGGCGCAGGACGTGTACGAGGCTCAACGCGAGACCCTGAAGCTTACGTGGCGCTCCGGGAAGGCGGGCGCCAACCGCCTGCTGGAGCTCGCCACGGCCCGGTTTCCGGGGATGGCGCTCGTCGGGCACCTCAACTTCGTGCACCCCAATCGCGTCCAGGTGATCGGCGCCAACGAGACCGCCTACCTCTACGAGCACATCACCCCGGCGGCGCGCGAGCAGGCGCTGGCCGAACTCTTCGGCTCGCCCTCGTCGGCCATCGTGATCGTCGCCAACGATCAGGAGATCTCAGACGAGATGCTGCAAGCCGCGGACGCCATGGCCATGCCGCTCTTTAGCTCCTCGCTGCCGAGCCCGCGCGTCATCCACGATCTCCAGTACTACCTGGCCGGCGCGCTCGCCGAGCGCGAGATACTGCACGGGGTCTTCATGGAGGTCATGGGGCTCGGGGTCTTTCTGACGGGCGAGAGCGGGATCGGAAAAAGCGAACTGGCGCTCGAACTTCTGAGCCGCGGCCACCGGCTGATCGCCGACGACGCCTGCGAGTTCTTTCGGATCGGCCCCGACGCCCTCCAGGGCCGCTGCCCCGACATGCTGTGCGATTTCCTGGAGGTCCGCGGGCTCGGGATCCTCAACGTCCGCGCCATGTTCGGCGAGACCGCGGTGCGTCACGAAAAGACCCTCCACCTGATCGTGCGCCTCAAAGACTACGCATCGAACCCGCAATCAGGCATAGACCGGCTGCAGGCCGAGCAGAAGACCCGCTCCATCCTCGGCATCGAGGTGGCGGAGGTCGCGCTGTTCGTGGCCCCCGGCCGCAACCTCGCGGTCCTCGTCGAGGTCGCGACCCGCGGCCACATCCTGCGGCGCCGAGGCATCAACGCCCTCGAGGACTTCATGCGCCGGCAGAGTCTGGCCATGAAATCTCCATGAGCTTCATCATCATAAGCGGCCTGTCCGGGTCCGGAAAGAGCATCGCGCTCCAGGCGCTCGAGGATGTCGGCTTCTACTGCATCGACAACCTGCCGGCCGCGCTGCTCCCCCATTTCGCCCACCAAATGGACGGCATGCGCGCGGAGTTCTCCGACATCGCCGTCGGAATCGACGCCCGCAACCGGCTGTTTCTCGACGCGGCGCCGATGAACCTGGAAAAGCTTCGCGCCCTCGGCGTCGATTACCGGATCATATTCCTCGAGGCCAACGAGGCGGTGCTCATGAAGCGGTTCAAGGAGACGCGCCGCAGACACCCCTTGACGGATACCAAGACCCCGCTTCTGGAGAGCATACGGCTCGAGAAGGCCCTGCTCGAGCCGCTGTCGATGTCGTGCACGCGCCGCATCGACACGACCCACACGAGCGCCCAGCAGCTGCGGCAGCTCGTCTACGAATTCGCGCGCGGCGCGAGCACACAGGGCATCACCCTGCTGTTCGAGTCTTTCGGCTTCAAGCACGGCACGCCGCTCGACGCCGACTACGTCTTCGACGTCCGCTGCCTCCCCAACCCCTACTGGGAACAGGGCCTGCGCGCCCTGACCGGGCGGGACCCGGCGGTCGCGGCCTTTCTGGAGCGCCACCCCGAGGTCGCGGCGATGCAGGAGCACATCGCGGATTTTCTGGCGCGCTGGCTGCCGGGCTTCGAACAGGAGAACCGCAGCTACCTCACGGTCGCGATCGGCTGCACGGGCGGACAGCACCGGTCGGTGTATCTGGCCGAAAGACTCGCGGCCCATTTTCGCAAGCAGGGCATAAACACCCAGATCCGGCATCGGGAGCTCACCGAAGGGGTGACGTAACTGGCGTCCCGAACCGTACGGGCCCCGGGGCCGACGGCCCCGGCGGCGAACGCGGACGCGGACGGCGACAATCATGGCGGAACGGAGGTCAAAGGGTTTCATGATCGGACTTTTGGTTTTGGCGCAAAAAGACGTGGCCTTCGGCCTCCTCGAGGCGGTCGACCACGTTCTGGGCCAGCGCCCGCCGGCACTGGCGACCTTTCCCGTGCACTACGAGACCCCCCCGGACGAACTGGCGGCCGCGCTCTCCCAGGCGATCCGGGCGATCGACCAAGGCAGCGGCGTGCTGATCCTCGCCGATATCTACGGGGCCACCCACATCAACGTCGCCTGCCGGCTGCTGGCCCGCCACAAGGTAGAGCTCGTCACCGGGCTCAATCTGCCCATGTTGATTCGCGTATTGAACTATCGCGACCTCCCGCTCGACGACCTGATCGGCAAGGCCCTGAGCGGCGGCATGGAGGGCATCGTCTGCGCCACCGAATTTTGTCTCCTGGATGACGCGCGACATGAAGTGCATTGAGGTCGTCATCGTCAACAAGCTTGGCATGCATGCCCGGGCGTCGGCGAAGCTCGTGAGCCTTGCCTCGTCCTTCGAGTCGGCCATCACGGTGAGTCGCGACGGGCGCAGCGTCAACGGCAAGAGCATCATGGGCATCATGATGCTCGCGGCCGGCCAGGGCTCGATCCTGAAGATCTGCGCCGAGGGCCGCGACGAGGACGAGGCCGGCCGCGCCCTGCACCGACTGATCGAACAGCGGTTCGGGGAAGACGCCTGATGCTGGCGCTTCACGGAAAAGGGGTCAGCAACGGGATCGCGATCGGCCGCGCCTACGTGCTCCGGCGCGAGCGCCTCAAGATCCCCGAATACGTCGTGCCGGCCGAGCTCGTGGAAAACGAGGTCCGCCGTTTCCTGACGGCCGTCGAGAGCACCCGCCAGGAACTGAGCGGCATCCGCGACCACATCCCGCCGGATGCGCCCGTCGAGGCGGCGAGCTTCATAGACACCCATCTCCTCATCCTGAACGATACGATGGTGTCGGAGGCGCCGATCAAGGACATCCGCGGCAACCAGTGGAACGCCGAGTTCGCGCTAAAGACCCAGAGCGACCGCCTGGTCGCGGTGTTCGAGGCCATGGAAGACCCGTATCTGCGCAACAAGAAGGTCGACGTGACGCAGGTGGTCGAGCGGGTACTGCGCCATCTTCTGAACCCGGACGGCCGCGGGGACGAGCCGCTCCCGGAGGAGCTGGAGGGACGGGTCGTGGTCGCCAACGACCTCGCGCCGGCCGATACGGTGGCCCTGAAGAACAAGGGCATCACCGCGTTCATCACGAACCTCGGCGGACCGATTTCCCACACGGCCATCCTGTCGCGCAGCCTCGGGATCCCGGCCATCGTCGCGGTCCATGGGGCGACCCGCTACATCGACAACGACGACGAACTCATAGTCGACGGCAAGCGCGGGGTCCTGTTCGTCGCCCCGGACCGGATCGTGGTCGCCGAATACGAAAAACGCGCCCGCAAGATCGCCCGGCTGCAGCACGAGCTGGAGGCGCTGCGGACGAGCGAGGCCGTAACCCGCGACGGCATCGCCGTGCAGCTGCTCGCCAATATCGAGCTTCCCGAGGACATGGCCGGGGTCCATCAGGTCCTCGCGGGCGGCATCGGGCTTTACCGGACCGAGTTCTTGTTCATGAACCGCAAGACGCCGCCCGACGAGGAGGAGCAATTCGCGGCCTACGTCAAGGTGATACGCGAGCTCCCCGGACGGCCGGTCACGATCCGGACGCTGGATCTGGGGGCCGACAAGCGCGCCGATATCGATCTGCCGACGACCGCCGTCAACCCGGCGCTCGGATTGCGCGCGGTGCGCCTGTGCCTCCAGGAACTCGCGCTCTTCAAGGTCCAGTTGCGCGCGATTCTGCGGGCCTCGGCCTTCGGGAATGTGCGCCTGATGATCCCCATGCTGTCCAACTTAGACGAAATCTCGCGCGTCGTGGAGCTCGTGCGCGAGATCCAGGAGGAATTGCGCCGAAACGGCATCGGCTTCGACGCGAATATCCCGATAGGCGGCATGATCGAGGTCCCTGCGGCGGCCGTCTCGGCCGACCTTTTCGCGGCCCACCTCGATTTCCTGTCGATCGGGACCAACGACCTCATCCAATACACGCTCGCGATCGATCGCGTCGACGACACGGTGAACTATCTCTACGACCCGCTGCACCCTTCCGTTCTGAGGCTCATCGCCATGACGATAGACGCCGCCGACAAGCAAGGGATACCGGTCGCCATGTGCGGCGAGATGGCCGGCGACACCCGCTATACGCGCCTGCTGCTGGGCCTTGGCCTGCGCGAGTTCAGCATGCACCCGTCGGCGCTCCTCGAGATCAAGAAGATCGTGCGCGAAAGCTCGGTCGCCGACCTCAAGAACCATTCGGCGCAGGTGATGGGGGCGCGCGATGCCCGCACGCTCCAGGCCCTGGTCGACCACATGAACGGCGACGGGGATCAGGCCGCGGGCGAATGAGCGGAGCCCGCCGAGGCGCCAACGCGGCCCGCCGAGGCGGGGGGGGCCGCACCCGGGCGTGGCGCGACAGGGGCTTAGGCTAACGCCGCAGCGTCTTCGGGGGCCGAAACGGCCCGACCGGCTCCGACAAGGGGGCGGACGTGCGCGCGAGCGGGACTTCGCCCTCGGCGACCGCGCAGATGAGGCCCTTGCGATACCGCGAGCGGGTGGGGCTAAAGCCCTCGGAACGCCTGGGCAGGAAGGTCTTCTTCAGCAAGGCCGCGGCGCTGATCTTGCGGACGCGGAACGGACGCCAGAAGGGCGGCGTACGCCCGGACTCCGAGTATCCGCCGACCTGATAGCAATCGACGATGATCTCGCCGCTTGCATCCTCGTAAATGGCATGCGGCTCCGCCACGCGAACCTGGGTCTGATCGCGATAGCGCAGCGCGCAACAACGCCGGGACCGGACAGCCTCTTTCAAAACATCCAAGACATCTTCCGTCATGCCTCCCCCTGCCGATATTTCGGCAACGCTCCCTACTCTAATTTACTATGGTCCAAAACCCGGCGGCTCGCAACAGCCCGCGCGCAAACGCCGTAAATCCCCCCTCCTCCGCGGCCCGAGCGTCACACGCTGTCGTCGAGCGGCGCGGGGCCGAACACCTGCCCCTGAAGTTTCCATTTGGCGGCCAAGGTCTCGACGGCGTTCTGGAACTCCTCGCTGCGCGACGGGTGATTAAAGCATGTGCCGGCCAGGCGCCGCAGGGTGCCCGCCGAAGGGCTTGCCGTAAGCATGTGGATCAACTCGCCCGCCTCGGCGCCCACGACCTCCCCCCCGAGGAACGCGCCGCTGTCGAGGTCCGCGACGACGCGCACATAGCCTTGGGGGTCGTCCTGCCCCAGCGCCCGCGGCGAGCTCTCGAAGGCCGCGAAACCGATTCCGGGCTCGAACCCCCGGTCCTCGGCCTGCTCTTCGGTGAGGCCTACGCGCGCCAATTCGATCGCGCTGTATACGGCCTCGGGCACGCGCGCGAGGTCCCGCTTATGGCTTCCGGGCCTTATGATATTGTCGATGGCCACGCCGGCCTCGTAGAGCGCGCGGTTGGCGGTCATGGGGCCGGCCACGCAATCGCCGATGGCGTAGATCGCCGTGCCCGCCGCGCGCATCTCATCGTCGACCAGGATGTGGCCGCGCGCATCGAGCCGCACGGACGTGCGCTCGAGCCCCAACCCTTCGGTCACCGGCCGCCGCCCGGTCGCGAGCAGGACCCAGTCGGCCTCCAGGGTCCCGTTGTCGGTCGTCGCAAGCGACACGCCGGCCTCGGACACCGCGATCCCGCCGACCCCGGCGCGGATCGGGACGAGTCCGGCATCGGCCATGGCGGCGCGCAGGAGCTTCATGGCGGCCGGGCTGAACTCCGCGCGCGTAAACGGGTCCTGGCGGGCAAGCCAGCGCACCTCGCGCCCGAAGGCCCGCAAGATATAGGCGAACTCGAGCGCCACCACCCCGCCGCCCACGACGAGGACCCGCCCGCCCTCCGGGACCGGCTCGTCGAACAGGAGATCGGTATGGAGGACGCGCCCGGGCACTACCTCGAGGCCCTCCGGAACGTGCGGGCTGGAGCCGGTGGCGACGACCACCGCGCGCGGCGCGACCGTGGCGCCGTCCGGCCCCACGACCACCGTGCCGGGATCCTGGAACCGCGCCTGACCCTCCAGGGCGACCACGCCCAGGCGCTTTAGATACGACCGGTAACTGTCGCGAACCGCCGTGACCACATCGCGCTGATGCCGCCACGCCTGCCCGATGTCGCCGCGCAGGTCGCCCACGACGCCGCGACCGGCGAGACGGCCGGCGGATTCGAGCAGGCGCGCGCTATGGTACCAGTCCTTCTTCGGGACACACCCGCGGTTCAGGCAGCACCCGCCCCATACGGCCCTTTCCACGATGACGGTCTTCAGCCCGCGCAAGGCCGCCAGCACCGCCGCCCGGTAACCGCCGGGACCGGACCCGATCACAAGGACATCGCATTCCATCCGCTCCTCCGTTGGCCGCGCTTGTGCCGGCGCCATGGGATTGGCATCATCGGCCCATGAAGGCCCTGATGCGGATACTGGAAGATCGCCGCGATCACCGGCGCCTCGACCGCTTTTTTGCCCGCTACCGGGGCCGCACCCTCATCGTCCATCAAGGGCTTGCGATCGACTGGCTGGAGGAGCTCCTGAAGCTCGGCGGCGGGGCCGGACACTTCCGGATCGACGTGCGCCGGGCGATGGACCCGCGCAGCCCGGTGTCGTGGGTCGCCCACCGGTTCATCCTGCCCCTGGACCTGCCCCTGCCGGTACTCTGCGACGTCGGCCCCGCGGCCATCGCGGTCCGCCACCTGCGCACCGCCGGGCGGCTCTGCCACCCCGCCGATATCGCATGGATCCTGGACGACATGCGCGAGCGGTCGCGCGTCCATGCGCTCCTGTCGCGGGAAACGCAGCGGCTTGCGCAGCAGCGGGGCCTTGCGGTCGACGACAACGCCTACGAAATCGACCTCGGCTCGTGATCAGCCGCCGGCCACCGTCATCCGCTCCAAAAGCCACGACCCCGTGCAGATATTGCGCCGGGTGTCGACGTCGCGTCCGACCGCCACGAGGCCCTTATACATATCGCGCAGATTCGCGGCGATCGTGATCTCTTCCACCGGATAGGCGAGCTGGCCATCCTCCACCCAGAAGCCGGCCGCCCCCCGCGAATAATCGCCCGTCACATGGTTGATCCCGAACCCTATGAGTTCGGTCACGAAGAGACCGCGCCCCATCTGACGCAGAAGGCCTGCCAGGTCCTCCGTGCCGGAAGCGACGATGAGATTGTGCACGCCGCCTGCGTTGCCGGTGGTGACGAGCCCGAGCTTGCGCGCCGAGTAACTGTCCAGGCAGTAGCGGCGCAACACGCCGTCGGTGACGAGATCGCGGTAGCGGGTCTCGACGCCCTCGCCGTCGAACGGCGCGCTGCCCATCGCCTTCTTGCGGTGCGGCTCCTCGTACAAGTGCGTCCATGCCGGAAACAGCGCCGTGCCGACGCTGTCGACGAGAAACGACGAGCGCCGGTAGAGGCTCGGGCCGCTGATCGCCGACACCAGATGCGACACGAGGCTGCGCGCCACCGGCGCCTCGAAGAGGACCGGGACCTGGCAGGTCTTGATCTGACGGGCGCCCAGCCGGCGCGCGGTCCGCCGGGCGGCCCCCCGCCCTACCTCCTCGACGTCCGGCAGGTCGCGCGGATCGCGGACGGCGGCGTACTCGTAATCGCGCTGCATCCCGCCTTGGCCGTCCTCGCCCAATACCGCGCAGCTCACCCCGTGGCGGCTGGCGCGCACGGTCCCGAGAAAACCGTGGCTGGTCGCGTACACGTCGACCCCATCGTGGGTGGTGACGCTCGCCCCCTCGGAGTTGCGGATGCGCGGATCGGCGGCGAAGGCCGCGTCCTCGCAGCGCTTGGCCAGAACGATCGCCTCCTCCACAGACAGCGGCCAGGGGTGATGAAGGTCGAGATCGGGGATCTCGCGCGCCAGATGGGCCGGATCGGCCAGGCCGTTGTAGGGATCGGCGGCGGTATGGCGCGCGATGGCACAGGCCGCCACGACCGCCTCCGACAAGGCCTGGGTCCGGAAATCCGAGGTGCTCGCCGATCCGCTTCGATCCCCGAAAAAGACCGTGACCGACAGGCTCTTGTCGCGATGATGCTCCACGGTCTCGACCTCGCCTTTGCGGACCGTCACCGAAAACCCGTGTCCCAGGCCGGCATTCACCTCGGCGGCGCTCGCCCCCTGGCGCCGGGCCAGATCCAGGGCCTGGCCCGCCAAATCCTCGAGCGAGGGCGTCCCCTTACCTTTTGCGGTCATGGCGTCCATCATTCCTCCGTTCCGCCCACTGTCATGCCATCGATCCGCAAGGTCGGCTGGCCCACGCCCACCGGCACGCTCTGGCCGTCCTTGCCGCAGGTCCCGACGCCCGTGTCCAGGGCCAGGTCGTTGCCGACCATGGCGACCCGCTTCAGCACGTCCGGACCGTTGCCGATGATGGTCGCGCCGCGCACCGGCCGCCCGATCCGGCCGTTCTCGATGAGGTAGGCCTCGCTCGCCGAAAACACGAACTTGCCCGAGGTGATGTCGACCTGGCCCCCGCCGAAGTTGACGGCGTACAGCCCCTTCTTGACCGACGCGATGATCTCCTCGGGCGGGGTCTGGCCGGCCAGCATGTAGGTATTGGTCATGCGCGGCATCGGGATATGGGCGTAGGACTCGCGGCGGCCGTTTCCGGTAGGCGCCATGCCCATGAGCCTCGCGTTCATGCGGTCCTGGATATAGCCGCGCAGGATGCCCCGCTCGATCAGGACGGTGTTTTGGGTGGGGGTCCCCTCGTCGTCGACGTTCAGCGAGCCGCGGCGGCCGGCCAGGGTGCCGTCGTCGACCACGGTGCAGGTCTCGGCCGCGATCTTTTCGCCGAGCCGCCCGGCGAAGGCCGAGGTCCCCTTGCGGTTGAAGTCGCCCTCCAGCCCGTGGCCTATGGCCTCGTGCAGGAGGATGCCGGGCCACCCGGGCCCCAGGACCACCTGCATCGTGCCGGCCGGCGCCGGCGATGCCGCGAGGTTCACGAGCGCCTGGCGCACCGCCTCGCGCGCATAAGACAGCGCCCGGTCCTCGGCCAGAAAGTATCCGTAGTCGGTGCGCGCGCCGCCGCCGGCCGTGCCCTGCTCCCGGCGGCCGTCCTGCTCGACTATGACCGTCACGTTGAGGCGCACGAGCGGCCGGACGTCGGCGGCCATGACGCCGTCGCTGCGCAAGACCAAGACGGTCTCCTGCGAACCGCCCAGGCTCGCCATCACCTGCTTGACGCGCGGGTCGAGCCGGCGCGCCTCCTGTTCGACCCGCTCGAGCAGCGCCACCTTCGCGGCGTCTTCCAGGCTCAAAAGCGGGTCCGACGGCTCGTACAGGGAAAGTGCGCGGCCATCGCGCGCTGCGAGCGCCGCGGTCTGCTCCCGGCCCCCGCGGGCGATCGCCCGTGCCGCCGTCGCCGCGTCGAGCAGCGCCGGCAGGACGATCTCGTCCGAGTAGGCGAATCCGGTCTTTTCGCCGGCGATCGCCCGTACCCCCACGCCCTGCTCTATGTGGCGGCTCCCCGACTTCACCTGGCCCTCCTCCAGGGACCAGGACTCCTGGCGGCTGTACTGGAAATACAGATCGGCGTAATCGACCTGGTGGCCCAGCATGCGCCCCATGACCTGGTCGAGTTCGCCCGCGCCTATCCCCGCGGGCGCAAGCAGCGATTCGCGGGCCCGCTCCAAATTCCGGCTGTGCAATGTCTCTGTTGTCATTCAAGCCTCCGATGCATGACACTGGGGAGGCGGCGGCGCACCGCCGCTACCGATCCGCGGTCGAACCCCGCCACAACGACCCCGGGGCCCTCGGGCCGCGCCGCCAGGACCCTGCCCCAGGGATCGACGATCAGGCTGTGCCCATAGGTGGTGCGGCCATTGTCGTGGCGCCCGCCTTGCGCCGAGGCCACCATATAGCAACTGTTTTCGATGGCCCGAGCCCGCACCAGGATCTCCCAATGCGCCTCCCCCGTCGGAACGGTGAACGCCGAAGGCAGGGCCACGATTTCGGCGCCCGCCGAGAGCAGTGCGCGAAACAGCTCGGGAAATCGCAGATCGTAGCAGATCGCAAGCCCGAGCCGGCCCGATGGCGTATCGATCGTCACCGGGGTCTCGCCCGCCTCGAAGGCGTCGGACTCCGCGTAGCGCTCGCCAGGGCCCAGATCCACGTCGAAGAGATGGATCTTATCATAGCGCGCGACGCGTTCCCCCCGGTCGTCGAACACGAGGCAGGCCGACCGGACCCTGGCCGGATCGCCGCAGCGCATGGGGAGGGTCCCGGCCACGACCCATAAGGAGAGCTCGCGGGCAAGGCGCGCGATCGCATCTTGAATCGGACCGCCGCCGTCGGCCTCGGCATGGCGCAGGCGCTGATCCTGGGATGCGGCCATGAGCGCGAAATTCTCGGGCAGCACCGCAAGGCCGGCGCCCTGGGCGCGCGCGTAGCGCAGGTGTTCGCGGGCCGCGGCGAGATTGGCGCCCACGTCGCTCCCGGAACACATCTGCACGGCGGCCACCGACCCCGCTAGTGCTTGTCCGCCTTCTTGTGAATGCTTGGTTTGCTCCATGGACCCTCGATGTAGTAGGTCGTGCCGATCCCCTGGCTGATCTCCTGGGCGAATATCTTTTGCATGAGCAGCATGACCGCGCCCGCGATCGGTCCCCCGAGGAGACCGGTGGCGAGCGTGACGTTGTTCTGGATGTGGGGATACACCCGGAGCTTCAGGTCGAGGGTCTTGGCCACGAGATCCGTCTGCCCCGACACGATCACGTTGGCCGACGCCCCCTGGACATGGATGCCGCCGGTCTTCGCCACGCCGCCCTGGGCGATCAGTGTGCCATCGATCCGACCAAAGGCAAATCCGCGCCCGAAGATATCGCTGAAATCCAAGGTCAGATAGTGGACGATGGAATCCACATTGAAGATCCCGAGCAGTTTGCCCGCCCCCTGCCGCACCTTGACGAAACGGCCGTTGCGGGCCAGGAATTGCACCTTCGCCTCGAGCTTGGCAAGCGCAAAGGCCGCCGGGCTCCCCGGCCAGTTCAGGGTCCCGTGCGCGGTCATGCTCCCCCCGGCGACTTGATCGAGCAGGCCCCACTCCGCCAGCGTGCGGCCCAGGTCCCGGCTGTCGAGGGAGAACGTGAAGAGCGACTCGGGCAGGCCGCCGCGCAGCGTCCACTGCCCATCGGCCTGGACGCTCGCGTGCGGACGCACAAGCGAGATCCGCGTGAACCGAAAGCCGTCGGGATAGGGTACGCCGTCGATGGCGACGCGCCCGACATAGTGGCCGTCGATGTTAAGGCTGTTGGCCGTAAACCGGATCGCCGGCAACCGGTGCGGGTCGCTGACCTGAGACCGGCCCGCCGGGACCCGGCGCCGGCGGGCCCGCGGGGGTATGACCAGGCGGACGAGGTGCGCCACGAGCACAGGGCGGGGGCCGGGGCGCCAACTGACCGTCCCGACGATATCGGGTCCCTCGAGCGCGCCGGCCCATGCCGTCCCGGTGCGCTCGAAGCGCGCGTGGACCGTCGTGAACGACCGCCCGCGCCACGTCAGGGACCCGACATAGGCGGCGAGCGCCCGCGGGGTCAGCAAGGCCCGGGTCTGCGGCGTGCCCAGATGCGCCCGGCCCAGGGCCCGGACGAGCGCCAGCCACGGCGTCACGGCCAGATAACCGCTGCGCACGCCCACGGCAAGCCCCGGACCGACGACCTTAGGGGGCGCGGCCGAGCCGATCCCGACCCACAGACCCGGGAGGCGTCCGCGCGGCTTGACGTACGCCGCGGCGAGATGCCGGGGCACGTCGCCTTGCACGACAAGGCCGCGCGGGCCGCTTGCGAGCGCGATGTGCGCGGTGGCCGGCACGCCCAGGGCCTTGCCGGCGGGATAGGGCAGGCGCAGGGCGAGCCCGCGCAGATCGGCGCTCACCGCGGCGTGCAGGCGCTTGCCCTGCGTGAACGTCAGGTGCCAGGCCACGGCGCCCCGGACGTACGGACGGGCAGGCCCCGCCAGAGCCCTCACGTGCGCGGCGTCTATGGACCCCTGGGCCGCGCCGCGCACACCCCCGTGCCGGCGCGGCTTCAAGGCGAGCGTAAACGGACCGCCCAGCAGGCGGCCGGCCAGATGTCCGCCGTCGGGGCCCGCGTCGTTGAACGCGACCCGTCCGGCGAGGGCCCGCCAGGTCAGGAACCGCGACCCCAGGGGATAGCGCAGGCTGGCGTTCTTCAGATCGACGTGGCCGTGGAGGGTCAGCGGCCCGTTGCGGCGCGAAAACGGGATGTGCAGGGTAAGCGCCAGGCGCGCGGCCCCCGCGCCCGTGATCGCGACCGGGAGCACGGGTCGGAGTTTGGTCCGGACGTGGGGCAGGACCAGGCGCAGAAGGTTCCGGAGATCCCCTTGGCCGCGCACGCGCACGGCGGCGCTGCCGCCGGGCGTCCCGAGAGGACCCGCGTGCACCGCCAGGGCGGGGACCGCGACCCCTCCGACGGTCCCCGAACCGCTCACGGCGAGCTGCGCGTTCTGCTCGGTCACCGTGACCGCAAGATCGCGCGCGGCGGGCCAATCCGGCAGGAACCGGTAACGGCCGTGCGCGATCTGCAAGGTGGTCTGAAACACGCCGCCGCCGTGCCGGAACGGGAAGCGCCTCAGTGGGCCCTGAAGGACGATGTGACCGCCGGTTATGATGCCCCCGCGCACGGTGCGCGCGAGCCACCGCCGAAGATGACCCTGGAGGGACCGCGGGTACAGGGTCTTCAGGGCCGAGATCCGCACATCGCGCAGCGCCGCGTTCAGGGACAGGACCGGGCCTTGGCCCGTCCCGCTCACCCCGCTCGCGGTGGCGTCCACGGTTCCCGCGTTCGACGCCAGATGGAGGGCCGGAAGCCGCCACGACAGGCCGCGCCCGTCTTTTTGCCAGGCGAATCGGGCCGTGAGGGCGTGAACCGCCAGCGGGCCCGGCACATCCGCCGGCCCCCGCACCAGGCCGTGCAGGCCGGTCACGACAAGCTGCCCCCCCTCGGTATTCGCGGCGAGCGTGCCCGAGGCCTGCGCGAAGAACGGACCGGACTGCCGGTGCCCGAACCCGAGACCGGAAAAGCGGGTGCGCACCCCGTACCGCCAGTGCCGGCCCGGGCGCAGACGCAGCCGCAATCGCTGCAAGGAGCCCACGGGATCCATGGCCAACCATCGCGCCAGCCTGGGGTTCACCGGGCGGATACGCGATGCGACATAGGCGGCCTGGGCCAGCCGCACCCGGTCGGCCTCCACGCGCCACAGCCGCCCCCTTCGGGTCACGGACAGGGTGCGGGTCTGCGAGCGCACACCCGCCAGGTCGGACACGAGATCGGCGGCATAAAACCGGAAGCCCCGCCGGTCGATCTTAAGGCTAAAGCGCCCGGAGAGGTCGCTGACCGCGAGCGCCCGATTGAACCGGGTGGCCGGCACGAAGGCCTTCGTGAGGCGTGCGTCGCCGCCGACAAACCCAAGCCGTCCCCGGCGCCAGGTCGTCCAGAGCTGCCCGTCGACGATGCCGGCCAAAGGGCGCATCCGCGCGCGGCCGCCGAGGGCCGCGGCGGCGTGAAGGTCGAGGGCCGATACCCGTACGCCCACCGCCCCCTGGAAGTGCCGCAGCGAGAATCCGCGGCCCGAAAACTCGACGTCCGCCCGGCAGCGGCCGCACACCCCGGGGATCGTCGCCTGGGCGGTGAGCGTGCCACCCTTGATGCCGGTCGCCCAGGCCGCGTCGAGCCCCTGAAGCGACACCAGGCGCCGCCCCGGCAAGGCGATCGCGATCCGCCCCGCCGTGAGCCTCAAGGTGTGGATCGTGCCGAGAAATCCGCGCCAGTCGAAAGGCCGGCCGCCGGAGCGCGCCAGCCCTACGACATGAAAACCCCGGGCGGTCTTGCGCAGATTGAGGCGCGCCCCGGCGACGCCGATGAAGGCCGGCCACAGGCGTCCCTGCGACAAGGCGAGCCACGACAGGTCGATGCGCACGGCCTGGACCGTCACGGCCGGGCCGGAACGGCCCGAGATGGTCACCCGCCGGAGCACGAATCCGGGGCGCCAGTCGATCCGCGCCGCCACCGCCCCGATGCGCACGGGGGCCCCCACGGCGCGCGTCAAGGCCGCCTCCAGCGCCGGCTTTCCGGTTTGCAAAAGCGGCGTCAACCAAAGCGGGCTCGTGCCGAGCGCGCCGGCGAGCAGGATAAGGAGCGCCGCGATCGCCGTGAGGATATAGCGCGCGCCGCGGCTGCGGTTGCGCCAGAACGTGCGCCAGCGCCCCGTCAGACCTACCATGACATCATCGACTCAAGCTCTCTCATTCAACGGGATTCCGTTCCCGCGCCGCGGCCCTCGCCTCCTTAGGTGAGGACGACCTCGTATTCTTCCTGATTGTAAAGCGGCTCGACCTGGAGATGAATGGGCTTTCCGATAAACTCCTGTAGCCGAGCCAGACTCTGCGCCTGATCGTCCGCCAACCGGTCGACGACCACCTGGGAGGCGACCACGAGGTACTGGTCGGCGCCGAACTGCCGGGCCTCGCGCAGGATCTCCCGAAAGATCTCGTAGATCACGGTCTCCGGGGTCTTTAGCACGCCGCGACCCTTGCACGCCGGGCAGGTCTCGCACAGCAGGTGCTCCAGGCTCTCGCGGGTGCGCTTGCGGGTGATCTCCACGAGGCCTAAGGCCGACATGTCGGCGATGGACGCCTTGGTCCGGTCGCGCGCCAGGGCCCGTTCGAGGACGCGCAGGACCTGGCGCTTGTGGTCGGGGTCGGCCATGTCGATGAAATCCACGATGATCATGCCGCCCAGGTTGCGCAGCCGAAGCTGGCGGGCGATGGCGTGCGCGGCCTCGAGGTTGGTCTTGAAGATGGTCTCGGCGAGGTTCCGGTGGCCCACATAGGTGCCGGTGTTCACGTCCACGGTGGTCATGGCCTCGGTCTGATCGATGACGAGATACCCCCCCGACTTCAGCGCCACCCGCCGATCCAGGGCCCGCTTGATCTCGTCTTCCACCGAATAGAGGTCGAAGATCGGCCGTTCGCCCGGATAGTACTCGACGCGGGGCGCCACCTCGGGGACGAACTCCTGGGCGAACTCCTGGGCCTTGACGTACATCTCGCGCGAGTCGATGCGCACCTTCTCGACGTTGTCGCGCACGAGGTCGCGCATGGCCCGCAGGGCGAGCGAGAGGTCCTCATGGACGAGGCCGCGCATGCCGGGCGCGGCGATGCGCGCCGACAGGCGCTGCCAGAGCTTGCGCAGGTAGAGGATGTCGCGCCTTAGCTCCTCCTCGCTCACCTGCTCGGCCATGGTGCGCAGGATGAAGCCCCCGGGCTCGTCGCCCATGGCCGACCGCACCGCCCGGCGCAACCGCTCGCGCTCCTCCTCGTTGTCGATCTTTTGCGAGATCCCGATGTGGTCGCTGGTCGGCATGTACACGACGTAGCGGGCCGGGAGGCTGATCTGGGTGGTGAGCCGCGCCCCCTTCGTGCCGATCGGGTCCTTGACGACCTGGACGGTCACGTCCTGACCCTCGGCGAGCGCGCACGCGGCCGCCCCGTCGGCGGCCTTCATCTCGGCGGTCTGCAGGAACGCCGCGCGCTCAAGGCCGATGTCGACGAACGCCGCCTGCATGCCGGGGAGGAAGCGGGAGACCCGTCCCCTATAGATGTTGCCCACGAGCCCCCGGTGACTCGCCCGCTCGATATGGACCTCCTGCAAGACCCCGTTCTCGACGACCGCCACGCGGGTCTCCTGGGGCGTCACGTTGATCAGGATCTCCTCGCTCATAAGACGCCCTCGGAGCGCAACAACCGCCCGCACTCGTATAACGGCAACCCGACGACCCCCGAATAGCTCCCGGCAAGCCGCGCGACGAACAATGCCGCGCGCCCCTGGATCGCATAGCCCCCGGCCTTGCCGATCGGTTCCCCGGTCGCGCAGTAGGCGTCGATCTCGGCATCGCTCAGGACCTTGAAGGTCACGTCGGTCCGCGCGACGGCCTCGTTGCAGCCCCGGCCCAGGACGCACACGGCGGTATAGACGACATGGTCGCCCCCCGACAGCCGGCGCAGCGCCGCGCGCGCGGCGCCGGCATCGGCCGGCTTGTGCACGATGACGTCGGCCTGCAAGACGATGGTGTCGGCGCCCAGGACCGGGGCCCAGGCAAGCCCCAGGCGATCGCGTTGCCGCGCCCCGGCGAGGGCCTTTTCGTGGGCCATGCGGCGCACATAGGCCAAGGACGCCTCGCCGGGCCGCGGCGTCTCGTCGATGTCGGCCGGGAGCGTCACGAACGCCACCCCGATCTGCCGCAGGAGCTCCTGCCGGCGTTCCGAGGCCGATGCCAAATAAATCACGACGTCCCCCTGTGATAAGGCTGCCCGCTCAAGGCGCTATAGGCCCGATACAGCTGCTCGGCCAGCATCACCCGCACCAGGGCGTGGGGGAACACGAGCGGCGAGAGCGACCAGCGGTCGGAGGCCGCCTCGAGGCAGGCGCCGGCCAGCCCCTCCGCGCCCCCGATCAGAAAGGCCACCGGCCGCCCGCAGGCCAGCCAGGCCGCGAGGTCGCGGGCCAGGGCCTCGCTCGTGCGCAGGCGCCCCTGCACGTCGAGCGCCACCAGGAAGGCCTCCCGGGGCGCGGCATCCAGGAGCCGCCGGCCTTCCTCGCGCTTCAATCGGTCCCGATCGCCGCTGCGCGTCCACCGGGCCGGCGCGATCTCCGTCAACTCCAGACGATAAGGGCCCTGCAGGCGGCGCGCGTAGTCCTCGAATCCGGCCTGCACCCACGCCGGGACCCGGGTGCCGACCGCAAGCAGGTGCATGGCCACGGGTTAGCGCCGGGGGCGCAACTCGCGCCGGATATCCTCGGTCCCCCCGAACCCTTCGGACCAGAGCTTTTCCAGGGCGTAGAAGGCCCGGGTCTTGGGGTGCATGACATGCACGATCACGTCCCCGCAGTCGATGAGCACCCATTCGCCCTCGGCGAGCCCCTCGACGCCCTGCGGCTTGTAGCCGGCCGCGCGCAGATGATCGTCGACCTTGCGGCCGATCGACGCCACATGCCGGGTGGATGTCCCGCTCGCGACGATCATGGCGTCGGCGATATCGGTCAACGACCGCACATCGAGGACCACGATATCCTCGGCCTTGGCCTGCTCCAGCGCCTCTCGTATCCGTTCAGTCTTCGTCATGGCGCGATGGCCTCCGATACAGTCCGTGCGCTTCAATATAGGCGGCCACCCCGGCGGGCAACCATGCCCCCGGGGCGGTTCCGTCCGCCAGCCCCTGGCGCAGGGCGGTGGCGGATTCCGGGCGCGCGCTCGCCGTGAACAACAAGACGCGCCCGGGATCGGCGAGCGGCAGGTCGTCCCCGCACCCCAGAAGCCGCGGCCGGACCCACGCCGGAAGCGCGCCGTCGAACCCCGGGCGGCTGACGATGATGATGCGGGCGAGCCCCAGGATCCGCCGCCAGCGATGCCAGCTCGGCAGGCCCGCGAAGGCGTCCACCCCCAGGATCAGGGCGAGCGGCCCCTCATGGCGCGATCGCAGGATGGCGAGCGTATCGACCATGTACGACGGTCCTTCGCGCTCGTATTCGGTCTCGTCGATGGTAAAGCGCGGATCGTCCGCAAGCGCCAGACGCAGCATGGCGAGCCGGTGCCGGGCGTCGACGGCCGGCGCCGGCCGGTGCGGGGGACGGGCCGCAGGGACGAAGACGATACGGGCCAGGGGCAGGGCCCGCATGAGGGCGTCGGCGACCGCGACATGCCCGCGGTGCACCGGGTCGAAGGTCCCGCCAAAAACCCCCAGAAGACCTGCGCTATTGGCGGATATGCCCGTCACCCCAAACGACGAACTTCTGGGACGTCAGCCCCTCGAGCCCGACCGGGCCGCGGGCATGAAGCTTGTCGGTGCTGATGCCGATCTCCGCCCCCAGGCCATACTCGAAGCCGTCGGCGAAGCGGGTCGAGGCGTTCACCATGACCGAGCTCGAATCGACCTCGCGGAGGAACCGTTGGGCGTGCGTCCAGTTCTCGGTCACGATCGCGTCGGTATGATGGGATCCGTAACGGCCGATATGGGCGATGGCCTCGTCCAGGCCGGCCACGACCCGGATCGCGAGAATCGGCGCCAGATACTCGGTCTCCCAATCCTCTTCGGTGGCGGCCGTCATCCCGGCGACCCGATCGCGGGTCTTCGGGCAGCCGCGCAACTCGACCCCGTGCTCGCGATAGGCGCGCGCAAGCGGCGGCAGGAGCTCGTCGGCCCGGCGCTCGGCGATCAACAGGGTCTCCATGGTGTTGCATGTCCCGTAACGCTGGGTCTTGGCGTTGACCGCCACCGCCAGCGCCTTCGCGGCGTCCGCGTCGTCGTCCAGGTAGACGTGGCAGACGCCGTGCAGATGCTTGAGGACCGGCATCCGGGCCTCGGCGGCGACGAGCGCGACCAGCCCCTTGCCGCCGCGCGGGATGACCAGGTCGACGAACCGGTCCATGCGCAAAAGCGCGGTCACGGCGGCGCGGTCGGCGGTCTCCACGAGCCCCAGGGCCGCGGGCGGCAGGCCGGCCGCGGCCAGGCCGTCTTTCACGCAGCGGCCGATGACGGCATTGGAGTGCAGGGCCTCCGAACCGCCGCGCAGGATGGCGGCGTTCCCCGATTTGAGGCACAGCCCGGCGGCGTCGGCGGTCACGTTGGGCCGCGATTCATAAATGATGCCGATCACGCCCAGCGGCACCCGCATGCGCCCGACCTGGATGCCGGAGGGCCGCATGGCAAGCCCGGTGATCTCGCCCACCGGATCGGGGAGCGCCGCGATCTCCAAAAGGCCGCGCGCCATCTGCTCGATGCGCTCGGGGGTCAGAATCAGCCGATCGACCAGGGCCTCGTCGAGCCCGCCTGCGCGCGCGGCCGCGACGTCCCGTTCGTTGGCCTCCCGGATCTCCCCGGAGCGGGCCCGCAACAGCTCCGCGGTCGCGCCCAGCGCCTTGTTCTTGGCCCCGGTCGTGGCGCGCGCCATGGCCGGCGCCGCGCCGCGCGCCGCCTGCCCCAAGGCCTCCATGTAAGCCGCCACATCCGTCGTCATCGTGTCCCACCCTCGCCCGCCATCCCCGCAAGCCCCATGGCCAGGCGCTCGATCATGACCCAGGCGTCGCCTGCCGCGCGCCCCTTATTGACCCGGTCGAGCTCCGCGCAGCCCATGAGCAGCTGGCGCAGACGGCGCGCCGATAGCCGCCGCACGGCCGCCAGGAGCAGGGCCTGGCGCGCCGGCCACACCCGTTCGCGCCGAAACACATCGGCCAAGGGGGCCTTGCGGGCCTGCAAAAACGCGATCCGGTTGAGCAGGCGCACTTCCCGGGCCAACGCCCATGATACCAGTATCGGGTCTCGCGCCTCCACCCGCAAGCGATCCGCATAGCGGCGGGTGGCGGCCAGATCGCCCTTCAAGGCGGCATCGGTCACGGCGAACACATCGAACCGCGCCTCGTCGCCCATGATGGCCGCCAAGGTCCCGGCATCCGCGTTCGGCTCGGTCGCAAGGCGCGCGACGGCGTCGGCCGCGGCGCCCATGTTGCCTTCCGCGAAATAGCTGATGCGCCGCGCGAGCTCCTCGTCGGCTATCCCGACCGCCCGCAGCCGGGCCCGTACCCAGGCGAACAGCCGTTCGCCCGACAAGGGGCTCGCGACCACCACATGGCCCGCGCTCGCCACCGACTCCACCCAGGCGGCCTTCTGCGCGGCGCGCTCGAGCGCGCCCGTGACCACCAGCAGGACCGCGTCGGGGGCGATCAACGGCAGGCAGGCGGGCAGCTCGCGGCCTAGCGTCTCGCGGCCCTCGCGCGCGCGCAGCTCGTAGAGGCTGCGCGGCGCGAACAGCGAGGGCGAAGATAGGGCCTCGCGGAACTGCGCCCAGGAAAACCCGCTCTCCAGGAAAAACCGCTGGCGCTCCGCTATGCCGGCGGCCTCCGCCGCCTCGACGATGCGCGCGACCGCCTCCTCGACCAAAAACGGCTCGTCCCCGCAGACGAGATAGACCCGCTTGAGGTCGGCAAGCCGCGCGGGAAGGTCCTCAGGCTTTAGGTGCATGGGCCTGGCCGGTCGCGGCGGGGGCCGCCTTGGGGGCAGCGGGGCCGGCGGGCGGTCCCTTAGGCGGTCCCTTATAGGAGGCAAGCGCCCAGACGATCTGCCGGGCCGCGGCCGCGCGCATGCGCCGCTCCAGATAGGTCTGTTCGCGGGCCATGGCCGGCACGTTCTGCACGTTGAAGTTGTATTCGCGCTGCACGCGCACCGTCCGCGGCGCCATGAGCACCCGGCCGCGCGGCCCGACGAGGCTGAACGTCACCGCATAATCGAGCAGATAGGCGCTCGCGCCGCCGTTGTTGTTGATGGTCACGACCACAGGATTCAGCACCTCGCCCGCCAACACCACCGCGGGCGCCTTGCGGTGGCCGACGATCTGCACCCCGCGCTCTTCCAGGGCCTGCCGCACGGCGAGCACGAGCCCCGGATATTTGAGGCCGCTCGACGGCATGCGCACCTGCAGGACCGACAGCGACCCGGGCAGCGCGAATTCGCGGGCGGTGCGCAGATGAAAACCGCAGCCCGCAAGCAGCGCCCCCAGGAACCCCGCCGCGAGACGCCTCATGGGGCGACGATGTTGACCAGGCGGCCGGGGACGACGACGATCTTGGCGACCGGCCGGCCGTCGATGTGGCGCGCCACGGCCTCGTCTTCCAGGGCGCGCGCCTCGATCGCGGCGCGGTCGCAGTCGGCGTCGACGGTGATCTCGCTGCGGCGCTTGCCGTTGACCTGCACGACGAGCCGCAAGGTGGCGCGCTTCAAAGCGGCGGCGTCCACCACCGGCCAGGGGGCGTCGATGATCGCCTGCGGCCCGAACCCGAGCTCCTGCCACAGGCGATGGGCGATATGCGGCACGATCGGGGCCAAAAGCCGCAACAGCAGGCTCAGGCCCTCGCGCAGCAGGCGCGTGCCCGAGTCCGAGACCGTCTCGTCCAGGAGCTTTTGCAGCGTGTTGGCAAGGCCCATGCAAGCGGCCACCACGGTATTGAAGTGATAGCGCTCGTAGTCGCGCAGCGCCTGGTCGAGCAGTCCCTGCATGTCGGCGCGCAGCGCCCGATGGGCCTCGTCGTAGGCCCCGTCCGCGGGCGCCGGCCGCGATGCCGCCGCGCGCGCCAGACCCCAGAGCCGCTTCAGAAAGCGGTGGGCGCCGGCGACCGCGTCGTCGCTCCACTCGAGGGATTGCTCCGGAGGCGCCGCGAACATGATGAAAAGCCGCGCGGTGTCGGCGCCGTACTGATCGATCAGGGCCTGCGGGTCGACCGTATTCCCCTTGGACTTCGACATCTTCGTGCCGTCTTTGAGGACCATGCCCTGGGTGAGCAGGCGGGTGAAGGGCTCGTCGTTGCCCACCAGGCCCTCGTCGCGCAAGAGTTTGTTGAAGAACCGGGCATACAGCAGATGGAGGATGGCGTGCTCGATCCCGCCGATATATTGGTCGACCGGCAGCCAGTGGCGGGCGCGCGCGTCGAGCATCTGCCGGTCGTTGTCGTGGCTGCAGTACCGGGCGTAGTACCACGACGACTCCATGAAGGTGTCGAAGGTATCGGTCTCCCGCCGGGCCGGGCCGCCGCAGCCTGGGCAGGATACGTTCAGGAAATCGGGGCGCGCGGCGAGCGCCGAACCGCCCGCGGTGATGACCACGTCCTCCGGCAGGACCACCGGCAGGTCTTCGTCGGGGACCGGGACCACGCCGCAGGCCGCACAATGAATCATGGGGATGGGCGCACCCCAATACCGCTGGCGCGACACGCCCCAATCGCGCAGGCGCAACTGCACGCGCCCGGCCCCGGCCCCGATGTCCGCCAAGGCCGCCACGATGCGCTCGCGCGCCTCCTGCGAAGACAGCCCGGTGAAGGGGCCGGAGTCGACCAGACGGCCGGGTCCGGTGTAGGCCCCGTCGCGCACGAGATCCTCGACGCGGCCCTCGTAGTCCTCCGGGACCACGACCGGGACCACCGGCAGACGGTAGCGTTGCGCGAAGGCGAAATCCCGCTCGTCGTGCGCCGGGACCGCCATGACCGCGCCCTCGCCGTAACCCATGAGCACGAAATTGGCCGCATAGACCGGCAGGCTTCGGCCGGTCAGGGGATGGGCCGCCCGCAGGCCGGTGTCGACGCCGCGCTTCTCCATCGTCTCGAGGACCGCCTCGGCGGTCTGCGCCACGCGGCACTCGTCGCGAAACCGCGCCACCTCCGGACGGCCGGCGCTCGCGGCAACGGCCAGGGGATGCTCGGCGGCAACCGCCAGATAGGTCACCCCCATCAGGGTATCGGGTCGGGTGGTGAACACCGTCAGCGTCCCGAAGCCTTCCACCGGGAACCGGATCTCGGCGCCCTCGGAGCGCCCGATCCAGTTGCGCTGCATGGTCGCGACCCGTTCCGGCCAGCCCGGAAGCGCCTCGAGGCCGGCTAAGAGCTCGTCGGCATAGGCGGTGATGCGCAAGAACCACTGCGGGATCTCGCGGCGCTCGACGGGGGTATCGCAGCGCCAGCAGCGCCCCTCCACCACCTGCTCGTTGGCGAGCACCGTCCGATCCTTCGGGCACCAGTTGACCGGCGCGGTCGCGCGATAGGCAAGCCCCTTGCGGTACAGGCGCGTGAACAACCACTGTTCCCACCGGTAATACTCCGGGCGGCAGGTCGCGATCTCGCGCCTCCAGTCGTAGGCCAGGCCGAGCCGCTTCAACTGGTCGCGCATGGCCGCGATATTGTCGTAGGTCCACTGCGCGGGCGGCACCCCATGGCGTTCCGCGGCGCCCTCCGCGGGCAGGCCGAAGGCATCCCAACCCATCGGCTGGAGGACGTTCATGCCCTGCATGCGCCGCCAGCGGCTGATCACGTCCCCCAGGGTATAGTTGCGCACGTGCCCCATATGCAGACGGCCCGATGGGTAGGGAAACATCGACAGGCAATAGAACTTGGGGCGCGAGGGGTCCTCGGTCACCTCGAAGCTCCGGGCCTGCGCCCAGAAGGCCTGGGCCTCGCGCTCTACATCGATCGGGGAATAACGTTCATCCATCGGGCCTTGCGCTCGCTTGTGTGTGGCGGTGGCGCATTATCCCACGGATCGAAGCGGCGCGTCTGCCGGTTAGGCCCCACGCCCCGGGCGCGATGCCGCCCGCCGCGCGCGATGCCGCCAGATGGCTGCGGCGACCACCAGGGACACGACCCCCAGTACGCCGGCGTCCCCGAATCGATCGTAGGGCGTAAGGCCGGCGTAGGGCTGCGCGACAACCGTCAATACCCCTTTGCGGAACGCGCGGAGCCGGGCCCGGATCCGCCCGGTATGGCCGATCTGCGCGGTGATGCCGTCGTTGGTCGCGATCAGTATCTCGCGGCCGGCCTCGGCGGCGCGCAATTGCGCGATCTGGAGCTGCTGAACGGCCTCGTTCGAGTGTCCGTACCAGGAGTCGTCGCTCACGTTCACGAGCAGGGTGGCGCGGGGCAGGTCCTGGGTGACCAGCGGGCCGTAGGCGACCTCGTAGCAGATCGAGACCCCGAGCTTCGCCTGGGCGGCCGTCAAGGGCTGCTCCGCGCCGTGCCAGGCCGTGAAGCTCGCCATGGGGATATGCAACACGTCCAGGACCGGACCCAAAAGCGCCGGCCACGGCAGATACTCCCCGAACGGGACAAGGTGGCGCTTTCGGTAAAAGCCGTCGTGCCGCCCGATGCTCATGACGGCATTGTAGACCGGACCGTTGGGGACATCGGGATTGCCCTCGACGAGGCCGAAGAGGAAGTGCCTGTGGCCGATCCTCGCCAGGCGCTTGATGTAAGGTATGAAGCGGCGGCGGAGCTCGTGCGAATAGCCGGGGACCGCCGTCTCGGGCCAGATGACGAGCCGGCCGTCGCTTTCCCGGGTCAGGCGGAGGTAGCGCCGGATGATCATGCGCCGCCCGCGCGGGTCCCATTTGACGTTGGGCGAGATGTCGCCCTGGACCAGCGACGCCGTGATCGGACGGCCCGTGCGATGCACCAACGGGATTCTCGCCAGGACCGGCGTCGCCCCGAGAAGCACGAGCAAGGGCAGCAGCCCGCGCCGCCGCCCCCGCAGCGCGTCCACCGCGAGCGCCCCTGAGACGGTCAAGACGAACGACAGGCCGAGAACGCCGATGAAGGGCGCCCAGTCCATGAGCGGCGGCACGCTCGCCGCATATCCGACATCGAGCCACGGGAATCCCGTCAAAAAGACCCCTCGCACCCATTCGCCCAGCACCCAGAGCGCGGCGAAAAGCCAGGGATCGAGGCCGTCTTGGCCGCGGAGCAGGGCAAACAACCCGCAGGCCAGGCCCGCGTAGAGCGCGAGGATCGCGACGAACAGGACGCACGCCGCCGCGGCCAGCGGCGGCGGCATGCCGCCGAAGCGCGCCAGCGTCAAATAGATCCAGGGGACCCCGAAGGCGAATAGGCCCGCGCCGAACGCCAAACCGCGGCCGAAGGCCCCGCGACCCGAGGCATTCCCCAGGAGCGCGTAGAGGACCGCAAGGGCCAGCGGCGCGACCCACGGCTGGCGGTAGGGGGCGAAGGCCAGATTCAGGAACGCGCCGGCCAGGAACGCGCCCGTCCAGGCCGCAGGCCCGCTAACCGGCCACTTGGCTTTCTTCGGCAATCGGGACGACTTTCAGGAGATGGACCCGGCGCGAGTCGGCGCGCAGCACCTCGAACCTCAGGCCGCCGATATCGAGGCGCTCGCCGCGCTTGGGCACCCGGCCAAGCGCGGTCATGACGAGGCCGCCTATGGTATCGACCTCTTCATCGTCGTAGCGGGTGCCGAAATATTCGTTGAATTCCTTGATCGGCGTAAGGGCCTTGGCGACGAACTCGTGCTCGGCCCGTTGCGTGATCATGACGTCATCGGCATCGAGGTCGTGCTCGTCTTCGATCTCGCCTACGATCTGCTCCAAGACATCCTCGATGGTAACGAGGCCCGCCACCCCGCCGTATTCGTCGACCACTATGGCCATATGGTTGCGGCTGGAGCGAAAGTCGCGCAGCAGGACATCGAGGCGCTTGCTCTCCGGCACGAATACCGCCGGCCGCAACAGGTCATAGACATTGAAAGACGACCGCTGCTCATTATGAAAATACCGCAACAGATCCTTGGCCAGCAGGATGCCGACCACCTTGTCCTTGTCGCCGTCGACGACCGGGAAGCGCGAGTGGCCGGTCTCGATGACGCGCGGCAGATACCGCTCGGGCGGATCCGCCCGGTCGATGACGTCCATTTGCGCGCGCGGGACCATGATGTCGCGGACCCGCATCTCGGCGACCTGAAACACGCCCTCGATCATGTCCAAGGCGTCGCTTCCGATCAGGCCGCGCTCGTGCGCGTCCCGCAACGTCTCGCGCAGCGCGTCGCGATCCTCCGGCGCCCCCCATAAGACGTGCCCCAGCCGGTCGAGAAACGACCGCCCGGATCCGTGTCCGTTGTCGTCTTGACTCATGCGTCAACAATAAGGGTCCGCGAACCCCAAACCCTCCAATATCCGCGTTTCCCGTGCTTCCATAACCCGCGCGTCCTGATCTGTCTCGTGGTCGAATCCTTGCAGGTGCAGTATACCGTGAATGACGAGGTGCGCCCAATGGGCGGTTTCCGGCCGGCCGGCCAGGGCGGCCTCGGCGCGCGCAAGCGGCGCGCACACGACGATGTCCCCGAGAAACCGTGTCTTGCCCGCCGGCGGATCGCCGTACGGAAACGACAGCACGTTCGTAGGGCCCGTCCGCCCCCGAAACCGCCTGTTCAGCTCCGCCGCCTCGGGCTCGGCCACGACCCGCAGGCCGACCCGCAGACTGCCCCGCTCCTCCGCGAGCGCCGCCTTGCACCAGCGCACGAAGGCGGCGCGCGACGGGGCCTCGCACCCGTCGCAGGCCAGAACCAGATCGAGGTGCAGGCGCGGCACGTCTTTAAAGGCTGCGCTCGCGCGCCTCGTAGGCCTCGACGATACGCTGGACCAGGGGATGGCGCACCACGTCGCCGCTCGCGAAATGCGTGAACGCAATCCCTTCCACATCCTTCAGGATGTGCAAGGCCTGGCGCAGGCCCGACAGCTCGGGCCGCGGCAGGTCGACCTGCGTGACGTCACCCGTGATCACCGCCGTCGCCCCGAACCCCAGGCGCGTCAAGAACATCTTCATCTGTTCGGCGGTCGTGTTTTGCGCCTCGTCCAGAATGATGAACGATTCGTTCAACGTCCGGCCGCGCATGAACGCAAGCGGCGCCACCTCGATCACGCCCTTTTCGATCAATTTCGCGACCCGCTCCGGACCGAGCATGTCGTGCAGCGCGTCATAGAGCGGCCGCAGATAAGGATCGACCTTCTGCTCGAGATCCCCGGGCAGAAAGCCCAGGCGCTCGCCGGCCTCCACCGCCGGCCGCACCAGGACCAGCCGCTGCGCGCGGCCGGTCTCCAGGGCGTCCACCGCGCAAGCCACAGCCAGGAACGTCTTGCCGGTGCCCGCCGGCCCCACCCCGAAGGTCACGTCGTGGGTGAGGATCTTGCGGATATAATCGCGCTGCGCGTCGGTGCGCCCATAGACACGCTGCTTGGGCATGCGCAGCTCGGTCGGCGGCTCGCGCTCGTCGCGAACCCTCGAGACTTCTTTCAATGCCATATTGACCCCCGAAGGTGTAATGGCCTGGGATTGCCCGGTGACCGCGTAAAGGGCGGTGATCAGGCGCTGGGCATGGCGGGCTTGATCGTGATGGCCGGTTATGCGGAATTGATTGCCGCGGTTCGCGATCTCCACCCCGAGGCTGCCCTCGATCTGGCGGAGATGCTCGTCGAGCTGACCACAAAGACGCGACAGCCGCTCGCTGTCGGGGGGTTGGACGGAAAACTGTATCGCCTGAGACTTCGCGTTCAAGAAATAGCGGCCTCCCTCTTCTCCAGTATAGCCGATGATACACCCGCCTCGGCCGCCACCAAGCGGCCGCGCAGGGAGTTGGGTCTTGCCTCGGTAATTTCGACGGTGGCGAAGCGCCCGACAAGATCCTCGCCGCCGCCCGGAAAATTCACGACCCGATTGTTCTCGGTCCGCCCCGAAAGATCGCCTCGTCCGCGCGGGGCCTGGCGGTCGACCAGGACGCGCTCCAGGCGCCCGACCATGCGCCGGCTGATAGCGGCGGCGTGCTCGAGGTTCAAGGCCTGGACCTTTGCGAGACGCTGGGCCTTCACATGGGCCGGCACGTCGTCCGGCAGGGCCGCGGCCGGGGTCCCGGGTCTCGGGCTATAAGCGAAACTGTAGGACAAGTCGAACCGCATCTCATCGACCAGCGCCAAGGTCGCCGCGAAATCGCGCTCGGTCTCCCCCGGAAAGCCCACGATGAGATCGGTGGAGAGGCTGATGTCGGGCCTGACGCTCTTGAGCTTGGCGACCTTGTCGCGATACCAGTCCACGCGATAGCCGCGCTTCATGCGCGCCAGGACATCGTCCGAGCCGCTCTGTACCGGGAGGTGGAGGTGGCTTACGAGCTTGCGCTCGGACGCGAAGGCGTCGAACAGGGTCTCCCCGAACTCCAGGGGATGGGACGTCGTGAAGCGGATGCGGCCGATCTCGTCGATTTCCGCGACATAGCCTATGAGGGTGGCGAGATCGGCGGTCCGTCCATCCCGGCGGCGGCCGCGGTAGGCGTTCACGTTTTGGCCAAGGAGCGTGACCTCGCGCACGCCCTGTTCGGCAAGCGCCGCGACCTCCGCCAGGACGTCGTCGAACGGCCGGCTGAACTCCTGGCCGCGGGTATAGGGGACCACGCAAAAGCTGCAATACTTGCTGCACCCCTCCATGATCGAGACGAAGGCGCGCGGTCCGTCGGCCCGTGGCTCCGGGAGCCTGTCGAATTTCTCGAGCTCGGCAAACGTGATGTCGACACGCGGGTTTCTGGCGCGCGCATCGGCCAGAAGATCGGGCACCCGATGCAGGGTCTGGGGGCCGAACACGAAGTCCACATAGGGCGCGCGGCGGCGGATATCCTCGCCCTCCTGGCTCGCCACACATCCGCCCACGCCGATCACGACGCCCGGGCGCGATGCCTTCCACTCGTTCAGCCGGCCGAGATCGGAGAAGAGCTTTTCCTGGGCCTTCTCGCGGACCGAACAGCTGTTCACGAGGAGGATATCGGCGCGCGACGGGTCGTCCACGCGCACCAGCCCATGGGTCTCGAACAACAGATCCGCGAGCCGGGCCGAGTCGTACTCGTTCATCTGACAGCCGTAGGTCTTGATATAGACAGCGCCCGCCATCCCCGCTCCTTGAATGTTGGAGTTTACGATACCGGCCTTGCGGGGGAATTTCCAGCCGGGAATATCGCGGGTGGAGATCCGGCGGGGCCGGGCGCGGGATCGAGGGCGCCCCGGGGCGCGTCCGGCGCCACCGGCCTTCGCGCCGAGCCGCAGGCGGGCGCTACGAGGCGGCCGATGCCTTGAGCGCTACGCGGCGCAGCTCGATGGGTGCGCCGGAACCGGTATCGAACGTGACGGCGGCCTCCAGGCCGGCGCGCGCAATCGCCTCCGGGTCCGACTCGCGATCGTACACGGCATGCATGGCCCCGAGGGCATACTGCTCGCCCGAGCCGAGGGCGTAGAACTTGGTGTATTCGAGCACGGTGCGCTTGGAACAGACCCCGAAAATCCCGTAGGCGTTCGCGATCAGCAGGCTCACCTGCATGGACTCGAAGGCCTCGTCGCCATTGTCCCCGTCAAGCCTCAGGAAGTAATGATCCTTCAGGATGGCGTGCAGCTGCAGGCTCGTCTTGTAGATGTCGTTGACGTCCTTGAACGACCGCCGGCACGACGTCTCCTGGAAGATGTTCCGTAACGCCATGTCCATGGCCGCATGCCCGGTCACGGCAAGCCAGGTATTGTCCACGCCGATCAGCTTGCTGGCGTTCTTGATGAAGACCGCCGACTCGCGCTGGTCGCCGTAGGTGCCCAATGTGTCGGCGCCGATCACTGCCGTATCACCCTTGCGAACCACCACTATCGTCGTCATGGCCCCTCTCGAAAAAGATCCGCCCCCCGCACCGCGGCGGTCTTTTGACCCGGCACGGCGCGCCCTTTACTATGCTGGCGGTATACGGTCGCCTCGACGTCCTCCCCGCGTGAATGGCGGGGATTCCTACGGCGCTTGAGGGGGCATCGAGCCCCGCTTAAAGTCGCTTCGGTGGGTTCCTGCTGCCGGCGGCCTTGCGGCACCGCTCGCTTCACAGGCGATCCGGGCTGCGCTTGCGCACCCGGCGCAAGCGTGCGCCGTGTCCCGCCCTTCGTCTCTTGGCATTTTATCACTCGAACAGAATGAGACAACAGACGCTATCCTTCCCCGCCTGTCCCGAAGGGATCCCCTGCGGGGTAACGGTGGGGCTTGTCGCGCACCGGGCCAGCCCGTGAGCAATCCATCGGAACACCCGGTCGCCCCATCCGGTGAGAATCCCGCCCGCCTTCCATAGGATCCGCTGCGGGCCTGCGTGCATTGCGGCTTTTTGCAACGCCGCCTGCCCGCGCCAAGACGGCGTGTTCTTGGGCTGCCCCCGCCGATCTCACGATGCGCGAGTAGTTCATGGTCGAGGCCATGGGCGCCTATACTGCCGGGCAAGGCCCGACGGGCAAGCCTGGGAGACGGCGCGATGGCGAAGGAAGGGTTCAGCATAGAAATCGAGCAGATCGAGAATTACCGCTTCAGCGTGCGCTTCGCCGAGGGCACCCTGGTCACGGACGAACCGCCGCCCGCGGGCCAGGGCGCCGGACCCCATCCGGCGGAGCTCCTCGCGGCGGCGGTCGCCAACTGCCTCATGGCCAGTCTGCTCTTTTGCCTCACCAAGGCCCGCGCCACCCCCGAGGCCCTGAAGGCCCGCGTTCAGGGGCACCTTGCCCGGGACACGAACGGGAGGCTGCGAGTCGCAGCCCTCGACGTGGCGCTCACCGCGCCGGGTGCGACACCCCGATGCCTTACGCTCTTTGAAAACTACTGCGTGGTCACCGAAAGCGTCAGGGCCGGCGTGCCGGTAAACGTCGCGGTCACAGACGAGCACGGCCGGGTGCTCCACGAGAGCCGCGCGCCGGACCAAACCAGCAGGCCCGCGGGCTAAAGACGCCACCGCCCCGGAACCATCGCCCGGTCCCCGCAGCGGGCCGCGCCGGCGCCGGCACGAAATTTCGGTTCGGCGGGGCGGCGTCTTCGGACACCCAAAAATATAGGGGCCCAGAGGCCCCTATATTGCCGCAAGACCGTCCCGTCCGGTCTATTTGACGCCCAGGAGATGGACCGTAAAGACCAGCGTGGTGTCAGGCGGAATGGCCGGTCGCCCCTGCGGTCCGTAGGCCAGATGGCCCGGAACCACGATCTCCCAGGTGGACCCCACGGGCATCCGGACCAGGGCCTCCTTCAAGCCGGCGATCAGGCCGTTTAGCGGAAACACCGCGGGCTTGCCGGCCTTCTGGTTCGTGGCGAACAACCGCCCATTGATGAAGCGGCCCCAGTAATCCGCCTCGATCGTGTCCTTCAAGGTGGGCCGCGGTCCGTGACCCTCGGTCAATACCCTGTACTCGACGCCGCCCGGCAGGACCTTCACGCCCGGCTTCTTCGCGTACTTGGCCCGGAATGCCCGGCCCGCCGCCTGTTCGCGCGCGCCCAAGGCCTTGAGCATGGCGATGTTGTGCGCCTGCATCTCTTTCTGGAACTTGGCGACCACCGCGGCCATCTGCGCCGGCGGCAAAAGCGGCTTTGCGCCCTTCAGGGCGTCGGTGATGGCGCGCGTGAAAATCTCGGGTTCCACCGGAATCCCGTTGTTGCGCAGGTTCTCGCCGAACTGATAACCGAGACTGTAGCTCAACTGCGCCTTGGGCGAGAGCCCACTGGCCATGGCAGGGGCCGCCAACAGGCAGCCAATAGCCGCCAACGCGGCGTACCTCTTATGCATGTAAGCTCCTAGTCGTAGATGGGGGGGCTGGGGCGTCCGGCTCGCGCGATTCGGGCAAGCAAAGCGGACCCCGGTCGCCAATAAGTCTACCGAGGTCCGCCGTAAAACGATAGGGCCGGGCCTTACCGGCCCCCAGGCACGCCGCCGGGGTTATTTGGCGCCGTGCTTCTTGGAAGTGGCGGCGGAGGCAAGCCCGATCTCCGCCGACTTGGCCTTATTGTAGCGCTCGCCGATATCCTTCCAGTTCCAAAGATTCCATACCGCCTCGAAGAACTTCGCCTTATCATTCTGATATTGCAGATAATAAGCGTGCTCCCAGGCGTCGAGGACCATGATCGGGACGGCGCCCGGGGTCATTTCGGACTGATGGTCGTGGATCTCGGTGGTAATGAGCCGCTGACCCGCCGGATCCCAGGCCAACGCCGCCCAACCGGACCCCATCGTGGTCATGGCGGCGTTCACGAACTGGCCCTTCAGACCGTCGAAGGAGCCGAAGTCGCGGTCGATGGCGCGCGCCAGATCGCCTTCCGGCTTGCCGCCGCCATTGGGCGACAGGTTCTTCCAGAACAGCGAGTGGAGGATATGACCCGAGAGATTGAAGGCCAGCGCATGCTCCAACGCCGCGACGCGTGCGAAGTTCTTGGTCTCCTGCGCCTCCTTCAACCCTTCAAGCGCCTGATTGGTGCCATTCACATAGGCGAGATGGTGCTTGCTGTGGTGCAACTCCATGATCTTGGCGGAGATGTGGGGCTCGAGGGCGCCGTAATCGTAATCAAGGTCAGGCAACACGTATTTTTCCAAGGTCTTTCTCCTAGTCGTCTACCATGATGGGATGAACCGGACAGGCGCGAGATACGCGGCCCGTACGGCAACGACCGGCTTTGCCCTTGCGAACTCGGCCGATCACGGATCGTGGGGGGTGCCGACGGCCGGCACGGACGTACAAGGCCGACCCGGCGCATGGCACACACTTACCCGCTATCGTGGAGACACCGCGCGCGACTTTCAAGAGGCAGAAAGGAAACGCACCTGATAATCCACGCCATCGGGGCCCTTCATGAGGTCCCCGGACCGGAATGGGTAGAGCCCGCTCCGGCGGTCCCCAAAGTAGAGCTTCAGGGTCTCCCGGACGGCAGGGAACGCGAGTTCGTCCCACGGGACCTCGGATTCGCCAAAGAGCGCAACCTCGAGACTCTCGGCGCCGGGCCCGAAGTCGGGCGCGCAGAGGCGCGCGCGGAACATGAGGTAGATCTGATTGATCTGCGGCAGGTTAAATAGGGTGTAGAGGCCATCGATATCCACGCGCGCGCAGGCCTCCTCCCAGGTTTCGCGCGCCGCGGCCTCGCTGGTCGTCTCGCCGTTTTCCATGAAACCGGCAGGCAGCGTCCACAGGCCGCGGCGGGGCTCGATGGCGCGCCGACAGAGCAGGACCCGCCCGTCCCAAGACGCCACGCAGCCGGCCACGACCTTGGGGTTCTCATAATGAATGGCGGAGCAGTGGTCGCAGACGTCGCGCGAGCGCGTATCCCCCTCCGGGATCCGACGGCTCAATTCGCTACCGCAATTGCGACAAAAGTACATGGCGGTATTGTAACGCCGCCGGGCCTGCCGCGTGTAGCGCGCGGCGGGCCGCCGCGCCCGGCCGGCGGCCCGGGCGCCCCTTGACGGGCGAGGGGCGGGGGGCGTAGCGTCAGTGTATGAATGACACGAAGCCGTTACCGCCGATCAGCGCGGCGGTGGCGCTTTTTACCATACGCGAACAGCTGGAATTTCTCCGGCTGGAAGGGGAACGGAGCCGGCTCCCGACGGCCTCAATCGACGAGGGGGAGACGTTGGAGGCCTGCGCGCGCCGGGCCCTCCGGGAGGCCGCCGGCATCGAGGACGTGTTTCTCGAACAGCTCTATACCTTCGACGGGGATCGTGACGGGCCGCGGGTGGTCGTCGCCTATTACGCGCTTGCCCCCTGCGACCGGCTACAGATACGGCGCCCGGGCGTCGGATGGGCGGATCCGGCGCACGCATCCGATCTGGCCCGGGAGGACCGGGTCATCGTCCAGCGGGCGTGCGAGCGGCTGGCCGGAAAGCTGGAATACGCCCCGATCGCCTATCAGTTCCTGGCCGACCGGTTCACGCTGGGGGAACTGCAGACGGTCTACGAGATCATCGGCCGCCAGGAATTGGACAAACGCAACTTCCGCCGGCGCATGCGCGCCTCCTCATGCCTGGTCGAGACCCGCGACCTGCGCCGCAACGGATCCCACCGCCCGGCCCGGCTCTACCGCCTGCGCGACACGCAACCCGCTTTCGCGGGATGACACCGAGGTGCCTATGAACACGATCCCACTCGCCATGCACGGCCCCGCGCGCCACCGACCCGTAACCGAACTCGATCGGGCCCGGAGGATCCAGCGGATCAAAAGGCTGCTCGTCGAACAGGATGCCGTGCTCGTCGCGCATTATTACACCGATGCCGATCTCCAGGCGCTGGCCGAGGAGACCGGGGGCTATGTCTCCGATTCCCTCGACATGGCGCGCTTCGGGCATGAGCACAAGGCCAAGACCTTGGTGGTCGCCGGCGTGCGCTTCATGGGCGAGACGGCCAAGATCCTGAATCCCGAAAAACGGGTGCTGATGCCGACGCTCGAGGCCACCTGCTCGCTCGACGAAAGTTGTCCGGCGGACGCCTTCCAGGCGTTCTGCGACGCCCACCCCGACCGCACGGTGGTCGTCTACGCCAATACCAGCGCGGCGGTCAAGGCGCGGGCCGACTGGGTCGTGACCTCCAGCATCGCCCTGAAGCTCGCGCGGTATCTCAAGGACCGGGGCGAAAAGATTTTGTGGGCGCCGGACCGCCACCTCGGCGATTACGTACGGCGGGAAAGCGGCGCGGACATGCTGCTATGGCAAGGCGCATGCATCGTGCACGAGGAGTTTCGCGCACAGGCCCTCCTTGACCTCAAACACCGTTACCCGGATGCCGATGTGCTCGCGCATCCCGAATCCCCGGCCGCGGTCATCGCTTTGGCCGATGTGGTCGGCTCCACAAGCGCCATGATAGAGGCCGCGCGGACGAGGCCGGCACGCCGCTTCATCGTCGCGACCGACAACGGCATCCTCTACAAGATGCGCCAGGTTGCGCCCGGCAAGGAATTCCTGGAGGCGCCCACGGGGGGGCACGGCGCGACCTGCAAATCCTGCGCCCATTGCCCATGGATGGCCATGAACACGCTGGCCTCGCTCGAGGCCGCCCTCACGACCGGCGGACCCGAGATTCACATCGAGGAGTCGGTGCGCCGGCGGGCGCTGGAGCCGGTCCTGCGCATGATCGAGTTCGCCGCTTCCCAGAAGACCGGGGTATTGGGGCTCGGGAACGCCTGACAGAGGTCTGTCGCGGCAAGCCCTCAAAGGCGGCCGCAGGCCGCGCCCGAAACCCCGCTGGCGCGGCTGTACGCCGGTCGCACTCAGGCGCGTGCGCCGAGGCCCTCGCGGCCCCGACCGGGACGATCTCCGCGGACCGGCGCTAATGCCCTAGCGTAAGAAGGGCATCGACGCGGCGGCGCGCCTCGGGGCTCATGGGGAGCGCCGCCAGGGCGCGCGCGGCGCGCAGCGCCAAACCGTCGCGGTAACCCGGATTGCTGGCGGCGCACGCCACCAGCCGATCGCACGCGGTCGCAAGATCGTCGCGCGCCAGGGCCCGGACGGCGTCACGGAACAGGCCCTCGGCCTGCGATTCGGGCGGCTCCCCGGTCTCATCCTCATCGGCCATCGCCGCGATGAGCGCGAGATGCGCGTGGAGCGCGCCAATCTCGCCCTCACTGCGCAATGCGGGCGGCAAGGCCTCCAGCAGCGCAAAGGCCTCCCGCGGCCGCTTGTCGAGGACCAGGAGCCGCGCCACCCGCAAGGCGGCGTCCGGGTCCCCGGGGCGCTCCAAGGCCGACCGCGCCGCCTGCCGCGCCGCTTCCGCCGTGTCCCCGCAGGCCAGGGCATGGAGGGCGGCGTCGGGCCCCGGCGCGTGCTTGCCGAAAAACGCACGGAGATCCGCCTCCGATTGGACCCCCTGGAGGCTGTCGACGGCCTCGCCGCCGCGAAAGATTCGCACCAACGGCAGCGCGCGGATCTCGAGGCGCGCGGCGAGTTCCCCGTGGTCGTCGGTATTCAGCATCACGAGCAGGATGCGCCCGCCATAGTCCTGCGCCACCCGCACGAGCCGCGGCATAAGCACGAGACAGGGCCCGGCGCGCGGCGACCAGAAGTTCACTGCGACCGGTCCGCGCCGCGAGTTCTCGAGCACGAGCCGCGCGAAGTTCTCCGCGGTGCCGTCGACGATATAGGGAAGAACCGCCATGGGCCTAGGGGATACTGCTCCTGATCCCTATGAAGCTCGCCCCGGTATGGATGCCGTAGGCGTACTCGAAGCGCATGCTGCCCAAGCGCATGCCGAGACCCGCCCCCAAGGTCCGCAGGACGTCGTGGTCAGGCAAGGTCACGATAGCGCCTTCGTGACAGCCGTGCACAAAGGCCTGGCAGGCGCCCAGGTCCGGCTTCAGGACGAGCGCCTGGCCGAGGGCGGCGAGCGCGCCGCCCCCTCCCTCGCCGGCCGCCCGGTGCCGGGCAGGCACCCCATTTAAGAGATACATGAGCGATTGTTGCCGCGGCGAGAAGACCGGCGCCACCGATCCGTCGGCAGAGCGCGCCCATTGAATCTGGCGCGCAGCAAGCGCCGGCGCGGCCATAAGGCCCACCAATGCGAGCGCCGAGGCCCAACGTCGGGCGGTGCGCGAATCAAAGGCGATCATCGTCATGGCAAGATTAGTATGGGTGCGACCGAGGCGCGTTTCAAACCCGCGAGTGCGGGAGCACCCCCATCATAACACAACCGCGCGGCTTGCGGGCCTTAAACGCGCGTGCGCCAGCCCCCGCAGGGATGCCCGGTCCCGGGCCGCCCCGATCGGGAGCGGCCCCGAGAATACCGGAACGGCCCGCAAGACGCCGTGGCCTCGCGAACGAAACCGCCCCGGGGATCCGCAGCGTCACCAAGGCTTTAAGGCCGACGATCACCGCGTCCGGGCCTCCCCCGACGCCGCACGGGGTGCGCCGGGTGGGGTCGCCCGCGCACGAGCGGGCGTCTCCCCGCCAACGGCCGACGAGAGGCCGGTCCGCGATATCCCGGGGGGGGTCTCCCCGTCAGCGGCCGACGAGAGGCCGGTCCGCGAAATGCCGGAGGGCGCGGCCCCGCCAAAGGATGACGGGCATGAAAACGCTCCTGCCGGCGACGCGCCATCGCCCGCTGGTGGCGCAAGCGGTCGAGACGCTGTTCGCGACGGTGAAAGAGCACGCGCATCGCCGGCCGCCGGCCGGGGTGGTTCTCGTAATAGCGCACGACATGCGCCCGCCATTGGGCGTAATGGCGCATATAGAGATGGTGCCGGTACCACCAGTGGGGATGGTGGATCGCGTACCAGCGCGCGGCGTGCATCCGCCACCAGACGAAATAAGGACGGTAACGGACGATGGGCGGCGGCGGCCCGAAGGCCAAAAGCGGCGGCAGATAGACGGTCGCGACCACCGGGATCCAGGGCCCATCGTAGTAGGTGGCATATACCCAGCCGTCGTTGACCCAGCGATAATAATATCCGTCGTCGCTATAGATGTAGGCGCCGAAGGCCGGCTCGTAATAGGCGTCGACACCATCGCTGAAGGTGAAGGCGACCTGCGGCCCAGCCACTGCCACACCCGTCGTCACATAACCGTATCCGCCGGGACGCACGACGCATCCGCTCAACAAGAGCAGCGCCACGCCCATTAGGGCCCAGACCCCCGCCCAACGTTTCATCGACGTCCTCCTGCAATCGCCACGCGATTTCGGTTCACAGACCCTATGCTCCACTGTACCCGCTTCGCGTCGGCCGCACAAAGCCCTTGATCCAATGCCGGGGCCCGCCGGGCGGCCCCGAATTCATTCTTGGAACGATTCCATCTCTCACGAATACCAGGGCGGCAGAATCGGCAAAATCCTGCCGGACGCGCATGCATTGTGCCTTCTTGCGGTCCCGCGGCGCCAGCCCCGGCCGCACAGGCATGCCGGCCCGGGCAGCACCGGCTCCGCGGCAGCGGCCGCACATCGGATCGGCACGAGACGTGGGGCCGACTGGCTCGGATAGCAGGGGGGCGTGGCACGAGGGTTATACTTTACCCTGAAAGACGATGCCACGAGCCCGAGGGGGACTTATGCCTACGACAAGCTGCCACCCGATCGCCCCGCACCGCAAATTGCACATCCCCGACTGGTATGTCTCGACCCTGATGCTCGAGCGCACGCTCGATGCCATCCTGCGGCGCGTCACCTTGCGCCGGGACTGCGATGTCCCCTACCTCGCAGGCTACAGCCAGGACGGACGCACCATCTATATCGATCGCCACCTCCCGCGGTCGTTTACGGACAAGGGCCGGACCGTGGAGGTGGACCGCTACCTCATCCTGCATGAAGCCGTGGAAAAGGCCCTGATCGACGAACTCGACCTCCACTATCTCCACGCCCACCAGATCGCCACCCGGGCTGAGGAGGCGGCGGTGCGGGCCGACCGGATCTCCTGGCGGGCGTACGACGCCTTCATGCAGAAGTTCGTGAAGGCCGTGGGCGACGAGCGGCTCACCCATGTCCCGGCGGACCTCGACCTGAAACCCTATCGGGACGAGCACGACCGCGATCTCATGGCGCGCATGGAAAAGGCGGAGCGGCCGGCGGGAGCCCGGAGCCCTGCCCGGCAGCGCAAGACCTAGACCGGCCGAGCGCTTACGGGCGGTGGCGCACGCCCGCCGCGATCGGCTGCGGTCGATGCCGCCTGGCCCCGCCTCACGGCGCGGCCGGATCGCTGCGAAAGAGCTTGCGCATCACGGTATCGCTATCGAGCTCTTCGTTATTGAGGGCCATGGCCAGCAACTCGCCGCCCATCACCTGGGGCGCAATGACGAGGTCGGGACGGACATGGCGCATCCGCGCCATGTTCTTGCCGTGGTTTACGGCGGCCACCGTGCGGGTCGCGGGGTTCAATTCCTTGACCGCCAAGACAATGAAGGCATTCTCCGAATCGTCGTCGCGCAGCGCGAGCACCGCCGCGGCGTCCGGCACGCCCGCCTCCCGCAACGTATCCGCATCGCTCGCGTCGCCCACCAGGACATCGGCGTCGGCAAACGCGCCCGCATCCGCGGCGCCCGCCACGACCACGGTGACCGGCAGGTGGCGCGCCAGCAGTTCCCGGCAGGTATTGCGGGCGAGCGACGTGGCGCCCACGATCACATAGTGGTTCTTGCGTGTCATACGTTTGCCGCCCCCCTTCATCAGATCCTGCATGCGCGCGGTCATCGCCGGCACGATGACTGCCGATATCGACGTGGCGAACACCGTGATGCCGAGAATGATGACCGACATCACGAAGAACCGCGCGTCCGCGCTCTTGGGCACGATATCGCCGTAGCCCACCGTCGACATCGTGACCACCGCGAAATACAGCGCGCCCGAGAGCGTCGTCAAAGGCGGCGAGAACCCCTGACCGAGAACGAAGGCCCCGAACACCGCGTAGCCCAGCAACAGCAGGATGCTCACGATCGCAAACAGCGTCCCCGCGGCAAGACTCGAGCGGTCGAAGTCCCGCTGGAACACGAGCAGCGCGAGCAAGGTGACGCCGTCGAAGACGGTCAAGGCCGACGAGGCACTCGGGGTCGCCCGCCAAGCGAGCATCATCGTGGCCGCCACCAAAAGCAAGGTCACGGTCCAGGAAAGCCGCGAACGAAACAACAGGCCACCGGCCGCGCCCAGGAGCAGGAGTCCGGCGACGACCCCCGGGGCGCCGTCCAGGGCCTTTGCGGTCAGCGCAGAGGCGAGAAGCGGTGTCGCGGCGATGCCGGTTTTCAGGAGGTGCAGGACCGGCGCGAGGTTCAAAAGACCCAACAGGATCACCGCGAGGGCCAGGGGCACGTGCGGAAACCACGCGCGGAAACGCCGCCGGCCCTGCTCAAGCCCTTGGCGCAGGCGCGCCCAGGGCCTAAGACGCAACACCTCGGCCGGCCCTGACCCCCCCGGGCGGTCAGGCCTTTGCGGTCGCTTTTCGATCGGCCGTTGTCCCACCGTCCCCCCCTTCTCTCACGCGGCCGCCGCCGAGTCGCGCCCCCGCGCCGACTCAATCATACCCCCGCGGCCTGCCACCGCCAGCATTCATTCTGGCAGGTGATTGCATGCCGGCAAGCCTGGCTGTCCCGCAGTTTATTTCGTGCGCACCCAGGGGATCCTGACGACACCGTGGAGCGCCCCGGTCCCGACCCTCCGATTCCCTTAACTATCTCCTCGGAGAGGTGGCGACATGGCGTTGAAATTATGGCGCCTTTGCAATGGCTTAGCTTAGGCGTCGTTAATAAATAAAGGTAACAACTTAATCATCGAGCCTTCGCGTTTGGCTTAATGACGTAGTTCCACT
>DAIDMD010000143.1 GCA_027449165.1 Acidiferrobacter sp. | reverse complement strand
CGCGTTGTGGCTGGGCCACGAGTCGATAGAAACCACCGCGATCTACTTGCAGGCCGATATGCAGCTGAAAGAAGAGGCGTTGGCGAAGACCACCGCCACTGCCCAGGCTCGCGCCTCTCGCTATAGGCCCTGCGATCGTGTCCTGGCCTTCCTGAACTCCCTCTGATTATTCCGTCATCATGCGCCCCCGATCACGCGATTCTCCGGGATATAGACACATTGCTCACCCGTTGGCGGAATAATCGGGGTGCCGGAATTACGCCGCAGATCATGGGCCATAAACTTGACGCCGGACGCCTTGGCGATACCTTCCAGCGAATAGCGCAGATTGCCGATCTGCCCATGCGTGCTGGTAAATACGAGGTCGCCCAGGCGCTCGCGGGCGTTCAGTAGGGCCGCCAGATACGGTCCTATGGGGAGCGTGGGGCTTGAGTGGTTCTTGGTGTTGTGGACGATGAGGGTCGCGGCCTTGAAGTCCACGTCCGCCCATCGGAGCGTGCGGGCCTCCTCCTTGCGTAGGCCCGTCAGCATGGGGGTGAGGAAATAATCCCCATGGGCGGTATTGCGTAACCGGGTCACCGCGTCCCACCACGCGGCCAGTTGGTGCGGCTGGATCACGCTTTGCCGCCGTTCGACGCGATATCAGGAACGGGCGCGGGACAGCACCTTCACGGCGTTGTCGGCAAGGATGGGCTGTCCCTCGGTGTCGGTGTAGCGACCCGCCGCGAAGGTGAGCAGGGCCCGCAGGTAACGGCCCCACTTGTTCGCGCTGGCCGGTGTCTCCCGGCCTATCTTCCGATGGCGGGCGAGCACCCTGTCCGGGGTGATCCCGGTGACGGGCTTTTTGAGCCAGTCGGCGGAATACCGCTTGAGGACCCCGGCCATTTCCTTGCGGGTGCTGTCAGTGATCGCGTTGCGGGCTTCTCCGTAGTCGGCCAGGACTTCGGCCAGCGTCTTGGTCGCGAGGGCCGCCCGCTTCTTGTCTGCGACCGGATCGCCGCCGCTCGCAATGAGCCCGGCCTTGATCTTGGCATCCTTGCGGGCTTGTTCCACGGTCACGCTTCCATGCGTCCCCAGGGTGAACCGACGATCCCTGCCATGGGTGCGCCGCTGCATGATGTAGGTCTTCTTGCCGGCTGCCGTGACGCGCAGCCCGAAGCCCTTGATCTCATCGTCCCAGTGGAGTGCGTAGCCGGACGCGGGCGCGGTGATCTCGTCTACCGTCCTCTTGGTGAGTCGCATGGTTCCCCCCGCAAGTGGCCTGTAAGCCTATTGTAAGCAGTTGGCTTAAAATGGCCTCTAACAACGTGGAATGAATTATAGGTTTATTTCGTAGGGATTTACAGCGAAATAAAACCAACGATAGCTTAACGTAAGTGGACGTGAGCCATACAAATCAGGACTGATAATCCTCTGGTCGAAGGTTCGAGTCCTTCCGGGCCCACCACACAATACAACGGGGGACGAGATTCTCTGCGCCCCCGTTCTTGCATAAGCACTATGTAAGCCTTTGGCGCGATCTCGCGACTTGTTGGTGCGCGCCGCACGGGCTCATGTATTGCGCGACCACCGTCGGTTTTAACAAACAGGATCCCTTCGACGATGGGTTGAGCAAGCAGGGCCTTGTCAAAAGGGTCCTTGTGGATGCGGGCAATTCCCCATGGACCGCGCCCAGTCATGGCAAAACCCGGAGATGGACTCCGGCATTGGCGGGCGCCGCTTTCTGTGCCGGTAGGGGCGCTCCGAACTCTTATGCCGTGCGCCGAAAGGTGGTCTGGATTTTTCGTGAGGCAATGCAGGGGTCAAGCATAGCGTAGCCGCCCGCGCGCTGTGGGGATGGGGCGCCCCAAGCTCCTGGCGGTTTCCAGCCATTCGGCGATCACCTCTTCAGCATGAGTGACCGCTTCTTGGTAGGTGGCGCCATCCGCCATGCACCCAGGCAACTCCGGTACCTCCACAAGAAAGGCGTTATCTTCTTCGCTCCAGTACACGATGAGTTCGTATTTACTCATGATCGCCCGCTCCTAGCCGGTAACGCAGGATGATCTCTCGTACTTGCTTGACTTGGTACGGTTTGGCGAGTGCCCCTTGCGGTCACAGGTTGATAATCTCCTCGACACCAGTTCTTGTGAATATGTGAATATATGATGATCTCCGCGTATCCGCACAGCAAACCCTATCTTGCCAAGCAAATAGGCGATCGTTGAATCGGATACTCGCATCCGTGCGCCTGTCCACTATGGCCGCACATATTTCCGTGGCTCTACTCACAGCCTTCCCATGAAGTTGACCTTCTTCGGGATAGCAGGTCTCAGGTCTTGTCGGAGAGCGGGTAATGGCAGGACACGAGGCGCTGGCCATCCAAGGAGACCATGGGCGGCGGTTCTGAGCGGCAGCGCGCCTGGGCCTGGTCGCACCACGGGTAATAGACGCAGGCCGGGGGCGCGGAGTCTAAGGCGCGAGGCGGCGCCGCGGGGGCGGCCCTGGGCGCGCGGGCGGCCCCGTAGGCCGGCACCGCCGCGAGCAGGGCGGCGGTGTAGGGGTGGGCCGGATGTCGTATCAGCGCATCCGTCGGCCCCTGTTCCATCAGGGATCCGGCGAACAGGACCAGGGTGCGATGGGCTACATAGGAGACCGCCGCGAGATCGTGGCTTATGAAAAGATAGCTCAGCCCCTGACGGGCCTGCAGGTCGCGCAACAGGTTCAGGATGCGGGCCTGCAGCGAGACGTCGAGCCCCGAGGTCGGCTCATCAAGCACGAGCAGGCGCGGGCTCGTGGCCAGGGCCCGCGCGAGCGCGACACGTTGGCGCTGCCCGCCGGAGATCTGACGCGGATAGCGCGACCGGATCGTCCCGTCGAGACCCACTTGATGGAGGAGTTCGGCGGCCTGTTTGAGGCGCGCGCGCCGGCCCATGGCATAGGCAAGCCGCAGCGGCTCCGAAACGATCTGGCCTATGGTCATGCGCGGGTTCATCGCCTCGTAAGGGTCCTGAAACACGAGTTGCATCTGGCGCCGATAGGGCCGCAGGTCCCGCTCGTCCAGGCCTATCAGATCGACGCCGTCCCATAAGACGCGGCCGGAGCTCGCGGGAGTCATCCGCAAAATCGCGTGCGCGAGCGTGGTCTTGCCGGAGCCCGATTCGCCGACTACCCCCAGCGTCTCCCCTTCGCTCAAGGTAAAGCCGATGTCGACGAGCGCGCTCTGCCGACGTCCTTGTTTTTCGGGCCGGCGCGCCTTCGCGACATATTCGACAGATAACCCTTCCACGCACAATCCGGCGCTCATGGCGTCTCCGGACAGGGGTGAAGGCAGGCGAAACGGGTCCCCGAAAGCCGCATGGGGGGTTCGGACTGCCGGCAGTCGTCGCGCGCGTTCGGGCAGCGCGGGGCGAAACGGCAGCCCGCCGCAGGGGCGTCGGGTCCCGGGGGCAGGCCCGGGATCTCGGCCAAGCGTTCGCCGGTCGCGGGGATCTTTGGGATGGCATCGCGCAGGGCCCGGCTGTAGGGGTGGCGCGGGCCCCTGAAGAAGCGGTCGGCGCGGCCTTCCTCGACCGCGCGCCCGGCGTAGAGGACGAGGATCCGATCGGCGTAGCGGGCCGCCAATGTCAGGTCGTGGGTGATAAGGACGACCGCAAGGCCCCGCTCCTTCTGAAGCCGCGCGAGCAGGTCGAGGATCTGCGCCTGGATCAGGACATCGAGCGCGGTCGTCGGTTCGTCGGCGATCAGCAGGGCAGGGTCGCAGGCGAGCGCCAGGGCGATCATGGCGCGCTGGCGCATGCCGCCGGAGAGTTGATGGGGGTAGGTGTCGATGCCGTCGGCCCTCACCGGGAGCCCCACTTCCTTGAGAAGTCCCTGCGCCCGCTCGCGCGCTGCGCGGCGGGTACCGCCCTTGTGGACGCGATAGGTCTCGGCGATCTGTGCCTGGACCCCGACGCTCGGGCTCAAGGCGGTCAAGGGGTTCTGGAATACGAGGCCCATGTCGCGCCCGCGCCAGGCCCGCAGCGCCCGTTCCGGCAGCCCGGTGAGCTCGGTGCCCTTCAGGCGAATCGACCCGGCCAGCCGCCGGGTCCCGAACGGCAGCAATCCGAAGATCGCCGAGGCGGTGAGCGACTTGCCCGACCCCGACTCGCCCACGAAGGCGAGCATCTCGCCTTCGGCCACGCCAAACGACAGATTCTCCACGAGCGCAGATGCATGCCGGCTGTCGGCAAGTCCTATGGTGAGGCCGGTGACCGCAAGCACCGCCGCCGTGTCCGCCTTCATCCCCGACCCTCCCCGTCGAGGCGCGCGAGCAGCCCCTGGCCTGCCATGTTCATGGCCAGGATCGCGAGAAAGATCGCGAGCCCCGGGAATACGATGAGCCACCAGGCCCCTATGACCGCAAGCCCGGCGCCGCTATTCAAGAGCCCGCCCCAGGAGGCGTGCGGTGGCTGGATGCCAAGCCCAAGGAAGCTCAGGCCCGAGAGACCGAGGATCATGTCGGCCATGAGGAAAGTGGCGTTGATGATCACAAGCGGCAGCATGGCGCGCAGGATGTGCACGCGCGCAATATAGAAGCGCCCGGCCCCGAACTGGCGGGCGGCCCGTACATAATCGCGTTCACGGGCGGCGAGCGCCTCGTTGCGCGCAAGCCTCGCGATCCCCGGCCACGCCACGAGCCCCAGGAGCGGCGCAAGATTCGCTTCGTTTAGCGGCACGATGGCCGCGAAGAAGATCATCAAGACGAGCGTCGGGATCGCGAGCAGGGTGTCGAGCAGCCGCATGAGCGCCCGGTCGAGCCACGAGGGGCCAAGGCCCGCCGTCATCCCGTACAAGAGGCCCGCAAGCAGACCGATCACCGAGGCCCAGAGCGATATCGCAAGCGTGGCCTGTCCGCCGCGCATGAGGCGGGCCAGCACGTTGCGGCCCAGGGCGTCGGTCCCGAGCGGGAAGCGCGCGCCGGGGGCGGTCAGGATATGACGGGCGTGGATCGCGAGCGGATCATGCGGATAGAGCCAGGGTCCGGCCCAGGAAAAGACGACGAGGGCCAGGAACAGGGCGATCCCCGCGCGCTCGCCGGCCGCGCCGCCGGTTACGCGCCAGCGCCGGCGCGGGAAGAAAAGCCCCCCGTGGGTGGCCCCGGTCATGGCCGCTCCCCTATCAGTCATAGCGCACCCGCACATCGAGCAGGGTGTTTAAGAGGTCGGCGGCGAGATTGCCAAGGACGGTCAAGACCCCGATCAGAAGGACGATCGCCGTGAGCGTGGGGTAATCCTGCTCCAGGGCCGAGCGCCACAAGAGCCACCCGAGCCCCGGGTAGTTGAAGACGCTCTCGGTCAATACCCCGCCCACGAAGAGCGACGGGATCATCATGCCGATCAAGGTCACGAGCGGGCGCACGGCGTTGCGCAGAACGTGGCCGAAGGCGATCCGTGCGGGCCCGAGCCCGCGGGCGGCCGCGGCGCGGACGTAGTCCTGCCGGTATTCGTCGCGCACTTGGTGACCGAAATAGCGGGACAGGCCGGCGGTGAGCGGCAGCGCAAGCGTCACGGCCGGCAAGGCCAGATGCCGCCACAGATTCCCGATGCCGGCGAGCCCCGACGCATGCCCCGTCCCGCCGATGCCGCCCGGCGGCAGCCAGGCGAGATCGGCCGCGAACACCAGGATCAGGGCCGTACCCACGAAGAATGTGGGCAGCGAGTAGCCGACGATCTGCCAGGCGCCGATCAGGCGGCCGACGCTGCCGCGAGCGCGCGCCCCTTGCAGGAGGCCCAAGAGGACCGTGAGGACGATCGCCCCGGTCGCGGCCACGAGATCCAAGAGCACGGTGTTGTGGAGATACGAACCGATGAGATCGGCGACCGGGGCGTGCTGCGTGAACGAATAGCCGAGATCGCCGCGCAGCAGGTGGGCCCACCACGTCAGGTACTGCCGCCAGATCGGGTGATCGAGGCCCATCTGCCGGTTCAGGGCCGCCACGGCCGCCGGTGAGGCGTGGACGCCGAGTATGCTGTAGGCGGGCCCCCCGGGTGTTGCGTAGATCATGAAAAACACGAGGGTCACGAGCAACGCGAGCGACAGGAGCGAACTCGCGAGCCGTCTGAGAAGCGCCGCCGTCATGCCGGCGCGCCGCCTGCCGATACTCATGGCGCGCGCCTCGCGATCCACAGGTATTGGGGGTTGAAGCCCCCGATCGACGAGTAGGCGCGCCGCAGGCCGTGTATGGTGTCGCGGGCCTCGATGACATGGCGTTGGCCGGGGAGGACCAGGACCGGCTGTTCTTTTATGAAGTAGTCCTCGTAGCGATAGATGGCCCCCTTGCCGGGCGCGGCGGGGACCGCGTCGAGCAGCGCATCCATGTGTTTGTCGCAATAGTGGTAGAAGTTATTGGCCCCGCCGCACCCGAAGATATTGCGTGCGCTGGGGTAGGCGCTCAACCCCCAGGCGAGGTAGATGGCGTCCCACTTCGCCGCGTCCGGGCCTTGGGTCATGGCCACGATCTCGTTGAACGGCATTTCCCGAAGGCGCATGTCGATGCCGATCTTTGCCAGCATGTCCTTGATGAGCGTGGGGCCGCGGACCTGGCCGGGAGGCAGGAGGGCCGTGAACGCGAGCCTGCGCCCGTCCTTCTCGCGCACCCCGTCGCGGCCGCGGCGCCAACCGGCATCCCGCAGGAGCCTGCGTGCAAGCCCCGGGTCGTAGGCGCCGGTCTGCTCGAGCCTGCGGGCAAGCGGCGAGAGATAGGTTGCCGGCCGCGGCGGGACCGGGCCGTAGTCGCGCAGCCCCTGGCCGTAGTACTGCACGCGGATCAGCAGGCGCTGGGAGATGGCGTGCATCATGGCCTGGCGTATGCGCGCGTCGCGGATAAAGGCGATCCGCGGGTTCGCATAATCGAAGCCCAGATAGTTGAATCCCCACACCGGGCCTACCGTGCGGGTGCGAAGGCCATGGAGCGCCCGCCGTCCCGGAAAGAGCTTGTGGGGGAGGTCGGCGATCTGGATCTTGCTGGTTTTGAGGCCGAAGAAGATCGACTCCGGGCTGTGCAGGAAGCGCAGCACGAGCCTGTGGATGTAGGGCTTGTCGGGACCGGCGAAGCGGCGGTTGGGCCCGAAGGTGACCGAGCGCCCGGATCGGAAAGACACCAGCCGGAACGGCCCGTCGACGACGCGGAAGAAACGCGGGTCGGCGAGATGATCGTAGAGGGCGGCAATCGAAAACCGTCCCCAGGCCGCCTCCGGCAAGGGGGTGAGCAACGCAAGCCCGTTTAAGATGAACCAGCGCGGATTGACCGCGTTTTTCAGGGTGATGCGGAACCGGTAGGGCCCGAGGATCCGGAACGAGGCCACGTCCGTGGGGATCCCGCCGACCCCGTAGTTGGCGAACTGCGGGCCGAGGCGGCGGATCATCCGATAGGTGTAGGCCACGTCGGCGGTCGTCACCGGGGCCCCGTCGGACCATCGCCAATGGCGCCAGAGGGTCACGGTGTAGGTCCTGTGACCGGGGCCCGTCACGATGCGCCGCGCGACGCTCAAGGTCTTGTCGATATGGAAGCGGCGCGTCACCCACACGAGCGGCTGGTAGAGAAGGCCGGCCGCCTGCTGGTCGAAGGCCGACGAGATGAGCAGCGGGTTAAATCCATTCACGGCCGCCGGGGGCGCCAGACCCACCCCGGGGACGGTGACGATCGTCCCGCCGAAACGCGGGCGCAGGGCCCACGCCCGGGGCGCGCCCAGGAATGGCCCGGCCAGGAGGCACAGGCCCGCGCAAACCGCAGTCCGCGCGATCCGGCCTGTTTGTGTATACCGCAAGGCCATGTCCGACGCCTTTCGCGTGTTTCCCGCTCCATGATGCCAAAGACGCGCGCCGGGCGCGATGGCGGCCTGATCACCCGCCGGCGACCGGATGCGGCTGCGGCCGGGATGGGCGATCGGGACCCCGGGCGGTCCTCGGGCGCGGCTGCGGCCGGCTTCCTTACCAGGTGAGCCGCAGTGCGGCGTGGATCTCCCGGGTCCGGTCCGGGTCGACGCCGGCCTCGCGGGCGTAGTCGGGCCAGCGCCCGACTGTGTCGACGATCTCCTCCAGTATCCGGCCCGGCGCGTGAAGCCCCAGGGAGCGGCCCACCGCCAGGAGGTCGTCACGCACGAACCCCTCGCGTTTCCCGTTGATGGTCATTTGGTGGCGGCTCGTCCAGTGGCCGCGCGGATTGTGCGCGTAGATCATGTCGAAGGCCGGCGCCAGCTGCCATTGCCCGTCCCGGTCCATGAGGAAGGCGATATTCTTGGTGTGGTCGTCCTGATTGCGCGCCACCACGTTAAAGAGCATGCGCCGGTATTGCTCGACCGCCGCGGCGCGCGGCAGGCGCAGCCGGCGCATGACCTCGAAGACCTGCTCGTAGCCGTAGGCGCCGGCGGCGTTGAAGTCGAAATGCGCCAGTCCGCAGAGCGACTGCAGGTGCCGCTTGCCCTGGGCGGTGCGGTCGAAGCGCTGGGTGAGGAAGTGCGCGCGGCCGTTTTCCTGCAAAAGCCGGCAC
>DAIDMD010000142.1 GCA_027449165.1 Acidiferrobacter sp. | reverse complement strand
CCTGTAGATGGAGTGGTGGCCCCCCAGGTGCACTCACATGCCTGTCTTGTCAATGCGACGCAACGCGCCGACGGCACGTGGGCGGCTCTTGATTTGCAGTTCGGCGAGCACGCGGTCCTCATGCACACGGCCGATGCGATTTACAAAAACTCGCTCGCACGTGAGGCCCAGCAAATGGGGTACCCCATACGCCGTACCGCCGATGGGTTCGAGCTGGCGCATGTGACAGATGAACAGATTACAGCCGCATCTCCGCGTAAGGGGCAGGTGGACGCGGCGCTGGCAGCGCGGGGCCTCGACCGGGATACGGCGAGTGCGGCGGAGCGAACCGGGGCCGCGCTCGCGACCAGAGAAGGTAAGAAGCAAATTGGCAAGATCGAGCAACGGTGGCAGTGGAGAGAGTTTGGCAGAAGCATTGCGCTCGACATGGCGCACCCGCAGGGACACGACGCCACGCCCGCGGACCTTACCCATGAGGCCGTGGCCGCCGCAGTCCGCCACCTGTCAGAACGCGAAACGGTCTTTTCTAAGGACAACATCATACTAGAAACACTGAAAGCCGGATGCGGCAACGCGGACACCGCCGATGCGATCCGCGCCGTGCTCGAATCCGGCGAAGCCGGCCTCATCGACGTCGGCGACGGCAAATTCACGACCCGCGACGCCCTCCTGCGCGAGCAGTCGATCCTCGCCCGCGTGCGTGCGGGCCACGGCCAGGCGCAGCCACTCATGACCCCGCAGACAGCCGCGGCTTTCATCCAGGGCCGCGAGGCCGCCCAGGGCTTCCCACTCACGGACGGCCAGCGCGCGGCCCTGGCGCTTACCCTCACGTCGCCGGACAAGATAAACGTGGTCGTGGGCGCCGCCGGCGCGGGCAAAACCACGGCGATGGCCGCCGCCGTGGCCGCGTATCGTGATGCTGGGCACGAGGTAATCGGTATCGGCCCAAGCGCCAAGGCGCGAGACGAACTCGCTAGCGCGGGTGCGGACACCAACCACACGCTAGCGTCTTACCTATCGAAAGACCACGAACATAACGACAATCGCTTGATAATACTGGACGAAGCCGGGATGGTGTCGGCGGCCGACATGGACTGGCTCTTGAAGAAGCTCGAATCCGAAGGCGGCCGTCTTTTGCTGGTGGGAGACCCCCAGCAGCTCGCCGCGGTGGAGGCCGGGTCCCCCATGGCGCAGATCATGGAGACCCGCGCCTCTGCGGTTGCGCAGATCGACGAGATTCAGCGCCAGCGCAACGCGCAACTGCGTGCCGTTGCGCAGGCCTTCGCGGACGGCAAGGCGACCTATGCCGTCCAGGCCGCGCGCCCGTACATGCGCGAAGCCCACATAGAAGCCGCGAATCCTGACAAGCCGACCACGGAAGAGCGCCGCGCCGGCATCGCGCGCGACACCGCACAGGCATACCTCTCGCTTTCCCCGGACGAGCGAGCCCGCACGCTAGTGTTGTCAGGCACCAACGCCGTGCGCGAGGCCGTGAACGCCCGGATCCGCGAAGCGTTGCGGGAGCGCGGCGAGGTCTCGCACGACGAAACCCAGCTTACGGCGCTGCGCAAGGCGGATCTGACCCGCGAGCGCGCGGCCCGTGCGGAAAGCTACGCGCCGGGGATGGTCGTGCGCCTGGGCCATGCGGCCCACAATGTCAAGCGCGGACGCGAGACTACAGACTACACGGTAGATAGAACGGAAGGTGAGCGCGTCATCCTGCGGGGCTCGGATGGGGCAGAGAAGCGCTGGAACCCCGCCCGCGAGAAAGCGCAGGGCGTGTACGAAGCCCGCGCCCTGGCGCTGGCCGCCGGTGATGAAGTGATATTCAAAGAGAACCAGCGCATCGACGAAGGGAAGATCACGAACGGCACTACAGGGCGCGTGACCGCGACCAAAGACAATACCGTTACGGTAACGCTATCGGACAAGCGCGAGATTACCCTCGACCCGACCCAGGGGCACGCCCTGGACTACGGCTGGTGCAGGACCATTCATGCCTCACAGGGCGCGACGGTCGATCGCGTCATCGTCGCCGGCGAGGCCTCACGCGTAGCGACCGCGGAAAGCGCCTATGTGGCGTGCTCGCGGGCGCGGGATGAACTGCAAATCATTACCGACAACCCTGACCGCCTTGAAAAGTCGTGGGCCAAATGGGCGGAGCGCGAAACCGCGCTGGCCGCCACTCGCGCCGAGGAGACCATGGGCCATGCGGCCCACAATGCGGACCCCTCGGCCCTCGAGGCCGCCCGCGCCGAGGCGGCCGCCGAACTCGGCGAAGCTGGCGATCTCGCCCACGCCCGCGACCAAGCGACCCAGGCGACGCGCACACAGCGCGCCGCCGAGCTCGAAATGGAGTAGCAAGCACGTTACGCCGTAACGCCAAAAGATGGAGGACGTATGACCGCGAGCAACGCAAACAATGCAAATGCACAGAACGACATCAACTGGGCCACGTCCGAGCGCCCCATCCTTGCCCTCCTTGGCGCTGCCGGCGGCGGGGCTGGCGGCTACCTCGGCGGCCTGGAGCTTTGGTATCGTCTTTTCTCACCATGGCACATCTGGGCCCCGTGGGCACCCCTTTGGCGCGCAGCCTGGGCCATCGCCCGTCACAGTACCGGAATAATACCCAGCCCCGGCGGCTGGATCCCGGCCGCGCTTGCCGCCGCCGGAGGCCTCGCCGGCGCAGTGGGGTTGTGGATCCTCGCGACGCGGCCCAACGACATCCACGTGCGTGGTGTGCAGTGGGCCGCCCGCCGCCCGGCACAGAAGACCTTGCTAGCCGGCCTGCAAGGCGGCGAGCGCCCCGGCGTGCGGGTGGGGACATTCCAGGTGCCCGAGGCCCAGGAGGCGCGCCACATCCTCCTGATCGGGTCCAGTGGCGGTGGGAAAACCACCGTCCTGTGGCCGATCCTGCGCGAGGCGGAGGCGCGTGGGGACAAGCTCCTGATTTTTTCGTTCAAGGGCGATTTCCAGGAGCGGTGGCAGGGAGAAATGAATAAGGATTTCACGCTGCTGAGCCCGTTCGATGCGCGGTCCGCACGGTGGGTTCTCGGCCAAGACATAGACCGCCACACCGACGCGCAATCCCTGGCCGAAACCCTCATTCCGCTGCCTGACAAGGAAGTGATGTGGGCGCAAGGCGCGCAGGCGTTGCTCCTCGGTGTAGTGAAGTACCTACAGCGCAAGAAGCCTGGTGCATGGGGCCTGCGTGACGCGGCCATGATTATTAGCCGCGCACTTTCCGAGTTCCGGATTCTAAAGGGGATCGTACAACAGGAAAATCCCATCGCTGCCGCGTTCATCTCCGGCGGGGCCGACAGCAAGACCACCGCGTCATTTCTCGCCAATCTGGCGGGCGCAATCGTGCCTGTTGTGGATTTGGGCGTCGCGGACCATGCGTTACGCAGTAACGCGCCGCGCTGGTCTGTCCGCGACTGGCTCGACAACAAAACGCCGCCCGTTGTCATCGTCGGGTTTTCTAACGGGGACAAAAAGACCTCGCGGGGGTTCGCCTCGAGCGTCATCGAACAGGTCGTTCGTCAGATCCTCGATATGCCCGACTGCAAGCCGAACCAGCGTCGCATCTGGCTGGTCCTGGACGAAGTGCCGCAAGCCGGGCAGGTGCCGTCCATCACCCAGGCGCTTGAGGCCGCGCGTAGCAAGGGCGTCCGGGTAATCCTCGGAACCCAAAGTCTTGCGCAAGTCCGAAAGGCTTATGACAAGGACACAGCCACGATCTGGGAAGGGCAGTGCGCTATAAAAATCATGTGTCAGATCCAGTCAGTCGAAGAGCAAAAGTGGGCTTCGACGCTGGTCGGGGAACATGAGATCGAGCGGTACTCACGTTCGTTGTCCATGCCTGCCCTAGGTGGCCAGGCCGGACAGCATACCAGTCAATACCAGCGTGTGCGTGAGCCCCTCATGCTCCCAACGGACTTTGACACGGATTTGAATGTCACCCGCAGGGGAGTCCGCGCGGTCTTTGTGTCGGGTAAGATTCGCACATTAGTGCGTGTGCCATTTTGTGACACGCGCCCCCAGCGCGACATGATAAAGCCCGCCGCCTGGCTCGCGCGCACCTATGACCGGCCGACATGGGGCGCGAAGCCGCCCAAGGTCGACCTGCCCGAGCTCGAGGACGGCGAACCACCGAAGCCGCCCGTTCCAGTGACGCCGCCCCAGCGGCCCAAGCCGCAGGTCATGACGCCGCTTGCGCCAACCGCCCAGCCGCAGCCCGAACAGCCGCAAAAACCCGAACAACGCGCGATCGGGGACGAAGGCCCCGTGCCGGATCTCGCCTCACACATCCTTGAGGCCGCGGCCGGCGCGGTGGCCCCGGCTGGGATCGGAGTTGTGCTTGAGATCATGAAGGCGGCCGGGCACGTTGCCAATGCAGTGGACCTGGTCACGCCCGCGGGCCCGCCCCCGACAAGCCTTATCACACCGCCCGCGGAGGCGGACAATTCAGATAACGAGTCCGATGAGGAACATAGAAATGAAACCGAAAACGAATAGTGGTATGCGTCCCCACGGGGATGAGGTCGCATTGATGTTTTCCCGGTCTGCCTATTCCCTCCTGCGCGCGAACGCGCACGGCGAGCTCGCACCGCTCGCCACGGGCACATGGTGGCCGCGCGGGCCGCTCGACATCGAACGCCACGGCCAGGCGGTCGTCGAGCTGCGCAAGGAGATCAAGGCTCTTTCGCGCGTGTTACTC
>DAIDMD010000141.1 GCA_027449165.1 Acidiferrobacter sp. | reverse complement strand
AGCTCTTGGGGCATGCGCATCTGAGCACCACCCAGATCTATACCCACCTGGACTATCAGCAACTGGCGCGGGTCTACGACGCTGCCCATCCGCGCGCGCGCAAGAGGACACGTTGAAGCGGCCAGGGCCGTGTGTTAGCGTGTTTTCGATAATAATCGGCGATCATGGGGGGGTTATGGCGCTAAAGGGGGGTGGTGAAGGCCGGCGCCTGGTGCGCACGGCGACCTACTGCGGGCCGGACCGCCGGCACCGCGTGCGGCGCAGGCTGGGCGACCGGCGCGCGATGGTCCGGTGGGAGCCCGACCAGGGCGGGCGCCGCCAGAACGAGGGGCGTCGGGCGACCGACAACCGCTTTCTTCATCGCTGACGGCCTCTTGCCTTCGGCGGGGTTCGCCTCCACATGGGGAACATGCGCCTGGGCAGGAGGTAACGTTGGAGCAATTTCACGGCACGACAATTCTATCGGTGCGCCGTAACGGCGCCGTCGTGATCGGCGGCGATGGCCAGGTCACCATGGGCCAGACCATCATGAAGGCCAATGCGCGCAAGGTGCGCCGGCTGTACAAGGAGACGATCCTGGCCGGTTTCGCCGGCGGCACCGCCGACGCCTTCACCCTGTTCGAGCGTTTCGAAGCCAAGCTCGAGAAGCATCAGGGGCATCTGACGCGGGCGGCCGTCGAGCTCGCCAAGGATTGGCGAACCGACCGCATGTTGCGCCGCCTCGAGGCGCTGCTAGCGGTGGCGGACAAGAGCGCCTCGCTCATCCTGACCGGCAATGGGGATGTCATAGAGCCCGAGGACGGGCTCATCGCCATCGGGTCGGGCGGCCCCTATGCCCAGGCCGCGGCGCGCGCCCTGCTGGCGCATACCGATCTCCCGGCCCGCGACATCGTCGAGCGGGCCCTGCACATAGCGGGCGACATCTGCCTTTATACAAACCACAATCTGACCATCGAAGAACTAGGACGGGCCTGATGTCGGAGATGACGCCGCGGGAAATCGTGCAGGAGTTGGACCGGCATATCGTGGGCCAGGGGGCAGCCAAGCGGGCAGTGGCCATCGCGCTGCGCAACCGCTGGCGGCGCGCGCAGGTGCAGGACGCCGATCTGCGCATGGAGATCACCCCGAAGAATATCCTCATGATCGGCCCCACCGGCTGCGGGAAGACCGAGATCGCCCGCAGGCTCGCGCGCCTGGCGCACGCCCCCTTTTTGAAGGTGGAGGCGACGAAGTTCACCGAGGTGGGCTACGTCGGGCGCGACGTCGATTCCATCGTGCGCGACCTGGTGGAGATCGCGGTCAAGATGATGCGTTTGCAGGAGATGGAGCGGGTGCGCGCCAAGGCCGAGGACGCCGCCGAGGAACGGATCCTGGACGCCCTGATCCCGCCGACCCGCGAGAGCGCCTATTCGCTCACGCGAACGAGCGCGGACCATGACGGCGGGGCGGCGCGCCAGCGCTTCCGGCAGCGGCTGCGCATGGGCGAACTCGACGAGACCGAGGTCGAGATCGAGCTCCGTGCCGGGCCGTCGGGGATCGAGATCTTCGCGCCGCCCGGAATGGAAGAGATGACAAGCCAGCTTCAGGGGATGTTCCAGAACATCGGCAGCCGGCAGACCAAGCTGCGACGGCTCAAGGTTCGCGAGGCCATGAAGCTTTTGACCGAGGAGGAGGCGGCGCGGCTCGTCAACGAGGAGGACATGAAGGCGCGCGCGGTCGACCTCGTCGAACAGCACGGCATCGTCTTCATCGACGAGATCGACAAGATCGTGGGGCGCGCGGAGGCCCAGGGGGCGCAGGTGTCGCGGGAAGGGGTCCAGAGGGACCTTTTGCCGCTCATCGAGGGCTCTACGGTGTCCACGAAGTACGGCATGGTGCGCACCGACCATATCCTGTTCATCGCCTCGGGGGCCTTTCACATGGCTCGGCCGTCGGACCTCATCCCGGAATTGCAGGGTCGCCTTCCGATCCGCGTGGAGCTCGACGCCCTGACCGCCGACGACTTCGAGCGCATCCTGAAGGAGACTCATGCCTCGCTCACCGAACAGTACACCGCCTTGCTCGCGACCGAAGGCCTGACGCTCGACTTCCGGCCCGACGGCATCCGCCGGATCGCCGAGCTCGCCTTCCAGGTGAACGAGCGCACGGAAAACATCGGCGCGCGGCGCCTGCACACGCTCATGGAGCGGCTCCTGGAGACGGTCTCCTATGAGGCCCCGGATAAGGGCGGCGCCTCGGTCGCGATCGATGCGGCCTACGTCGACTCCCATCTCGCGGCGCTCGCCGGCGACGAGGACCTGGCCCGCTACATCCTCTGAGGACGAACCCGCCCGGGGGCCGTGCAGGCCGCCAGCCAAAAAAAGGCCCTCGCGAGGAGGGCCTTTCGCTACGCCGCGCGATCGGCGCGCGGCCGTCGCACGGGTAGCGCCTTAGGACGCGCCGGCCCCCGCGGCAGTCGAGGACGGGGAGCGCAGCAAGGGCACCTTGATGAGATCGAGCAGCGCCACATAGACGATCGTGAAGGCGAGCAGGATCCCTATGGCCGACCACGTCGCCGGTGCCATCCCGAACACCCCGTAATGCGCGAGCAACGATACCATGATGACATCGCCCACGATGGCTGCCAGCAGATAGGTGCCGGGCCGCGAGGACCACATGTACGAGCGTTCGCGGACCAGAAGCACGTTGGACAGACCGGAGTACACGAGGCCCAGGAAGCTTAGGGTACGCAGTTCCGGGATCGGCAGACCCATGACGTCCTTGCCCACCCCGAACACCGCGAAGATGTAGACGAGCCACGCGATCGCGATGACGATCGAGGTCTTGATGAGCATGCGGACGTTCCAGATGTCCGGTTCTTGCGACACCCGGACATTGTCGTTGGCGATCGACATCGTGACGAAGTCGTTGGCGAAGAGCAGCAGCAGCACGAGCAGCGGGGTCACCACGAAATGCCGGAACACGATGAGTCCGACGCTCAGGAAGACCGCTACCTGAATGGTCTTGACGATCTTGTTCAGGGTGTAGGTGAGGAGCCTTTGATAGACCCGCCGCCCGGTCTTGACTGCCTCCACGACTCCCTTCAGGCCCGAATCCGTAAGCACCATGCTGGCCGCCGCCTTGGCGACATCGGTGGCGCTCGACACCGCGATCCCGACCTCCGCCTGTTTCAGCGCCGGCGCGTCGTTGACCCCGTCCCCGGTCATGCCGACGGTATGGCCGATGTTCTGGAAGGTCTGAACCAGGCGGAACTTGTCTTCGGGGTAGACGCCGGCGTAGATGTCGCAGATCTCGCCTTTGGTGATCTCCTCACGACCGCCGATGACGACGCCCTCCATGCCGAGCTCCGCGGCGACCACCCGCGCGGTGGCCATGCTGTCGCCGGTCACCATGCGAACCCGGACGCCGAGCTTGCGCAGCTCCGATATGATCCCGCGGGCCTCGGGGCGCGGCGGGTCGGCGAGCGCGATTAGCCCCTTGAAGCTCAGGGATCCCTCGGGTCCGGAGGCGACCCCCAGGACACGCGCGCCGCTGGCCGCGAGATCGGCGATCGCCGTCTCCCAGAATTGGCCGTCGGCGCCGGCGAGTTTCGCGACCACATGCGGGGCGCCTTTGACCGCGCGCCAGGTCACGCCGTCGCGGACGAATGTGGCCTCGGAACGCTTCGTGGCGGGATCGAAGGGCGTGAACCCGGTCTTTTCCGGGGCCCGGGCCCCGGATTCCTGGAGTCGCGTCAGGATCGCCTTGTCCAGGGGGTCTTGGGTACGCTCGTCGCTCGCGAGCGCGCCCATGAGCAGGAGTTCCGCATCGTCCACGCCATCGGCGGCCTGCATGCCCGAGAGCGTCAGCTCGTTGAGCGTCAGGGTCCCGGTCTTGTCGCTGCAAAGCTCGTTCATGGCCGCCGACTCCTCGATTGCGGCCAACCGCGTGAGCAGCACGCCCTTGCTGGAGAGATCGAGCGAGGCCACGGCGCTTGTGAGCGTGAAGGTCGCCGTGAGCGCCACCGGCACCGACGCGACGAGCAGGATGAGCGCAAACGGCAGAACCTTCATGAACGGAAGTCCGGTGATGGCCGCATAGATCAGGATCGCCACCACCAGGGCGCCGTCCATCAGCAGCAGGTAGCGGACGATGGACATGACGAGCTCCTCGGCATGCCCGCGGCTCCCCGCGCCGCGCATCAGCTCCGCGGTCTTGCCGAAAAAGCTCTTGCTGCCGGTGGCCGTGACGCTCCCGCTCGCCTCGCCGCGGCGCAGGACCGACCCCGAATAGACGACCTCGCCAGGCTCACGCTCCACCGGCACCGATTCCCCGGTCAATGCCGACTGGTCGACCAGCACCTGCCCCTCGGCGATCACGAGGTCGGCCGGCGCGAAATCGCCGACCCGCAGGTGCACATAGTCGCCGGGCACGAGCTCGGCGGACGGGACCTGTTTCCAAGAGCCGTCGCGCAGCACCCGCGCCATGATCTGCAGGCGGGTCCTCAGCATATTCAGGGCGTTTTGCGCCTTTTGCTGATGTGCGAATCCCAGGATGGCGTTGAAGATGAGAAGAAACCCGATGATCACGGCCTCGATCTGGTTGCCCATGATCAGTTCGAGCACCAAGGTCGCCTCGAGCATCCAGGGTACGGGCCCCCAGAGCTTCTTGAAAAACAGCTTCCACGGGTTGGGTTTGTCTTCGGCGATGACGTTCGGCCCATATTCGGCCAATAACCGTGCCACCTCCTCGCTCGTCAACCCCTTGGGATTTACCACATATTCAGTCTTCTGTTTGCTTGCTGCTTCGCCCATTACGCCCTCCGTAATCTCCTCTGACCCCTTTTTTTGCCGATCGCCCCCGCCTATGTCCGCGGCTTCAGGCCCGGTTTTTTCCCGCTTTGGCCAAGCTTGTGGTCGAAGGTCTCCTTCAAGACTGCTTTGTGGACGTCGCCTATGCTCAGGATGCCGACGAGTTTGCGGTCGGCCACGACCGGGATGCGCCGGATCTTGTGGGCGATCATCACCGCGACCGCGCGCAGGATCTGGTCATCGGGTCCGACGGTAAAGACGTGCGTAGTCATGAACTCAGACACCCGGGCGTCCATGACGTCGCGAAATTCGCTGTCGAGATCGTTGAATTGCACAGACGTCAGCATCTGGATCGCATCGTCGATCTTCGGGTACATGGCCCGCAGCACGTCCTTCTCGGATATGACGCCGGCGATGCTCCCATCCTCGGCCACGACCGGCAGGCCGCTTATGTGGTAGAACCCGAGCAGAGTGGCTACGTCGCGCAGCGCGCTATCCGGGCGCACCGTCTTCATCTTCGTTGTCATGACGTCTTTTACGAGCATGCTGAACCTCCGTAGGCGGCAGGGCGCGCTCCGCAGCGCCCGAACTTCCGGTATAGGTATGTGAAACACACAGCCTTCCGGGACTATTGAAACTCTCACAATCGACACGGCGCCTGTCGAGTGCACGGTGATGGCGTGGTGTTGAGGCCTAGGACTATAGGATGAGCGTGCGCAAGCCGCAAGAACGCGCACGATGCGTGCCGGAGGCGCCTGGCGGGAAGCGGATTATGGGGGCCGATAAGGACTTTCTATAATTAGCGAAAGGCAAAAAAACCGCAGTTTATAAAAGCACCAAGGGCCTGGCCATGATTTGATTTATGTCAGTGAAAGGCAAAGGAAATTTTCTGAGGAGCCCAGCGCGGAAGGCGGGGTTGTTGTACAGGATTTAAATATATAATGGAAAGCTGGCATTAAGGGCGCCAATAGGTCCGTAAAAAAATCAAAAGAGCGCGCACCTCAAAAAGGGTTTCCGGCACGGCTTTTTGCGCGCACATAAGGGGTGCGCCCTTAAAGGGCGCAAGCGGCTGGTGCGCCCATGGCGGCCGGCTCGCCGCTGGCAGAAGAAAGGTGCCTCGCGAGAATTATGAAATGCAGGAGACGCAGGCACCCTGCCTCTGCCAAGGGATGGCGCGGCGGGGTGGATGAGCGTATAGAGGATGGGTGCCGCCGCTTGGGCCGGGTCGCGGCTTTCGGGTGCGGCGAGGGCGGGGCCGTAGGTGACTAAACCGGCTACCGAAGGGGATGTAGCTGTCGGCGAGCCCGCTTCGTCACTGCGCGATTGGGGATTAAAGGGCAATCTGCTCGTAAAGTCGCGCGTCCACATGATCCGCAAGATGCCCCACATTGGTCGTTGCGACCACCGCGGATCCTGCGCCAGCCGCTTTGACGGTCGCTATCAATAACGAATAAGGTTAAATCGCGAAGCGAAGCGAGCCGCGATTTAACCGGTTGTTGGACGGGCCCGGACCAGAGGGACGGCTATGAAAATATCTTCGGGGGGTCGAG
>DAIDMD010000140.1 GCA_027449165.1 Acidiferrobacter sp. | reverse complement strand
GCGGGTATGCGGCCGGGTACTATAGTTACAAGTGGGCCGAGGTCTTGTCGGCCGACGCGTTCGGCCCGTTCGAGGAGCGGGGCGTATTCGACCGCGCTACCGGTTTATCCTTTCTCCACAACATCTTGGAGCGAGGAGGGGAGGCGGACCCCCGCGACCTGTTCGAGAGGTTCCGCGGCCGGGCGCCCCGCATAGACGCGTTGCTCAAGCAGAGCGGGCTTTATGAGACGGAGGGGAACGGATGATGCGCTGGATGGTCTGGTTGGGCGTCACGATGTTGGTGGGGACGGCGCATGCCGCTACCTTGTATCGCTGGGTCGGCCCGCACGGCGTCGTGACCTATCAGAACACCCCGCCGCCCGCGTCCGCCGGGAACGTGCATGTGATTCACCTGCGCGACAAGACCTCGCCTGCGGCGGTGCGCAAGGCCTTGAGCACGATGCATCCCGTGGTCTTATATCAGGCCCCGCATTGCGCGCCCTGCCGTCAGGTGGTCGCGTATCTGCGCCGCCGCAAGGTGCCGTTCCGCTCGATCGACGTCTCGCGCGGGCAGTCGGTCTTGCGGGGCATGAAGGACAAGACCGGCTCGACCACGGTGCCTACGGTGATGGTCGGCAAGGATGTCCTCGTCGGCTATATCCCCTCGGCCCTCAAAAATGAGCTCACCGCGGCCGGCTATCCGAAGACCCGCGGGCATTAGCGGCCGCCGGCGCCCCGCTTAAGGGGGCTTAGCGGCGCAAGGCGTGCGCATGAAGATCGCCACCTGGAACGTGAACTCGCTGCGCGTGCGCCTGGCACAGCTCGAGGAGTGGCTACGCCGTGCCGAGCCGGATGTCCTGTGCCTCCAGGAGACCAAGGTGCAAGACGCGGACTTCCCGGTCGAGGCCTTTGCCGCGCAAGGCTACCAGGTCGCCTTCCACGGTCAGCCCACCTATAACGGCGTCGCCATCGCGGCGCGCGGACCGCTGACGGACATCACCCGCGGTCTTGTCGGTCTCGAGGACGACCAGTGCCGCGCCCTGGCGGCGACCTTCGCGGGCCTGCGGGTGGCGAGTCTTTATGTCCCCAACGGCACGGCCGTCGATTCCCCCCGCTACCCCTACAAGCTCGGTTGGCTGGAGGCCTTGAGGGCCCAGAGCCGGCAGTGGCTGGACCGGAATCCGGCCCTGGTCCTGGCCGGCGACTTCAATATCGCGCCCGAGGATCGCGACGTCTACGACCCGTCGGCCTGGGAGGGCTCGGTCCTCGTGAGCGCACCGGAGCGCGCGGCGTTCGCGGCGCTGATCGCCGAGGGGCTCGCCGACGCGCTTGCGGGCGAGGGGCGCGATTACAGCTGGTGGGATTACCGGGCGGCGGCCTTTCGGCGCAATCAGGGTCTGCGTATCGACCACATCCTCCTCGGTCCCCCGCTTGCGGCGAATTTCGTGCGCGGCGCGGTCGATCGTGCCGCTCGCGCCCATCCGCGGCCTTCGGACCATGCGCCGGTCGTCATCGAAGTGGCCTGGCCGCCGGGCTAGTCCGGTGAAGCCTTCCCGTCATATGTGTCTCATATTAGATACACATCGCGCTTACCTTAAACGCCATTCCCCGTCGATTTCATTGGGGGTTGGGCGGGGTTTTCCAATTCCCACATGTTTCGTATGTGATACACATACAAGAGCCCATTGGCGCCCCCGGGATTTTCCCGGTCCCTAGACTTACAGTCGGCCCGGCTCATCCGGCCTCGCGCTTCTCGAAATCTCGCCATAAACCCTTCCGCGTCAAACAGTTAAACACCAGCGATGGTTGCTGGCATGGTTCTTGTTATTAGCGTTCTGCACACGTCGGCGGCCCGTGAGCCTTAAGGGCTTTGCCGATCCATCGTTTATCGAGTCTGAGGTCACTATGAGACGCATCGCCCTCGTTGCCGTTGGACTCCTGGCCCCGCTCCTGGTGACGGCCCAGGTGTTCGCGGCCGGCCCGCCCGAGGTGTCCAACGCGGCCTCGCTGACCGGTTCCGTGCTCGCTAACGGCAAAGGCGTCGCCGCCATCAACGAGGCCTCGGGCAACGGCAACGTCCAGGCCAACAGCGATGCGATCACCAACGGGGGTTCTGCCGCCGCGCGGGTTCACCAGCGGCTTACCGGGAAGGCCCCCGGGGCGGGCGCCGATACCGCGCTCATAGGCGGGGATGCCTTCGCGCGCTTTTCGGGGATCCTCAACGTCAATCAGGCGGCCGGCAACGGCAATCTCGAGGCCAACACCGTCACCATCGCCCGCTCGCTCCATCGCCTGAGCATCGGCCAGCTGACGCGCATCGCGCCCCCCGTCGTGCAAATCGATCACGCGCGCGCCCCCCTTTCCGGGAAGGGCGCCCGCACCGTCACGGTCGCGGACAATGCCCTGAAAGGGGCGACCGGGATCGCCCAGGTCAGCCAGGCCGCTGGCTCGGGAAACAGTTTGAGCAACAGCGTCACATTGAACATATCTGCGGGCATACGCCCGTAGGGGTGCAGGGCGGCTCGACAAAAGCCGTTTTTAGTTAACTCGAAAAGGAGAGGTGTATGGCAACTCAGTGGAAAATTCGCACCATCGTGGTGGCCGTCGGTATGGCGTTAGCCGCCCCCGGTATAGCGTTAGCCGGCTCCCCGCCGCCCTCGGTGACCAGCACGGCCCATACGAAGGTAACCAGCAGCCAGACAGCGGTCGGCTCGTCCGAAACCGCGACCAATTCGGTCAACCGCGCCCGGGCCTCCAACCACGTCCTGCAAAACGCCAAGGGCAACGTGGGCGTCAACATCGCCGCCGGCAACGGCAACATGCAGGTCAACAACACCGGCATCGCGGTCGCCAACACCTCGACGACCACCGCGTCGTCGGCCGTCGACAACGTGCAGTGGAGCAATATCTTCTCGAGCAGCGACTCGACGGATGTCACCAACAACGCCGGGGCCTCCAACCACGTCCTGCAGAACGCCTCGGGCAATATCGGTCTGAATGCGGCGGCGGGCGCCGACAATATGCAGGCCAACAACACCGCCTTGAGCGTCGGCCTGGGCGTGCTTCCGTCCGGACAGGCCTCGGCCTCGATCGAGAGTGCCCAGCTCTCGGGGCCGTTCACGATCGCCACGGCCGGGGGCGATAACAACACAGCCTCGCTCTCGAACCACGTCCTGCAGAACGCCAAGGGCAACATCGGCGTAAACGTCGCGGCCGGGGACGAGAACATGCAGGCCAACAACCTTGCGGTGTCCTACAACCGTGGCGGCCTGCATGCCATCGCGGATGTCGGCAGCCTCCAGGCCGCGGGCTTCATCGAGGCGATGACCTTCGGCGGCTCCAATGACGCGACGCTCTCGAACCACGTCCTCCAAAACGCCTCCGGCAACATCGGCGTAAACGTCGCGGCCGGCCAGCAGAACATGCAGGAAAACAGCTTGGCGCTTGCGACCGCGCCGGCCGTCCAGTCTTCCTCTAGCAGCTCGACGGATCCGAGCACGGTCGACGTCGCCAGTAGCCAGAACGGCGGCTTCTTTTCCGGCAGCCTCACCGTCTATTCCGACAACCACGCCTCGCTCACCAACCACGTCCTGCAGAGCGCCTCGGGCAACATCGGCGTGAACGCCGCGGCCGGGGACGAGAACATGCAGGCCAACAACACGGGGATCGCCCTAACCCGGTCGCCCCAGTCGGGCGGGACCGCGAGTTCCAGCGTCACCAGCAACCAGAACGCCGGACCGTTCGTGGGCTCCTTCAGCTTCGCGGGTAGCGACAGTGCGTATCTTGCCAACCACGTCCTGCAAAACGCCACGGGCAACATCGGCGTGAACGTGGCCGCGGGCGCCGATAACATGCAGGCCAACAACCTGGGCTATGCCTACAACAGCGCCGGCCAGTCCGCGACCTCGGCGATCGACAACGACCAGGGGGTCGAGGGGGGCGACTTCAGCAATAGCGCGCGCACGTCGTTTACGCTCTACGGCCGTGACCGTGCCAGTCTGAGTAACCATGTCCTTCAGAATGCCACGGGCAACATCGGTGCCAACGTCGCCGCCGGCCAGTGGAACGAGCAGGGTAACAACCTCTCGATCGCCGCCACCGGCGGCCCAGACGGCAACGCCACCGCCACCATCGCCGACAACCAGGCAAGCAATATGGCCCTCTGGTACTGGTACGGGCCGTCGACTGCGACCGATAGCCTCGGCCGGATGACCGCATCGCTCTCCAACCATGTCCTCCAGAACGCCAAGGGCAACATCGGCGTGAACGCGGCCGCGGGCGTGCAGAACGTCCAGGCCAATAACACGGCGATCGCGCTCGGTTCCGGGGGGTCCGCGACCGCTATGATCGGCGGCGCCCAGACCTCCGGGCCCTACTCCCTGGCCTACGAGGAGGGTGCGTCCAACGCGGCAAGCGTGACTAACCACGTCCTGCAGAACGCCTCCGGCAAGATCGGCGCGAACGTCGCCGCGGGCATGCAGAACATGCAGAGCAACGACCTGGCGTATGCCTTCAACCGGGCCGGCACCAACGCGGGCGCGTTCAGCCAGGTCTCGCAGGTGTCGATGGGCGCGATCGCCGTGGACCAGCCGGTCCGCTTCGACTGCGGCTTAAAGCCGGTGACCAACACCGCGAGCGTGTCGAACGACGTGATGCAGAACGTGTCGGGCGACGTCGGCCTGAACGTCGCGGCGGGCGCGGCCAACATGCAGCGCAACACCTTGACCATAGCGGACGCGAAGTAGGTCCGTATCGGAGGCGGGGGCCCCTCTCTCCCCCGCCTTCTTTTTTTAAAGGGTGGAACGATGTCGTTACGTCTTCGATTGTGGATACTCGGGCTTGCGATCCTGCCCATCTGCGCGCAGGCGGGGACGATCGTCGTTAACGGATTCGGCGGCGTGCCGCTCATCACGCACGTCACCAGCATGCAAGGCCTCGAGTTCCGGTCGGTGGTGCGTCAACGCACCGATTACAGCTGCGGGGCCGCGGCCATCGCGACGGTCCTCGACTTCGCCTATGGCCGGCATCTGTCCGAGGATCAGGTGATCGTCGGGATGCTCAAGGTCAGCAATCGCAAGGTCGTGCAACAGAAGGGGTTTTCGATGCTGGACATGGCGCGTTATCTCGCGCGCCTGGGGTTGCGGGGGGCCGGGTATAAGGTGCCGCCGACCTTGCTCGTAAAGCTCAGGGTCCCGGTGGTGGTCTTGCTCGACATCCAGGGGTACGAACATTTCGTGGTGCTGAAGGGGGTGGTCGACGGGCGCGCCTATATCGCCGACCCGGCCCTCGGAAACAGGAGTCTTCCCATCAGGCGTTTCGTCAAGGATTGGGACGACGTGGTGTTCATCGTCATGGGGCCGCACTATGACAAGAGCACGCCCCTGCGCCGCGGTTTGAGGGCGGTGCGCGTGCACGGACTGATGGCGGCCGTGGAGCGGGACGAGACCCGCAATCTGCGGGAGTTCGGTTTCATTCCCGCAACCGATTTTTAACCGGGATTTTCGACGGCTCAGCTTTCGAAGGAGTGGTATGGACGCAAATGGGCAGGGGAGTCGGCGTATTCTGAGGGGCGCGGCGCGGCTGGGGATGGCCGGGGCGCTGCTGTGCGGGACCGCGATCGCGGCCCGCGCCGAGACGTTGAACGGGCGCGACATAAGCCTTGTGACATCGCGCGCGCCGCTATCGCCGCAGGCGCTCGCCGCCCTGCGCGGGCGCTATGTGGCATCCGACGGCGTCGTGTATTTCGGTCTCCAGATCGTGAGCCGCTGGACCCAGGCGAACGGGTCGGGCCTTGCAGTCGGCACGAATGTGGGCTTGAGCCTGGACAGCCAAGGGCACCCCCACCTCTCCGTGGGCAGCTACTCCACGCAGACCGGCGGCACAGGCCAGGCGGACACCTCGGGCCAAGGGACCATAACCGGCAACCCGATCTCGGGGGTGAGCGGCATAGGCCAGGGCATACAGACCACCGGCAACGACAACGTCATCAAGAACGTCGCGACGATCAATCTGGTCTCCGGCCGACCGGGCGATGCCCCGCCATCGGGCGGGGGCGGCGCCCCGGATCTCTCGGTCGCGGGCGGCGCCGGCCAAGGCCGCGTCGTGTTCGGCCCGGATTCGGTGATCGTAGCAGTGAACGTCCCGGGCCAGGGCGTCATCCAGCAGACGCTCGGGGCCCAGGGGCTCGGGCAGAGCGCGCAGGTCCTGTCGAGCGCCAACAATATCCTGAACCAGATGAGTTTGAGCGTCGGCTTCGCGCCCACGAGCGGCTTTTCCGCGGCGCAGGTCGGCGCGATGCTAGGAACACTGAAAGGGCTTTGATGCCCAAAGGGAGGCCGAGCCGCCCGCAGAGGCGGCCGGTCACATTGCCACAGGCGCTATGGTTGGAATCAGGGCGCGTTCTGGCTGGCAAGAAGGTCGCGCCGCCGGTTCTTGTGCTGACAGGCACGCACCCGGACATCATTACAGAGCGCGGCGGCGCGTCGCCTTATCGTCGTCACCGCGCACATCGCCGCGAGAACTAGGAACCTGCAGCGCGAAGATCGGCCGACCTCTCCCTGCGCCATCGCCAAGCGCTTGGGCCGCCACCGCTATCCGAGGCGGCCGCCTATGCGCCGGACCATTTCGCGCGCAACCTGATCGAAAAGCTGCGCGCGCGTATCGCGTTGCTCGCCCAACCCGTGACGACCACCGTCGCGTACCACATCGACGACGAACCCTTGCTCGTCCTGCCCGCATCGACGCGGCGGGCCCCGATCGAGTGCGCGACGCAGATGAGCTACGCCTTCTCGGATCTGATTCTGCCGGCGGCCGTGCCGTTTCAGAAGGAGGTCGCCACGGAAGGATCCTTGTGGTCCGGGGAGAGCGGATCGTATCGCGCGCTCTATGCCGCGGACAGCTTGCATCTCGCCCGGAATTCCACGATCATTGAGTGGTGTCATGCCGACATAGAACTGAAGGGAGACGAGGGGTACTGGAGCCTCGGTCGGGTATTAGCCCACAAAACAATAAAGGTCGACGCCTGTGCCGGTTCGTGTCGCTAACGGCGCCAACGAACTTAGTCGGCCATGCGCAACTGCGGGCCGGCGACACGCAGGGGCCGGAGCCCATATCCGGGGCAGGGGGACCGTATCGCCCGGGGACCGGTGGCCCTGGCCGCCGGGACCAAGCCGCAGGGATTGGTCAAGGCGTTCGGACAACTGCATGTGGGCGCCGATAGCGTTATAGTAGGAGCCCATCGTGTGCGATGGCGATATCGTCAGCGGCGCGTGGTGTGGGGCCCGGTCGTCGCCGAGGGTGATGTCCGGATCGTTGAGGGGCGCGAGATCGAGGCGGGCTGGCCGGCTCCGGTAGTCGGGGAAGGCGTCGAGATAGCGGCCCCGGCGTGATATATGGCGCGCTGCACGCGCGTCGGGGCGGAGGGGTTTACGATACATAAAAATTATTAAAATAAAAAAATATTATGGGCTGGCCGTGCTTGTCCGGCTCGCAATTTTCATTGGGCACATAAAATAATTCACTAAGGGGGCGACCGTGCGCACATCACTCTACCGTTCCGTTTCAATGGCGCTGGCAGCGGTCGTGGTCCTGACCCCCGCGGCGTGGGCCGCATCGTCTTCCGCGGAGGCGCTTGGCGTTCAGCGCAAGCCGGGGACCCAGGAGAGCGTCCAGGCGGTCTATCGCCAGCAAAACGCCTTGTTCAAGGCCGGGCAGATCATCTTGCAGCCCGGGGTGAGCTACGCCTATTCGGACAGCAACGCGCTGACCCTGAACGGGTTCCTGGCCCTCGGCGCGATCTTTCTCGGGCAGATCAACGTGACTAAGGTGCAGAGCAACATCGAGACGCTGTCGCTCCAGGCGAGTTACGCGCCCACCAACGACCTCGAGCTGTCGCTGACGGTCCCTTATCTGGCCCGGCAAAGCACCTATGTGTCGGTCGGCGCCCAAAGCTCGGGCACGCAGGCGAGCCAGCAGGACGTGACCAACAAGGGTCAGATCGGCGATGCGAGCGCGGCGCTGTACTACCAGCTCTCCGGCAGCCAGGGCGGGGCCGCGGCCATCTGGAACCTGACGGCCAAGGCGCCGACCGGACGCAGCC
>DAIDMD010000139.1 GCA_027449165.1 Acidiferrobacter sp. | reverse complement strand
AGTGGGTTACGCGACGCCTTTCGCGCGCGCCAATCAAAGGATTTGGGCTGACGACATAAGATATAGCTCGTCTTGTTCGCCTTCCGGGTCTTCGCGGGGCCCGCCACCACGGCAAACGGGTTATCGGCATTGTAATCCGCCGTGCTCATGGGAAGCCCGATGACGAGCGAGGTCCGGTCATTGAAGGCCCGTGGCGAAAGCATCGGAAACGGATGGATATCGCGCATCTCCCTTCCGGCCGGCGGATCGCAGTCGATCCAAACCACCTCCTGACGATCAGGTATCCAGGTTGCTGACCGCCGCATCCCCGGCTACCAACGTTCCATGCCCGTAGGCCGCGACACCATCGCCTCGCCCCCATGACGCACGGGGTCGAACCGGGCGAGCCGCTCTTCGAGCGCGAGGGTATCTCGCGCAATCGGCGTGATGACAACCCGCCCCCCTCCACGGTCACATGCACACTCTGCTCGGCACGAAGCTTGGCTTGTCTTGCCACGACAGCCGGCAGTCGCACACCGAGATTGTTGCCCCAGCACTTGATGCGAAGAATCGTTTTTGACATGGATCGTTCCCGAGTCGACATATAAACAGGTTTAAACCCTCGCTGATGCGCTGGCAAGCCGCCTTACTGTCGTGTCGGCCGGTGAGTCCGGCGCTCAATACCAGGAAATAGCGTCCTTTAAGGGCTGGTTCGGAAATCCCATATCCGGCAAGATGCCGGTCACGCTGCGCGAAGGGCGACAAGACGTCGGGGCAACCTTTCCGGCAACACCAAGCGGCCACAAGAGATCGCCCGCCACAATAGCGTCCCACAACCCAGGGCCACCCGGAGTACTCGGCCCTGCCGACCCGTCTAGCAATCATGGTCGTGCGACATTTCCGTAATACTCACTCCAACTCCTCAGTGGATTATGGTTATGCGCGTACTGTGCGCCGCCTGGGCCGATGCGGCGAGGCCATGGTTTCCCTATGGGGCCGCCTGACTCACATCAAGTGAGGGGCCTCGGAACTATCCGGGGCCGGGAACCCCATGAACCCCATGAACCCCATGAACCCCATAAACTCGGAAAGCCGGTAGGGGTCGACCGAATGGTCGCCATGGAGCCCATCGGGACCGGGGCGGTACTCAGGTTGAGCACGCCGCTTTGCTTTACCCGGGCACCCCTGGCGGAGGACCTGTGAGGCGACGGCCGCCGTTCAACAGGGGAGACGGAGATTCCGGTATGAGGCGCCCAAGCGAGAAAGGGGGTGGGGGTCGCCCACTGGCACCTTTGGTGGCGCGGAGTCCGGCCTTGCGTCCTTCTCAGCAAGCCTTTCCCCCACGCATGCCTCCCCGGATCGCCCATGCCCTCAACGATGCCCCGTGATCGAGGCCCCGGACTCTCCGTGGACAAGCCGACGGGGCTTCGTTATTGTGGCGCGATGCTCCCCGATGCTATCGATCCCGCCGTCGTACGCCGCGCCCTCGTCATAAAGTTCCGCCACCACGGCGACGTCTTGCTGGCCGCGCCCGTATTCCGGGTCCTGCGCGCCCTGATCCCGAAGGTCGAGGTGGATGCCTTGATCTACGAAGATAGCCTCGACATGTTGCGCCTCAATCCCGACATCGCCGCCATCCACACGATCGACCGGGGTACGCGCGACCTGCCACTTTCGCGGAAGATGGCCGCTGAAAGACGGCTGTTGAGGGCCCTGAAGGACCGGCATTACGACCTCATCGTGCACCTCACCGAGCACCCGCGCGGGGCCCTGCTTGCCCGGATCCTGAAGCCGCGCTACGCGGTCGCGCGCCGCTACCCGGGACGACGGGGGCGCTGGTGGCGCAAGAGCTTCACGCACCTCTATGATGTCCCCGCCCGCCAACGTCACACCGTCGAGACCCATCTCGACGCCCTGCGCCGATTGGGGTTCGTGATACCAACCGAAGAGAAGGCCTTGCGCCTCGTGGCGGGGCCCGAGGCCTGGAACAGCGTGGACGGGCGTCTTGCGCGGGCCGGGCTTGCCGCGCGACCTTTTCTCGTCATCCACCCGACGTCGCGCTGGCTGTTCAAGGCCTGGCCCGCGACCTCCATGACTGCGCTCATACAGAAGCTCCAGGCCGCGGGACACGCCCTGGTCGTGACCTCAGGGCCCGATGCCACGGAACGCCAGGTGATCGGCGAGATCCTGGCGCCGCTTCAGCCCTCGGATACGCTCATCGACTGGAGCGGAACACTGACCCTGAAGGAGCTCGCCGCCCTTTTGCAAAGGGCGCGGCTCTTCATAGGCGTGGACTCGGCGCCGATGCACATGGCCTCGGCCATGGGCACGCCCGTGGTCGCGATCTTCGGGCCGAGCGGAGACCAGGAGTGGGCACCCTGGCGGGTACCGGCGCGCGTCCTCACCGCCTCGTCTTATAGTTGCCGGCCCTGTGGCTTTGCCGGTTGCGGCGACGGACAGCTGAGCGAATGCATGGGGGCGGTGGGAGTCGACGAGGCCTTGCGGGCCATCACAGACCTCCTCGAGGACACGAAGACACGCGCATGCGCGTCGTCCTGATCCGCCAACGCTACCGCCCCGACGGCGGCGCCGAGCGCTTCGTGGCGCGGGCCGCCCAGGCCCTGTCCGCGCAGGGCGTGGAGATCACGCTTGTGACACGTGACTGGCCGCAGGGCGCAAGCGACATGCGCATCGAGCGCTGCAATCCCGGCTATCTCGGTTCGATCTGGCGGGATCTCGGATTTGCCCTGTGTGCCTGCCGCAGACTGCGCGCGCTCAAGGCCGACCTCGTGCAGAGCCACGAACGCATGGCCTGCGCCGACATCTTCCGGGCCGGCGATGGCCTGCACCGCAGCTGGCTTGCCCAACGCCGGAGGACGACAGGCCTCTGGGGACGGATGCGGCTGCGGCTCAACCCCTACCATGTCTACGCACTGGCCGCCGAGGCCAAGGCCCTCACGCACCCGCGCCTGCGCGCAATCATATGCGGGTCGCGCATGGTGCGCGATGAAATCGCCGCCGCCTTCCCGCAGACCAGGGGCAAGCTCGTCGTCCTCTACAACGGCGTCGATATCCGACACTTCCACCCGGATGTAAAGGCCGAGCACGACGCCGTGCGGCAGCGCCATGGCATCCCCTTTGGAAATACGGTGTTCGTGTTCGTGGGGTCCGGCTTCTACCGCAAGGGGCTCGCCGAGGCGATGAGGGCCATCGCCTTGTTGCCCGCCTCGGCCGGCCTGCTGGTGGTGGGGCAGGACCGACACGAGGCGCGCTACCGGCGGCTGGGACAGACGCTCGGGATAGGAGACCGCCTCTGGTTCGCCGGGCGCCAGAGCGATCCCCGGCCGTTTTACGGGGCCGCCGACGCCTTCATCCTGCCGGCCCTCTACGATCCCTCGCCCAACGTCGTGCTCGAGGCCATGGCCTGCGGGCTGCCGGTCGTCACGAGCCGCTCGGCCGGGAACTCCGAACTGCTCGTCGAGGGCGAGACGGGCTTTGTGCGGGACGCGCTCGACATCAACGGTCTGGCAGAGGCCTGCGCATCACTTCTCGACCGCGCACGATGCGCGGCGATGGGACAGGCGGCGCGCGTAGCCATCGAACCCTATGATCTGCAGCTCATGGGCGAACGTTTCGTGGCCTTTTACGAAGACCTCCTGCGCGCGAAGAACGATCATGGCTAGGCGTGCGAGCCGCCTTCCTTTGCGCACGCGTATCGCCTGGCATGCGCTCACCCGCGGCCGGCGCCGGGTGCCCGCGGAGGATGTCCGTCGTATCCTGGTCGCGCACAATCTGCTGCTCGGCGATACCTTGATGCTGACGCCGCTCTTGGCGCGACTCAGGCACCGTTATCCGGACGCACGCCTCGTCATGACCTGCCCGCCGGCCTTCCTGTCGCTCTATGAAGGACAGCCCTACGGTCTGACAACCGTACCGTTCGAACCCCGCGATCGCCACAGCCTGACGCGCTTGCGCGCCCTGGGGCCCTTCGATCTCGCCATCGTGCCCGCCGAGAGCCGCCATGGCTGGCTGGCGCGCGCCGCCGGTGCCCGGTGGGTACGCGGCTATGCCGGCGGCGCCCGGTATTACCGGGCATCGCTGGACGAGGCCCTGCCCGCACCCGACCGGCTCACCACCCTGCCCGACATGATGGCGGCGCTTGCCGGTGATGCACCGGCCGAAGGCGAGCGCTTCGACCCCAAGGACTGGCCGGCCCCCCGATCCGGCCGGTTCACGCCGCCCGACATTCCGTACGCCGTCTTGCATCTCGGCGCCGGCTCGCCGCTCAAATATTGGCCCGCGGCAAACTGGCGCGGGATCGCCGCGACGCTCGCCCGACAAGGCCTCCATGTCATCTTGAGCGCGGGCCCGGGACAGGAGGCGCTGGCGCATGCGGTCGACCCCGAGGGGCGATATCACAACGTCGCGGGACAACTGGACCTGCGCGACATGTGGCATCTGCTGGCTGCGGCCCGCCTGCTCGTCTCCCTGGATACGGGCATCGCGCACCTTGCACGCGTTACACAGACGCCATCGGTCGTGCTGTTCGGGCCCGGCCAAGCGGCCCTCTATGGCCCGGTGGCATTCTATGGAGCCGCCCCTTACCAAGCGGCGACTCGCCCCAACATACCTTGCCGCGACGAGACGGTGCTCTTCGAACGGAGCCGGCCATGGATCCAGACCTGCGTGCGCCTGCCCGCGGATTGCGCCTTTACGGCCCGCTGCAGCACCGGGATTTCGGAAAAAGACGTCCTTGGCGCCATCTCCGCCGTCCTGGCCGAGAAACGCCCCTGACCGACCATCAGGCCGCGAGACCGAGGGAGCGCAGGGCGACATCCAGTACGAGCAGCTGGTAGACCGGCTCGGCGAGCTTGTCGAAGCCGCCGATGTAGGCCGCGACCAGGGTATCGACGCGCCCCGCTTGGAGCTGGCCGCCGGTAGCCGCCGCCAGGCGCACTCCGAGATCCGGGAGCCGCGCGGAGAGGTCTTCGCGTAACCAACGATTCAGGGGTGGCGAGAAGCCGCGCTTCTTGGCGGTCAATAAGCCCTCGTCCCGACAGACCTGACAGGTCTCGACCAAGACGGCCTTGGCGGGACGCGTGAAGCGCCGGTTTGGGGGCAGGCCGGTCACGAGCTCCACGAACCGGTGGTCGAGGAGCGGGGCGCGCAGCTCAAGCCCATGGGCCATGGTGCAGAGATCGCCCTTGCGCAGGATGTATTCCGGGAGGTAATTGGCGAAATCGATGTCGAGCAGGGCCGCCAAGCCCTTGTGGGGCGAAGGGAAGTCCCGCCAGTGGACGGGGGGCATCGCCGGCAAGTCGGGCTGCAGATAACGGCGCACGGCCGGCGACAGCCCCGAGAAGCGCAGCTCATAGGCCTCCTGCCAGGTCAATCCCAGCTCCTCACGCCAGCGCGCCGGCTTTTCCCAAGGCAGGCCGTCATAGGCGAGCGGGATCGTGACAGACCCGCGCCAGCGGCTACGCAGGTGCGGGCGATAGCGCTTGTAGCCGGCGAAGAGCTCATCACCGCCATCGCCCCCCAACACCACCTTGACCTCCTCGGTGGCGGCACGCGCCAGATACCAGAGCGGCAAGGCGCTGGGATCGGCGAACGGCTCATCGAGGTCGGCTACGATGCGGTCAAAATCGTCGGCGAGGCACGGCTCGACGGGCACGGCCCTGTGGCCAAGACCCAGGGCCTTGGCCATGCGCGCGGCCTGCGGCCCCTCGTCATAGGCGGTCCCCGGGAAGGTTGCGGTAAAGGCGGTAATGTTCGTGTAGCCCTGGCGCACAAGGCTCGACGCCACGACCGCCGAATCGATGCCGCCGCTCAGAAAGATCCCCACCGGGCGATCAGAGGCCGTGCGCAAGGCCACCGCGCCATCGAGCGTATCCCGCAAATCCGCGACCAAGGGCGCCGGATGCCAGTATGCGCGTAACTCCGGGGGCAGCCCTCGCCCGAACTCCCAAGCGAGACAGCGGCCATTGGCAAGGCGCTTGACGCCCTGCACCAGGGACAGGGGGGCCGGAACATAACGATGGGCAAGATAGGCGTCGATGGCCTCGGGGGCGATACGAGCCCGATCTCCGAGATAGGGCAACAGGGCGCGCAGGGTGGAGGCAAACGCGAAATTCTCGCCGTCAGAATAGTAGAGGAGGGGCTTCAAACCCAGCCGATCCCGTACGGCAAAAAGGCGCCTACGACGCAGGTCGAGGATGACAATCGCGAACATGCCGCGCAGCCGCTCGACAAAGGCATCGCCCCAGGCCTCATAGGCATGGAGGATAAATTCGGTGTCGCTCGTCGTGTGAAAGGCGTAGCCCTGGCCCCGCAATTCCTCCCGGTCGGCCTCGTAGCCGTAGACCTCGCCATTGAAGCACACCCAGACATCCCTCTGGGCGTTGGCCATGGGCTGATCGGCCTCGGGACGTGGATCGCGGATACTAAGGCGCGCGTGCAAAAGGCCGGCGGTACCGGCGCCGTCCGTCTCCCGAAAAGACCCGTCCCACACCGCGGCCTTTTGGGCATCGGGGCCACGGACCTTGAGGACCGCGAGCATCGCCTGCCATTGCCCGGGGTCGACGACCCGCTTACCGACAAACCCTCCGATCCCGCACATGAGTCCTCCCAGATAGCGGGGCATCATACCAAGGGAGGCCGCGCAGAAGGGATCAGCGGTGATGATTCGCAGGTGAGGTATCAAACTTCCTGTGCGATGGCGGTACGAGAAAGACCCGGAAACAACCCTTCGCGCCCTGATTCCGATACACTAGGCCGATGCCCGTGCCACCAGACCTCGCCTCCCAGTCCGCGCGCGAAGCGCCGCGCGTTCTCGTCGTCCGCCGCGACAATATCGGCGACCTCATATGTACCTTGCCCGTATTCGAGGGAATCCGCCACCGCTACCCGGACGCCCACATCGGCGCGCTCGTCAATTCTTACAATGCCCCGCTGCTCGACGGCAACCCCTATCTCGATCGCGTCCACGTCTATGTCAAATCCAAGCATAGGCCGGATGCGGGAGTACTGGCGCTCGTGCGCGACCGATTCAAGCTCGTCGCTGGCCTGCGCAAGGAGCGCTACCAGATAGTCCTGCATGCCGGCAGCCGCCCGCGCTCCGAGATGCGCAACCTTACGCGCCTGGCCGGCATCACCGAACAGATCGTGGATCAAAACGCCAACCGGCCGCTCCATGAGGTCGAAAGGGTCTACGAGCTGCTTCGCGCGCTGGACATCCCCGGCCCACCGCCCGCGCCGCGCCTGACATTGGCTGCGCAAGCGCTCGCGGGTGCGCGCGATGCCCTGGCGGGCCGCGGCTATGGGCAGGCGATTGGCCTCCACATCAGCGCTCGGGAAAGCGAGAACCGCTGGCCGCTTGAGAGTTTCGCGGCCCTGATGCGCAAAGGTGCCGAGCGTGGACACCGCTTCGTACTGTTCTGGTCGCCGGGGGAGGCATCCCGACCCGAACACCCAGGCGACGACGAACGGGCCCAGGAACTGCTCGTTCGATGCCGAGACCTACCGGTGCTGGGCTACCCCACGCCCGACCTCTTGGCGCTTGCGGCGGGCCTTGCCGCCGTCGGCGCGCTCGTGGGATCCGATGGCGGCCATATCCATATCGCCGCCGCCGTGGGGACCCCGGTCATCGGCCTGTATTGCGACCACAAGGTTACTCAATGGCGTCCCTGGGGCACGGGTCATACGGTCCTGCAGGCGGCACGCGTCGACCACATCCCGGTGGATGCCGTCCTGGCCGCGATCGAGCACGGGAATCCGACGTGATCGAGCCCAGACGCGTTTTGTTTATCCGCCGAGACAACATTGGCGACCTCGTATGCACGACGCCGCTCTTTGCGGCACTACG
>DAIDMD010000138.1 GCA_027449165.1 Acidiferrobacter sp. | reverse complement strand
CGAGTTTCTCCGAGAGTTCAACGAGGGCCGGCTGCCGGCCGTGCCGCGGCGCATCGTGGTCGTAGGCGGCGGCGACACCTCGATCGACGTGACCACGGTGGCGCGCAAGGTGGGGGGGTTCTCGGGGACGAAGCCCGACGGCTCGCCGCTGACCTACACCGCCGACATGGTGACGCAGGCGGCCATCCACAGCGGCCAGAAGGTGACGCTGACCTCGGTCCTGCCGGTCGACAAGCTCAAGGCCTCGGCCCGCGAGGTGGAAGACGCCCGCTCGCTGGACGTCGCGATCATCGGCAACGTCATGCCGCTGTCGGTCACCCTGGACAAGGACGGGCGGGCGGTCGGCGTGCGCTTCGCCCCCTGCGCGCACGGGAAGGATGGCAAGCGCGTGCGCGTCGAGGGCGACGAGATCGAGCTCGAGGCCGACCTGGTGGTGTTCGCCATCGGCCAGGTGGCCGACATGGAGGGCCTCGAGGTCCTGGACAACGGCCGCCATGCCATCGCCCCGGGCCCGGGGCTTCAGGTGATAGGCCACCCCAAGCACTTCGTGGGCGGCGACATCATCGTGCCCCACCTGCTCGCGACCGCCATCGGGCACGCGGCGGTGGCCGCCGAGGGGATGGACGCCTTCCTGAGCGGCCGGCCCCTGGCGCGCCGCCCGCACATCGACAAGCGGCACTTCGATATCCGCGAGGGCCTGCCGCGGGAGGCCAAGCCGGTGAACGGCGTGGTGACGAGCCCGGATGCGGTGCATATCTTCGAGAACCGGGCGCAGCGCGAGGTGATCGAGTCGGATGCGCTGTTTCTCGCGCATTTCCCGACGACGCCGCGCATCGCGCGCACCGAGCGCCGGCTCTCCGAGCTCTTTAGCGACGGCGGCACGCGCATCGCCCCCCTGGAGGAGGCCCAGGCGGTGGCCGAGGCCGGCCGCTGCATGAGCTGCGGGCTGTGCCTTGAGTGCGACAACTGCGTGGTCTTCTGCCCGCAGGTGGCGGTGCAGAAGGTGCCGCGCGACCAGAAGGCGCTCGGCTACTACGTGACCACCGACTACACGCGCTGCATCGGCTGCCACATCTGCGCCGACGTCTGTCCGGCGGGTTATATCCAGATGGGCCTGGGGGAGTGAGATGCGCACACGCGCGGGGGTGGTGGCGGTGCTCGCGGTGCTCCTCGCCCTGGGGGGCGTGTGGGCGGCGCATCGGGGACCGGTCGCGAGGCCTGTGATCCCGAAGGCGCCCGGGCACTGCGTCCTGCCGCTTTCGGTCATGCGCCGCACGCACATGATGCTGTTGCGCGCGGTGCGCGAGGAGATCGTGCGCCACGACGCCCGCGACACGCGCTATCGGCTCACGCACTGCGTGGCCTGTCATGTCCAGCGCAATGCCACGGGCCAGCCGATCCCGGTGAACGCCCCGGGACAGTTTTGCGCGACCTGCCACGCCTATGTCGGGGTGCGGCTCGATTGCTTCGATTGCCATGCCGCGGTGCCGCATAAGTCCGGTTCGGCCGGCGCCCTGGGGGCGCAGGGCGCGGTGCAGGCGGCGTTTCGCATCCCGCGGGTGTTGCGGGCCCGGCTGGGTGTAGCTGTCGCGGGAGGTGGGCAATGACAGACGAGACACGCGACAAGGGACCCGACGAGCAGGGCGCCGCGGGGCCGGATGCGGTACGCCGCAGGCTTCTCGGGCTCGCCGGGGCGGCGGTGGCGCTGACGCTCGCCCCCGGGGTCACGGTGTTCGCCCGCGACCTTATGGTCAAGGGCGCGCGCGGCGGCAAGAGCCCCGTCCGCTACGGGCTTTTGATCGACGCCCGGGCGTGCAAGACCGGGTGCGACG
>DAIDMD010000137.1 GCA_027449165.1 Acidiferrobacter sp. | reverse complement strand
CTTTCGGTCGGGCTGCTGGGGGCTGCGGCGGCCCCGGTGCTCTGGGCCCACATGCACCAGTACCAGCGCCAGCGGATCTACATCCTGTTCCATCCCGAGGCCGATCCCCTGGGGGCGGGCTATCATGCCATCCAGGCGATGATAGCGGTCGGCTCCGGGGGCCTTTTCGGGCAAGGCTGGTTAAACAGCAGTCAGGCGCACCTGCATTTCCTGCCCGACAGCACGACCGACTTCGCGTTCGCGGTGTTCTGCCAGGAGTTCGGGCTGTTCGGCAACCTGGCGCTGCTTTCGCTGTACCTCTTTATCGTCTATCGCGGCCTGCGCATCGCCTTCTCCGCGCAGGACACCTACTCGCGGCTGCTCGCCGGGTCCCTGTCGATCCTATTTTTCTTCGACGTCTTCATCAACATGGGCATGGTCGCCGGGATATTGCCGGTGGTCGGCGTACCGCTGCCGCTGCTCAGCTATGGCGGCACCTCGCTGATCATCATCATGGCCGGGCTCGGGGTCCTCATGAGCATCCACAGCCACCGCCGTCTCGTCAGTTGACCGGCGACGCGGCCCCGGGCTTGCGAAACGCGGCGGCGGCCGGCAGCCGGCGGGCGCGGCCGGGGTTTTTGTCGGCGCCGCCCGTGTTGTACTCTTGGATGGCCAACGTCACGGGGTCTCGACCCATGGGTATCGGTCGTCGTTCCGAAATCGGTTGCGGGCGCCTTGCGGCCGGTCTATGCCTGTCGCTCATGCTGGCCGGCTGCGGCTTTTTGCCAAGCACCGGCTATCGTAATCCGGCGGACCTTTCCGCACGCAGCGTCGTGCCCCATAAGCTCGCCTTGAGCCCTTACGGCAATAGCCCCTACACCGTCGATGGTCGCACCTACTATCCCCTGAAGACCGCCGCCGGCTATCGCCAGCGCGGCATCGCCTCCTGGTACGGCATCCCCTTCAACGGACAAAAGACCGCCGACGGCGGGACCTACAACATGTACGCCATGACCGCAGCCAGCAAGGTCCTGCCGTTGCCGTCCTATGCGCTCGTGCGCAATCTCAACAACAACAAGTCCGTGATCGTCCTCGTGAACGACCGCGGGCCATTCTATCCGGGGCGCATCATAGATCTGTCGTACGCGGCCGCCGCGCGCCTGGGCGTGCTCGCCACCGGGACCGCGCCGGTGGAGGTCGAGGGCATAGTGCCCGGTCAGACCAACCGAAGGCGCCTCCTGACCGCCCGCCGCGGGTCGGACGTATTCGGGCCGCATCGGGCCTTCTTCGTGCAGGCCGGCGCCTTCTCCCGACGGCAGGATGCCCGGCGCCTGGCGCGCCGCCTCGACCGGAAGGGATTGAGGGACCTGCATGTGGTGCACGGCACGATAGATGGGCGGACGCTCTATCTCGTGCGCCTGGGGCCGGAGGCGGACCGGCGTGCCGCCCTGGCCATGTCGGCACGGCTGTCGCGGGCCGGCATGGGCCGCGGTCTCATTATCGACCCATGAACCACGGCCGGCACCGGGGGATGTAAAAGGCGCGGGCCGGGCCGTCGACTGGCGCGCGGCCCGCCGGCCTCCTATAATGGGGCCAAGATGAGCGGTCCGCAGGGAGGCGCGCCAGAGCGGGGGTGGCGAGCCCCAGGGTCGCTCCCGGGCGACGCCCGGACCGCCCGGGGAAAGGCGCAGGCGAGTAAATCGCCGTGACGGTAGCGCGCCGATACGGGAGGACCCAGTCCCATGCTTGTGTATCTGAACGGCGACTGGATGCCTGCGGAAAGCGCGCGGGTGTCGGCCTTCGACCGCGGCTTCATATTCGGAGATGGCGTCTACGAGGTCATTCCGGTCTACGGCCACCGGCCGTTCCGGGAGGCGGCGCACCTGGCGCGCCTTGCGGACAGCATGGCGGCGGTGGGCATGGTCGGGCAGCAGTTTGCCATCCGCTGGCCCGCGATATTGGCCCGCCTGACCGATACGCTCCGGTCCGGCGACGGCAGCCTGTACCTGCAGGTGACGCGCGGCTCGGCACCCCGTCAGCACGCCTTCCCCGCAAACGCCCCGCCCACGGTGTTCGCCTACGCGCGGCCGGGGGATCCGACGGCTGGCGCCGGATTCGAGGTGGCGGCGATCCTCTGCGACGACATCCGCTGGGGACGGTGCGACATCAAGACCACCTCGCTCATCGCCAACGTCCTTCTGGTCCAGGAGGCCTTGAGCCGCGGGGCCGACGAGGCCCTGTTGGTCCGGGACGACCGGGTGAACGAGGGCGCCGTCAGCAATGTCTTCGCGGTATCCGCGGGGCGGCTGCTTACGGCGCCACGCGACCGGCTGATCCTGGGCTGCATCACCCGCGACGTGGTCCTGGAACTGGCAGCCGAACTCGGCATCGCTGTCGAGGAACGGGCGCCGTCCCGAGCCGAGCTCGTGGGCGCCGACGAGGTCTTCATCACGAGCTCCGGGCGCGAGGTGGCGGCGGTGACGCGCATCGATGGCGCGCCCGTGGGCAGCGGCGTACCCGGCTCGGTGTTCTGCCGCCTGCACACGGCGTTCCAGATATTCAAGGAGGAAGTGCGCATGGGCAAAAGGGTTTAAGTGGCGGCGACGAACGGACACGACGGCCAGGCGCCCGAGGTCTTGGCCTTTCCGTGCACCATCGACATCAAGGCCATAGGCCGGCGGTCGGTGCGTTTCGAGGCCCTGGTGCACGCGATGGTCTCGCGGCACATCGCGCCCGAGGACCTATTGGCACACTCAAGCCGCGAGAGTCGCGGCGGCGCTTATCTTGCCGTGACGCTCACCATTCGCGCCTCCGGACGGGCGCAGCTCGACGCCATCTACGAGGCCTTGAGCGCATCGCCGGAGGTCCTGATGGCGCTATGACGCAGGACATCGCGATCCGTCGCTGGGACGGGCTGGTGGATTACCAGGACAGCTGGCGGGCCATGCGCGCGTTCAACGACGCGCGCTCGCCCGACACGCCCGACGAGATCTGGGTGCTCGAACACGCCCCGGTCTACACGCGCGGACGCAACGCCCAGGAACCGCCGCCGCGTAGCCCCATCCCCACCGTGGACACCGATCGCGGGGGTGATCTGACCTATCATGGGCCGGGCCAGCTCATCGTCTACACCCTGATCGACCTCGCGCGCCGCGGGATCGGGGTGCGGCACTTGGTGTCGGCCCTGGAATCGGCCGTTTTGGGCACGCTCGCGTCCTTTGGGGTAGGCGATGCGCAGACCCGCCCCGGCGCCCCCGGCGTGTATGTCCGGGACGCCAAGATCGCATCCCTGGGATTGCGCATCCGCGCCGGCCGTAGCTATCATGGGCTCGCCCTGAACGTGGCCATGGATCTTGGGCCGTTTGCGGCGATCGCGCCCTGCGGTTACCGGGGTCTGCGCATGACCCAGATCGCGGATTGCGGGGGGCCGGCGGACAGGGATCAGGTCGCTGCGGTCGTAGTCACGGAACTCATCAACACGCTTCAGGCGTCACCCGGAAAACCGCCATCATTATGACGCAGACATCGGATCCGCGCCCCGCCCCCTCGCGAGCCCTTAAGGGAATCGAGAAGATCAAGGTGCGGGCGGCGCACGAGCCGGCGCGGCCCGCGCCCAAGCCCGCGTGGCTGCGGGTGCGCTCGCCGCTGTCGCCCGAGGTCGGGCGCCTGAAGACGGTCCTGCGCGACCACGCCCTCCACAGCGTATGCGAAGAGGCGTCCTGCCCGAATATCGGCGAGTGCTTCGGACACGGGACCGCGACGTTTATGATCATGGGCCGCCTATGCACGCGGCGGTGTCCGTTTTGCGACGTGGCGCACGGACGGCCCGATGCCCTGGACCCCGACGAGCCCCGCCATCTGGCCGAGGCCATAGCGGCCATGGGGCTGCGCTTCGTGGTCATCACCTCCGTGGATCGCGACGACCTGCGCGACGGGGGAGGGGCGCACTTCGCGGCCTGCGTCCGCGCGATACGCGCCCATGCGCCCGCGGTGCGCATCGAGGCCCTGGTTCCGGATTTCCGGGGGCGCGTGGAGGCGGCCTTGGACGCGCTGGCCGCCGCACCGCCGGACATCTTCAACCACAACATGGAAACCGTGCCGCGGCTCTACAAGGCCGTGCGACCCGGCGCCGATTACGCGGGTTCCCTGGCGCTGCTCAAGGCCTTCAAGGACCGCTATCCGGACATCCCCACCAAATCCGGCCTCATGGTGGGCCTTGGCGAGAGCCGCGCAGAGATCGAGCAGACACTGGCCGATCTGCGCGCCCACGGCTGCGAATGGCTCACGGTCGGACAATACCTGCGCCCGAGCCTGGCACATCTGGCCGTGGACCGTTACGTGACCCCCGAGGAATTCGCCGAGATCGCCGAACTGGCGCGGGGGCTGGGCTTTCGCAATGTCGCAAGCGGCCCGCTCGTGCGATCCTCCTACCACGCCGACCGCCAGGCCGCGGGGGAGACGGTCAGGACGTGATCGTCTGGCACGGGCTGGTCAACGCCTGCCTTACCCCGCCCGGGCTCTTTCTGCTGGTGATGGCCGCCGGCCTGGTGCTCATGGCGGCGCACCGGCCGAGGACCGGCGCGGCGATGGTGGTGCTGTCGTGGGCCGGACTGGTCGTGATGAGCCTGCCGATCGCAAGCACGATGCTGGCGCGCGCCTGGGAGAGCGACCCGGCCCTGAGCCGCCCGCTTCCGATAGGCCCGCGCGCCATCGTCGTGCTCGCCGCCGGACGCTACCATGACGCCCCGGAATACGGGCGCCGCGATACCGTCGGCACCGACACCCTGGTGCGCCTGCGCTACGCCGCCCACCTCTTTCGCGAGACGCGCCTGCCCATACTGGTGTCGGGCGGCGCCCCGCTGGGCGGGACGCCTGCCGCGCTGCTCATGCGCCACGTCCTGACCCGGGACTTCGCGACCCCGGTGAAGTGGGTGGAGGCGAGCTCTAAGACCACGGCGCAAAACGCGGCGTATTCCTGGTCCATCCTGCACCCGCAGAAGATCCACTCCATCTTCCTCGTGACCCAGGCCTGGCACATGCCGCGCGCGGCCGCGCTCTTTCGCGAGGCCGGCTTCAAAGTGGTCCCGGCGCCCACCGACTTCGTGACGTCTTCGCGCCGCGGGGACACGATCCTCGCCTATCTCCCGAATGCCCACGCGCTCGCCCTGTCGGCACTGATCGTCCATGAGATGATCGGCCTGGGATGGGTCCGGATCAGGGCCCTGCTGCCCGCCTTTCTGGCCCATCGCATCAGCCACGGCTGAAGCGGCCCCCGCCCCGGACCAAGACCCGCGGCGGCCCCCCGAGCGGGGAAACGGCCAACGCCGCACGGGGCGGGCGCGCGAATACGGGGACCGGCGAACCAATGGTATACTCCCTTACGAGGGGGATAGGGATGCTGCGCTCCGAACGATTCAACAGCCTAAGCCACGTTATCGGGGGGCTGATGGCGGTCGCGGGGACGATCGTTTTGATCGTATTCGCGGCGCTGCGGGCCGATCCGTGGCGGATCGTGAGCTTCAGCGTCTACGGGCTGACGCTCGTGTTCCTATACACGATGTCAGGCCTCTATCACGGCCTGACCGGCCGGGCGCGCGCGGTGTTCCAGCGGCTCGACCACGTCGCGATCTACCTGCTGATCGCCGGGACCTACACACCCTTCGCCCTAGGGCCGCTGCGCGGGCCATGGGGGTGGTCCTTGTTCGGGGTCCTGTGGGGGCTTGCGATCATCGGCATCGTTCAGGAATTCATCCCGCAGCGGTCCCGACGACTCTCGGTCATCTTCTATGTCGTCATGGGGTGGCTGATCCTGATCGCCCTGCAGCCGCTCATGCGCCATCTGGCGCCGGCCGGCTTGGTCTGGCTGGCCGCCGGCGGGCTGCTCTATACCGTCGGTATCGTGTTCTTCATCTTTGACGAGCGATGGCCCTTCGGCCACGAGATCTGGCACCTGTTCGTATTGGGGGGGAGCATCGCGCAATATTGCGCGGTATTGTTCTACATCGGGCTCGTGCCCGCGCGCGGCACCTAGGAAGCGCCGGCCTTCGGGGCCCGCGGCGTCAGGAGACGGCGGGCGACAGCCGCCGGCGCACCGTATCCAGGAGCCCCGGGTCCGCACCGCCGGCCGCCCGCTCCCAGGCACCGAACAACGAGGCCTCTTCCCGAAACTCGTGCTTGTTGAGACTCGCGGCCAGAAGCCCCAGCCATGTACTCAGGTCGCCGCACGGTGCGTCCGGGGTCAGGCACACCTCCCGGATCGCATCCAGCTGGACCAGGATGTCGTCGTGCTCCCGGCGCATGAGCGCAGTGGGCTCTCTGGCATCGTCAGCAGCGAGCGGCGCGAGGAGTTCGTTTTCGATCAGGATGTGGGCGCGCAGGGCTCGATCGAGACCATCGACCTCGGTGACCGCCTCGATCCAGCGCCCGGCGTCGGCCAGGGCCAGCGACCGGACAAGCCGCGCGTCCATGTCGTCGTGGTCGCGCCGCAAGGTATCGGCCAGCGGGAGGAGCTCGCCCGGGCCGCGGATGTGCAGGGTGATCAGGTAGCCCTGGCCGTCGGTTACGGTCCGCCAGATGAGCGTGTGGCGCAGGTGATTCTGGAGCTGGGCCATCAGAAGCGCCGGCTCCTCGGGGCTCCAGATGCGGACGGTCTCACCGGGACCCAGCTCCCGCAGGATGGAATAGGCGTAGGTGGCCGGCGGCATGCCCCGAGGCGCCAGCCGCAGATCGAGGACGTAGCAGCACGGCATTAGGCCCCCCTCAGGCGATCAGGGAGACGGCCGGGGCTTGCGCCAGCGCGGGCGCCACGCCCGTCAAAAGATACTCGAGGAGATCGCGCACCGGACGGATCTCGCGGCCGAAGGGCAATGGCGACCCCCCTCGAAAAAAGAGTCCTTGCTCGACATTACCCTTGGCCGCGGCGGCCAGTTGGGTCTCGATACAAAACTGCCCGGCCTCGGGATTGCCGTCCTTGAAGCCACAGTGACTCAGGCATTCGAGGCGGCTCGCACACCCCCCGCAACGATCGCTGGCCCGGGCCTTCAGAAGGGTCTCGCGCGCCAGATAGCGCTTGAGCCACGGCGTCAGGACCGCGCGCGCAGGCAGACCCGCCGCGCTCATGAAGGTGACGATATCCTCGCGTCGCGCCTCCGCCAACACCCTCTTGAAGTTCGGATGCGCATCGCACTCCTCGGTGACCGCAAACGCAGTCCCCAACTGCACCCCAGAGGCGCCCCGGTCGAGCAGCTCGCGTATGGCCCGGAACGATCCGATGCCGCCCGCCGGGATGAGCGGGATGCGTTCGGCGGCGATGCCGAGCTTCTTAAAGAGCGCCAGGGCCTCTTTCAGGACATGGCGGAAATCGAAACGCGGGGACTCGACGTCGGCAAGCCGCGGCGCCCCGAGATGCCCCCCGGCATGGCCCGGGTGTTCGATGATGACGGCGTCCGGGAGCCGGCCCTTACGCATCCATTTGCGCAACAGGACCTCGATCCCGCGCTCCTCGGAGAGGATGGGGATCAGGGCCACGTCGTGGCCCTGGGTGAGTTCCGGGAGATCGAGCGGCAACCCCGCCCCCATGACGATGGCGTTGGCCCCGCTCACACAGGCCTGACGAACGAATTCGGCGTAGTGGTTGAGCGCGCGCATGACATTGACGGCGATGAAGCCCGCCGGGCCGCTGGCGGCGCGCGCGGCCTTCACCTCGCGGTCCAGGGCCTCGAGGTTCGCCTCGAGCATCTTATTGGTGTCCCGGCAGCGCCGCAGGCGGCTCATGATGTCCGGGTGCAGATGCCGCAGGTCGACGCTCGCGATAGTCCCCACCGCACCTTCGCGCGCCACCGCCGAGGCAAGTTTGTGGGCGGAGATGGCCACACCCATGCCGCCCTGGAATATGGGCAACAACTGCCGACCCCTCAGGCTCAGCTTCGGTAACCGTGATGCGATTGCAGATGTCATTGATTGAGCTTAGTCCGATGGTCCGGCCATTCATTGACTTAGATCAAGGGGCCCCGGGGCGCTGCGTGCTGACCGCCGCGACCATGTAACGCACCGCCGCCCGCACCTCGCTGTCGGTCAAGGACTCGTTACCGCCCTTGGGGGGCATGAAGCTGTGGCCGTAATAGCCGTGGATGGCGTGGGCCTCCAGGACCTTGAGCCCCTTCGCGAGATGCGCTCGCCAGGCGGCGCGGTCGCCGAATTTGGGCGCGCCGGCGACCCCGCGGGAATGGCAGGTGTGGCAGGTCTGGTCGAAGACCTGCCGGCCGGTCAGGACCTTGGCGGATGCATCGGTCGCGAACAGCGCGAGGATCAGGATCGGGAGACGCACGGGACGCGGCATGAAAGTATTCCCAGAGGATACAAGAGTTTTCCTAGACAACGCGCGAAAATCGCCGGCGATCGGCGATGAGCAGGTAGCGGTCGAAGACCGCGCAGATCGCACGCACCAACATCTGGCCGCGCGCGGTCACCGCGATCGTCTTGCCGTCCGCCTCCACGAGGCCATCGTGGATAAAAGGTTCGAGACGCTTGAGTTCGGATGCGAAATAGGTCGCGAAACGCAGGCCGTGGCGGGCCTCGACCGCCGCTATGTCACACTCCATATGACACAAAAGGTCGTTGATGACCTCGCGGCGCACGATGTCATCGGCGCTCAACTCGAACCCGCGGCGCACGGGGAGCGTCCCTTGATCGACAAGATCCTCGTATTCCTTCAGGTCCCAAGCGTTCTGGCTGTAGACCTCGCCTATGCGGCTCACCGCCGAGGCCCCCACGCCCAGGACATCGAGGTGGCCGTGCGTCGAATATCCCTGGAAATTGCGCGCGAGCGTGCGTTCGCGTTGCGCGCGGGCGAGCTCGTCGTCGGCCTTGGCGAAATGGTCCAACCCGATATAGACGTAGCCGGCCCCGATCAGGGTCTCGACGGTATCGCTTAGGATGGCGATCTTGGTGAGGCCATCGGGGATCTCCGCGGCATTGATGCGCCGCTGCGGCTTGAAGCGTTCCGGGAGATGGGCGTAATTGAAGAGCGACACCCGGTCCGGCGCGATCTCGCGCAGACGATCGAGCGTGCGCGCGAAGCTGTCGCGGGTCTGCCGCGGCAGGCCGTAGATCAGATCCACGCTCAAGGACCGGAAGCCCAGGGCGCGCGCGGCGTCGGCGACGTGACGCACGAGCGCGAAGGACTGCTCGCGGTTGATGGCGCGCTGCACCTGGGGGTCGAAGTCCTGGACACCGAGGCTCAAGCGATTGAACCCGATGGCCCGCAGGAGCGCGAGCGTTGCGTCGGAGGCATGGCGCGGGTCGATCTCGATCGAGTACTCGCCGCCGTCTCCGGATCGCAGGGCGAAGCGCTCGGCGATCGCGCACATCAGGGCATGCATCTCGTCATGGTCGAGGAAGGTGGGCGTCCCGCCGCCCCAATGGAGCTGATCCAGCGGAGGGCGTGCGCCAAGCAGAGGTGAGAGCAGCGAAAGCTCCCTGGCCACGCGTCCCACATAGGGCTTGGCGCGCTCATGGTGCTTGGTCACGGTCTTGTTGCACGCGCAGTAATAGCACACCGACTCGCAGAACGGGACGTGCACATAGAGCGACCACGCCTGACCGGCGGGCCGGGCCGCGAGCGCCCGGCTCAGGTCATCGACCCCGAACTGGCCATGGAATTGCGTGGCCGGAGGGTACGAGGTATAGCGCGGCGCCGACTCCCCATAGCGGGCGATAAGCGATGCGTCAAACTGAGCGTTCATAAGATAATCCTAAAGCACGAAGGTATCGCCCCGGGGGCAAGGCGCGCCTTGACTATTATCAATATACGCTCACAGGCCCAAGGCCGCGCAGATATCGGCGACCGCGGCTTGGGTCCGCGGATCCGGGCGGATGGGCCGGCCGGGGGGACGGGTGGTCTCGGGGGGCCGCTTCAGCGTGGCATCCAGGCCCATCTTGCCGCCCAGGCCGGCCTCGGGGCTCGCGAAATCCAGATAATCGATCGGCGTGTCCGTGAGGATGACCGCGTCGCGGGCGGGATCGGCGCGGGTCACCAGGGCCCAAATCACCTCCGACCAGTTGCGCACATCGATGTCGTCGTCGGTGACGATCACGAACTTGGTGTAGGTGAACTGGCGGAGGTAGGACCATATGCCGAACATGATGCGGCGGGCATGGCCGGGATAACGTTTGCGAATGCTCACAACCGCGACCCGGTAGGAGCAGGCCTCCGGGGGCAGGTAGAAATCGGTGATCTCGGGAAACTGTTGTTGCAGCAGGGGCACGAAGACCTCGTTCAGGGCGCCGGCCAATACCGAGGGCTCGTCATGGGGCGAGCGCCCCATGTAGGTGGTCTGATAGAGAGGGGCATGACGGTGGGTCACGCGGGTCACGGTCATGACCGGGAACCGGTCCTGGGCATTGTAGTAGCCGGTGTGATCGCCAAACGGTCCCTCCACGGCGGTATCGTCGGGGGCGATTACGCCCTCCAATACGATCTCGGCGCGCGCCGGCACCAGCAATCCGTTGCCCGAGCGCGCAAGCTCGGTGCGGGCGCCGCGCAAAAGGCCTGCGAACTGGTACTCGGACAGGGTATCGGGGATGGGCGCGACCGCGGCTATGGTGAGCGCCGGATCCGCGCCGATGGCCACCGCCACCGGAAACGGCTCGTCGGGGTAAGTCTCGCGAAACCGCGCATAGTCGCCGGCGCCGCCCCGGTGGGCCAGCCAGAGCATGATGAGGCGGTTGCGGCCGATCAGCTGCTGGCGGTAGACCGCCACGTTGTGCCGCCCCTCGCGCCCCGGCCGGGTAATGACCAGACCGAAGGTGAGGAGACGGCCGGCATCCTCGGGCCAGCAGTGCGAGATCGGCAGGGCCTCGAGATCGACGGCCGGACCCTCCTGGACGCACTCGTGGACCGGCGCCGGCTCCCCCACGACCCGCGCGCGGGCCGCCCACAGGCGGCCGATGATGGGCAGATGCTGGATGGCCTCGCCGGTACCGCGCGGCCAACGGGGCTCCTTGATGCGCCCAAGGAGCTCGCCTAGCGAACGCAGGGCGGCGCTGTCGTCGAGATCCATGGCCTGCAAGACGCGCTCGCGGGTCCCAAACAGGTTCCCCACCACCGGCACGGTCCCGCCGTCGACGTGCTCGAACAGCAGCGCCGGCCCCTGGGCCATGATGGCCCGCCGACAGATCTCGGTGATCTCCAGATGGGCACTAACCGGTGCAGTCACGCGCGCCAGGAGCTTCTGGCGCTCGAGGTGCGCAAGGAATTGGCGCATATCGGTAAACATCGTGGCGGCAGCATAGGGCGCGGCACCATCGCGCCTTTTGATCCAGCGCAAAGCGTTTGACGCGCATCAACCCGCAGATGCAGCAAAGGGCGAACAATGCGCGCATGACCTTGGTGTCCGACATCATCTCACAGACCGCGCCCCGCGCCCTGGACCTCGGGATCAAGGTGCTGCCGGCGCCGGCCATTGCCCTGGGCGGCGCGCTCATGGCCAATATCCTGCTGATCTCGGACCGTTCCTTGAATGACCTGTCGGGCACTCGGGTGCGTCTCGAGATCACCAACCCGCACCTTGCAATCGGCTTTGTGATCCGCAATGGACGCCTGTGGCCCGCGCCGCCGACCCCCTGGAAGACCTGCATACGCGGCGAGATGCGGTCGTTTATGGCGCTCCTCCTGCAGACCGAGGACGCGGACGCACTGTTCTTCGATCGCCGATTGTGCGTGGAAGGCGATACCGGCGTCGCACTGCAATTGCGGCACGCCCTGGAGAGCGCGATCTACCGCCACAAAAAGCGGCTGCGCGCCCTTCTTCCCTAACGGGATCCGAGGCGGCGTTTCGGCCTAATTGTCGCGTCGTCGTTGCAATCGCCGGTTCATAGAACCTCCGCAAGGAGACCCGCGACCGACTTCAGTCGCGGGCGGAATTGCGCTATAATCCAAACGTCGCCCGTATCCCCCACGTGGCTTGGTGACGTGACCGAGTAACGAGGGATTGCCGACGCAAGTCGATGGTCTAGAGACTGTTGCACAGGATGTGGACCTTCCGGCACGATTCGGCAACCGGTGCAGCCCGACAGGGAAATGCGTTGGGCCGGAAGCCTCGGCTTCCGAGTAAACCTCCGGCATGTTCGCTGAATACGGCATCGCTGTGTTCTCCAGAATAAAGCCCGCGACTTCAGTCGCGGGTTGGTTTACACGATATGCTTGGGCGATAAATTCGGATCGTGCCCGCTTTTATTGGGGACGAACGGGGGGGGTTATGCACCGCGCGACGACCGACTCCGGAAGGCCGGGGGAGGGAACACAAAGGGCATCCTGGTGGCGGGACGCGACGCGTAAGGGGGTCGCCCGGATCGTCGCGGCGGTTTTCCCGGCGGATCTGCGACTTTTTGCCCGCGCCCTCTGTTCGGGGCCGCAGGCCGTCGGCGCGGCCTGCCCGAGTTCGCGGCACCTTGCGGACTACATGGCCGCACAGGCGGTGGCCGCATCCAAGGGCTACATCGTGGAGCTGGGCGCCGGGACGGGCGTCGTGACCGCCTCGCTGCTGGCCCATGGGGTGGCGCCGGAGCGGCTCATAGTCGTTGAAAAATCGGCGCTGCTGGCCGCACACCTCAGGCAACGGTTCCCGGAGGTGGCGATCCTGGAGGGCGACGCGGCCGAACTCGTCAGTCTGCTCGGCTGGCGGGCGCAGCGCGTGTCGACTGTGGTATCGAGCCTACCCCTGAAGTCCCTGCCCAAGAGCACCGTCGATCAGATCGGGTCGGCCCTGGACGCGATACTCCCCAGGGGCGCCACGTTCATCCAGTTCACCTACAGCCTGCGCTGCCGCGCCATCGACTGGGCCCAGGAGATCACCTGCCTGCACTCCCGCACGATATGGCGCAACGTGCCCCCGGCCCGCGTGAATGTCTTCGCCTGGGGAAACGGCTAGAGGAGGCGCCGAAGATCGGCGCGAGTACCGCGTCCGAAGACGCGGTACGCCCATGCCGATACAGGAGGCGCGGAGGCGATTTATGATCGCAGGTCGGAAGAAGGGCCGCCGGGCACGCGGGGTGCCGGCGGATATCCACATCCCACCCAAGCGGTGCGCCGGGGCTCCGGCACGCCACGGGAGCGCGGCAGGCGGGCGGGCCATGATGGGGGCCGGCTTGGCCTATTGCGTGGCCGGGCTATGCGCGTTCCTGGCATCGGGAACGGTCCGGGCCGCGGACGGCTTTCGGCCGGGCCTTTGGGCCATCACAACCGTCATGAGCGGGGCCATGGATCTCACGAGCCGCGGCGACTATTGTCTGCGGGACATCGGCCCCGCGGTGAACACGACCGCCGACCTCGGCGTGGCCCGCGGCCCGCACGGCCCGATGACGATACGTGTCCAGCGACGCCCGGGGGTCACCGTCGCGACCTGGGGGGATCGGGTGCGGATCGGCGGGGCCATCACCATAGACCACGGGCAGGACCGCTTTACCGGACATGGCCGCCACCTCATTTATCGGGGGACCTGGAAGCGGACACAGCGAATCGGCGAAACCACAATGGTCATCCGCGCAGTCGAGCGCGGACACTGGCTGGGCGGGCAGTGCCCGAAGATCGTGGCGCCGGCCAGGGTCTCATCCCCGATGCTCGCGGAACTGAACACCCAACTCGCGCATCTGTCGGCAGCCACGAGCGGCGTGAAGGCGGAGATCGCGACCGCCAATGCCGCGTTGGCGCGCGAAAACGCACAGATCGCGCGCCAGCAAGCCAGCCTCGCACAGCTTTCGACCCCGGCACGCCTGCCGGCGGCGGCCGCGAACCCACCCGCAACACCCGGCGCGGCCGCCGCTCCCGCGCGGACCTCCACCCATCCTGTCGCCGCGGCCGCGCCCAAAACCCGCCCGTTGCCGGAACTGTTCCGCCACCCGCCCAATACGCCGCAGGGACAAGCCGATCTGTGGCGGGCCTGGGCCCAGTTACGCAAGAGCCCCGCCGTGCGGCAAGGCGCGTCCCGGGGTCCGGTCGCGATCCAAATCGTATTCGACCCCGACGAGCCGTTCTGCCATGCGCTCTGGGTCAAGATGCAGGCCGTAAACCCTGGCCCCGTGGTTATTCGCTGGGTGCCGGTGGCGTTGGTGCGCCCATCGACCCTGGGAAAGGCGGCGGCGATCGTGACGGCCCCCGATCCGAGCGCGGCACTGGCCTATGACGAACGCCACTTCAACGTGCGATTGTGGGAGGGCGGGATACGGCCGCTCGCGCATGTCGCTCCGACGCTTCGCCAGACCATTATCGGCAACACCCGGCTTATCGTACGCCTCACGTCCCTTATCCCCTTCATGATCTACCGGGAAAACGGGCGTATGCACATTCTCGCGGGCGCCGCGAAAAGAACGCGGCTCGCGGCCCTCCTGCGGACACTTGACCCGGTGCGCGGCTAGCCCCGCCGTTTCCCGCAGGGGATCCCCCCTCGGGACTGCGAGGAAAGATCCCGCAGGAACCCCGTTTAATTATTGCTCGTAGCGTAGACGGCCTAGCCATCCTTCGCTGAGGGGGTCGGAGCACGCCTACGGCCGCTTCAACGGCAGGCATCTTCCTGCCGTCCGCCCGCGGCCTGTGACGCCGTCGCCTCGCGGCTTATCCCGGAAATGGCAGGGCGCGACGGCCGGGAGGCCCACCGCGCCCTACCCGCGCGGCATCAGAAGAGGAAACGCGCCCCTATGGCGTAGTTGGTGATCTCGGTCTGACTAAACGGCTCATGCGCGACATATCCGCCGCCTATCGGCACCACGGGACCCGCGCCGTACTGGAACTCCGTATAGGTCGCGCTCACGAACACCGCCTCATGGCGTCCGATGAGATAATCGATGTCGGCGCCGGCACGGCGCCAGGGCTCCGGCCCCAGACCCTCGGCGAACCCCATGGCCGGCGCCGATATCGTAGGATGAATCGTGCGGCCGTAGGCGAGATTCAGGCTCGTCACGAGCCGACGGAAGAGTTCTGTCTGCCATAAGATCCCGAAGGCCGCGTATTGATTGCGGTAGCTTTCGTAAAGGTTATAGGGCGCGGCCACGCTCGCCGGCTCGCCGCGCGCCCAGTGGTGAAATCCATAACCGATGTAGGGCACCAGCATCATGTCGTCGGCGACCATGAAGCCCTGGCCCAGGCGCAGGCCGACGTCGCTCATCTGGGCATTATTGGGCTCGACGAGCGAGGTGGTGGTCCCATTGATCCCGCCGACATAGGTCAGATTGCCGGTGACCTGGCTGTAGGAGACATGAAAATACACATTGCGAACGCCGGCGTTGCGCATGCCCGACACCGTCGCGCGGCCCCCTTTTATGAACCCCGATTCCGTATCGAAATACGGACCGTTGGGCGGTGCGAGGCGCTCCCCGTACTCCACATGACTCTGGACAAACGCGAGACTGGCGTTGTTGTTGTAGGCCACCATCGCGCCTTCCCCGCGCACACGCGCCTGGGCACCCACGCCCAACATCAGCCCAGACAGCGCGGCAGAGATCGCAAGCCACCCACTCAATCGATACGTCATGGACATCCCCCTATTTAGCAAGCCGGTATCCTGATTATTGTCTGTTTCCGCAGTCGCCCGGCCCTGATTCGTCCACCGCGCGATCCCGCCGGCCGCCCCGCATTCTGGGAGCGATCGCAGTTTGATCTTCCCGTTTCCGGAACGTCCTAGATCCGAGGCGCGCAACCCTTAAGACGCCGTAAGGCTCCGCGCCCGACCTCAAGGAATTGTAGAACACGTCCAGGCATTCGGAAACAAGCGGGCCGATCCTGCGTGATACAGGCACGGAGATACGCCGCATGAAGACGGCCTCATGCGCAGGACGATGGCGGTTCGCGGCGACCAGGGGCGGCCGCCAGTCGATCCCGCCAATCGAGGAGACGCTGCAGGAGCCGCGCATCCATATAGGCCTGGGCCTCGAAACGTCCGGCATAGGCGGCCTCTTCCTGGCGGAGGGTATAACAGGTATCCCCTCCGATATCCAAAAAGACCGCGGGGACCCCGGCCTCTATGAAGGCGTAGTCGCGCTTTAGGAAAAAGTCCGTGCAACAGACGCCCAGAAAGGCGCGCGCGCCGCGCCCCTTGAGGTCGGCAAGGACCGTGCGCAGATGCTCGTAGTTGGTAATGGTGATGACCGTGAGGTCCCGTTCGCGCGCCAGGCCGTAGGCCTCGCCCACCGCGCATTGTCCGCACTCGGGACAGCCGTCGCGGTGCCGCCATTTGCACCAGGTTGGCTTGGCGCAGTAGGGCAGCAGGACCGCGTCGATGGAAGCCAGGATCGCCTCGACCGAGGCCCCGCGGTCGGGGCTGAAGGTGCTGATCTGGGTGGCCGCCGCAAGACCCAGCCGGCGGCCGACATCGAAGCGCGCCGCGCATAGATGGCCCAGGTAGACGATATCCGCAGCGGCCACCCCGATGATGTCCGGGGGTGGGCCCTCCAGGGCCTTCGCAAGCGTGGACTCGGCCTGGGCGACGTCGGTGGCGCCGAGGGATCCCTGCAGGCGGGGGAAGAGGCCGGGATCGAGGCAGGCCACGCCGCCCGTGAAGCGGGCCTCCCGTATGACAGATCCCCGATCGAGCCAGACATCCAGATACAGGATGCCGCCGGGGGTCTTTAAGAAGGCCTGGACATCGGGCGGCGGCCGGTCATCCGGCCCGACGGGGCGCGCCAGCCCGACCGCGGGGGGCGGCTCCCGGCGGACCTCAAGACCCAGGGCGCGCCCCGTCTCGGCGGCGATCCGGGCGCGCAACGGCCCCGATCGCAGGCCGGGGATGAGGGTCCGCAGCGGCGCAAATCGCTGGCGGGCCGCGAGGAGTCCCTGTTCGGAGAGCTTCTCCAGGGGGAGCCGGAGGGTCTTCAAGAGCTCCTCGACATCCAGGGAGAGCGGCACGACGGCCTCGAACAGAACCACGCCCGCGCGGCGCGTGAGGAAGGCGCTGGCCACCTTGCGCCCGGCGGCGACGAGATCATTGGGGGGCGCGAACGCAACGTCGGCCCCGCATCCTCGAATGGCCGCAAGCAGCGGCGATGCGAACGCGGCCATCAGGCTATCGGGTGCGGCCGCCGCATAGCGGCCCGCGGGCAGGGCGAGCACGACGATCAAGGTGTCGGGGTCGAGGGACAGGCTCCCGCCCCCGGTCAGCCGCCTTACGACCGGAAAGCGGTCACCGATATACGACAGGCGCAGCGCGCGCTGCGGGTCCTCGAGGGCCCCGGCGAGCGCACAGCGCGCGAGACGCACAAAACCGAGGACGGCCTCGCCGCGCGATGCCCTCGCCGTGTGCGCCTCCTCATAGGCCGGGAATTGCTCGGGCCTCAGACACCGGGCGTCGTGCCAGACGAGGGTCACGGGACGTGGCTGCGTCCGGCTGCCCCCCGCCAATAGCCGTTGGCGTCCTGGCCGCCGGTCACGGGGGCGAGACGCGCCTGGGCCTCGGTGACGGGGTAACGCCCGTCGAGGACGCCGCGAAAGGCGTCGATGACGAGCGCCGTATCGCGGACCTCCGGCATGATGCGCAGGATGTCGACGCCCGCATCGCGCATGGCATCGACCTCGGCCAGATAATTGACCGGGCGCGCGGCATGGATCTGAAGACCGTTTAGGGCGAGAAACGCGTCGTCCTCCTGGGTCCGGACCAGGACCCCTTCGGGTTCCCGCTCGCAGACCCACTCGCACTGATCCTTGCCGCGGTCGGCGTTGCGCGCGCTGAAACAGCGCGCCGAATAGGCCAGCGCCGGGCGACCGAAGGCCAGGGCCTCGCAGCCGATGTCCGCGGGACCCGAGGCACGCAAGGTCGCGAGGGCGGTACCGCTCAACTCCAGGGACGCCACGAACCGCACGGCGCCGGCATCGGCCAGTATCCCCAGGGCGTCCTCGTTATAGATGTTCAGCGTGGCGCCGGCGACAAAGCGCGCGCCGCGGCATAAGGAGACCGCGCTCATGTCGTTGGCCTCCACCAGGAAACGGCCGTTCTCGCACAGCCTGCGGGTCGCCTTCAGCTCGGCCTCGCCGTCGACCAGCACCAGGCTCGACAGCACCACCTCCTTGCCGTGATCGGCAAGCCCCTCGGCGATCGCCATCCACTCGGCCAGGGTAGGACCGCGGCGCTTGTAGCAGACGGTCTCGCCCAAATAGACGATATCGACCGCCGTCTGCGCGATCATCCGGTAGAAGTCGGCGAGGGCGTCGGCCGGCCAGAAGAACGGTATGGGGGCGAGGGCGAGCCTCATCGCCACGGCCTATGGAAGGCGCCCAGGGTCTGCTTGTGGCCCTCGGACAAGGCGTTGAGGCCCTCGGCCCATTCCGGACGGACGGTGAAGCCCTCCGGGTCGCGGGCACAGGCGTCGAGGGCGGCGCGCATGATGGCGGTGACGCGCGCGACGTAGGATGGGGAGCGCTGGCGCCCCTCGATCTTGATCGCGCGCACCGGGACGCGCGCCAGATCGCCCAGGATCGGCAACACATTCAGGCTGGTCGGCTCCTCGAGGGCATAGGTGATGCGGTTGTCGACCTTGAAGCGTCCCTTGCAGATCGTGGGGTAGCCGGCCTTCTCGTTCTTTTGGAATGCGTCGATCAGGATGCCGTTCAGGCGCACGCGCCGGCGGCCGCCCTCCTCTTCCCAGCGCACCGCGGACGCCGGCGAACAGGCCCCGCAGGTGTTGGGGGAGACCCCGGTGGCATAGGAAGAGAGCGCGCAGCGCCCCTCGACCATGACGCACAGGCCTCCGAACGCGAAGACCTCGAGGTCCAGGGGCGCGCCCGTGGCAATCTTGCGCACCTGATTCAGGGCCAGGACGCGCGGCAGGATGGCGCGGACGGCCCCGAAGGTCTCGGCGTAAAACCGCAGCGACTCGGCATTGGTGGCCGATCCCTGGACCGACAGGTGGCGCGGCACCGCGGGGTGGCGTTCGGCACAATGGCGCAAAACGGCAAGATCGGCGGCGATGATGGCGTCGACCCCGGCGGCGACCGCCTGGTCGGCGGTCTGCCGCCACAAGGCCACCCGCCCCGGCTGGGCATAGGTGTTCAGGGCCAGGTAGACCTTGCGTTTGCGGTCATGGGCATAGCGGACGCCGGACGCGAGATCGGTCGCCGTCAGGTTGAGGCCCGGGAAGTTGCGCGCGTTGGTCTCGTTGCGCAGGCCCACGTAAACGGCATCGGCCCCGTGATCGACTGCGGCCTCGAGGGCCGCCAGGGTCCCGGCCGGACACACGAGCTCGGGGACGGCTACCATGACGCCCCCTCGCACGCCAGCACCCCCTGGCGAGTCCCGCGCCGCGCCAATTCGGCGGTGATGGCGTTCAGCACCCGCCACTTCCCCAGACACCAGTCGGGGGCAAGCAGCAGGGCCGCCTTGGCCGTCCCGGTGAGGCGATGGAAGACCACATGGCGGGGGGTCCGTTCGACGAGATCGGCGACGATGCCGACGTAGGTCGAAAGGTCGAGCGGTACGATCCGCCCGGCCCGAAAATCATGGGCCAGGCGGCTGCCGCGCACGACGTGCAGCGGGTGGATCTTCAGTCCGGAGACGCCCAAAGACAGGACCCGGGCCAACGTGTGCAGGGCATGCTCGCGGCCCTCCCCCGGGAGGCCCACGATCAGATGGGTGCACACCGGGATCCGGTAGCGCCGCAACAGGGCGATGGCCTCGCGATACTCGCGGTAGCCGTGCCCGCGGTTGACGCGCGCAAGGGTCTCGTCGAAGCTCGATTGCAGCCCGAGCTCCACCCACACCCGCAGCCCCCGGTCGCGATACGACGCGATCAAGGCCGCCACGGGCTCGGGCAGGCAATCGGGGCGCGTCCCGACGCTGAGCCCCACGACGCCCGGCACCGCCAGGGCCTCCTCATAGGCGGCCGCAAGCTGCGGCAGGGGGGCATAGGTGTTCGTGTAGGTCTGGAAATAGGCGATGACCTTGCGCGCGCGGGTCCGCCGCCAGACGCATCGCATGCCTTCGCGCACCTGATCGGCGATGCCGCGGGCGGCCGTCGCCGGATGAAACGACTTATTGTTGCAGAACGTGCAGCCCCCGCGCCCCCGCAGGCCGTCCCGATTGGGGCAGGTAAAGCCGGCATCTACGGTGACCTTGTGGACGCGCTCCCCGAACTCGCGGAGCTGCTGCTGTCCGAAGGTCTCAACGAACTCGGAAAGAACGGCCATCGGTCGACTCCAGGGGGCGCGCCCGAAACGCGACACCCAACTCGCGCGCGATGCGCGCGCATGCGTCTATGTCCACGCCCTCCAGGCCGGCGACGGCCGTCAGGGTGACTTGCGGCACGAAGGCCCGGCAGCGCGCCGCGAACGCCAGCATGGCCGCGTAGCTCCCGGGGCGGCTCGGGCGGCAGAGGCGTTCGTAGGTCGCCTCGTCGGCGGCGTTGAGCGAGATCGAGACGTGGTCTACAAGGCCTGCGAGCTCCGGCGCGACGTCGCGGCCATGGACGAGGCTTGCCAAGCCGTCGGTGTTGAGGCGTATCGGCCGACCCGCAGCGCGCAAGGCCGCCGCCACGGTCAGGAGATCAGCCCAGCGGGTGGTAGGCTCCCCCAACCCGCAAAAGACGTATTCGGTGCACGGCCCTTCGGCGCCCGCCGCCTCGATCAGGGTTGCGACCGACGGCTCGTCGGCCGCCCGGAGCCGCAGCCGCGCCTCCCCGACCGTCCACAGACCATGGAACTTCGGGCAAAACCGGCACCGCAGGGTACAACGGTTGGTGAGGTTCAGATAGACCGCGCCGCGCAGGCGATAGGCGGCCACCACAGGGGACCGGCGCCCGGCGTCGTCTCCCCTTGCCACCGCCGTCGTCACATGCACGCCACACCCCACCTGCGAATCCGCAATTCAGGGACAGCAGTCTACGCAGACGGGGGGTGCGCCGAATTGACGGATGTCAAGAGGTAGAAACGCAAGAAGTTGTATTCCTAGCTTCCCGAAACACAAGGAGTAGGGTCCTATGGGCACCGGATATCCCGAGCAGGTACGCAAGCGCGACGGTCGTGTCGTACACTTCGATGACCGTAAGATCTACTACGCCCTGCTGCGCGCCGGGCTTGCGACCGGCGAGTACGGGCCCGACGAGGCGGCGCTCATGACCCAGGAGGTCGGGACCCGCTGTCCCCCGGGGAGCCCCGACGTGGAGACGGTGCAGGACCTCGTGGAAGACAACCTCCTGGCCCACGGCTACCGGCGCACCGCGCGCGCCTACATCGTCTACCGCGAGAAGCGGCGGCTGACCCGCGAACAAGGCAAGGTCCGGGTCGAGGTCGAGGAAGCGATCACCGAATACCTGGATCGCCGCGATTGGCGGGTACAGGCCAATGCTAACCAGGGTTATTCGCTGGGCGGGCTCATACTGAGCGTGTCGGGCAAGATGGTCGCGAACTTCTGGCTGAACCACGTCTACCCGAAGGAGGTGGGCGAGGCACACCAAGACGGCGCGCTGCACATCCACGACCTCGACATGCTGTCCGGCTATTGCGCCGGCTGGTCTTTGCGCACGCTGCTCAACGAGGGCCTAAACGGGGTCGCAAACAAGGTCGAGGCGAGCCCGCCCAAGCACCTCTCGAGCGCCGTCGGCCAGATCGTGAACTTCCTCGGGACCTTGCAGAACGAATGGGCCGGCGCGCAGGCCTTCAGCTCGTTCGACACCTACCTCGCGCCCTTTGTGCGCAAGGATCGCATGCGCTATGAGGAGGTCCTGCAGTGCATCCAGGAGCTCATCTATAACCTCAACATCCCCTCGCGCTGGGGCACCCAGACGCCGTTTACCAACCTGACCTTCGACTGGACCTGCCCCGAGGACCTGCGCGACCAGGTGCCGGTCGTGGGCGGCGAGGAGATGCCCTTTACCTACGGCGAGCTGGCGCCCGAGATGGCCATGATCAACAAGGCCTATCTCGAGGTCATGGAGACCGGCGACGCCAAGGGCCGGGTATTCACGTTCCCGATCCCGACCTACAACATCACCCCAGACTTCGACTGGGAAGGGGAGAATGTCGAACGGCTCTTCTCCCTGACCGCGAAATACGGTCTGCCCTACTTCCAGAACTTCTTGAATTCCGACCTGAAGCCGCACATGGTCCGTTCCATGTGCTGCCGCCTGCAGCTCGATCTCACTGAGCTTTTGAAGCGCGGCAACGGCCTGTTCGGGTCGGCCGAGCAGACCGGGTCGCTCGGGGTCGTCACCATCAATTGCGCGCGCTTGGGATACCTGCACCGCGGCGACGAGGCGGGCCTGTTCCGCAATCTCGACCAGCTGCTCGAGCTCGCGCGCACGAGCCTCGAGATCAAGCGCAAGGCCATACAGACCTACATGGACCAGGGTCTGTTCCCCTACACGAAGCGCTACCTGGGCACCTTGCGCAACCACTTCTCGACCATCGGGGTAAATGGGATCAACGAGATGGTGCGGAACTTCACGGCCGGCGAGATCGATATCACGCGGCCCGAGGGGCACGCGTTCGCCTGCCGTCTGCTCGACCATATCCGTGCGCGGATCGCCGACTTTCAGGAACAGACGGGCCACCTCTACAACCTCGAGGCCTCTCCGGCCGAGGGAGCTACCTACCGGTTCGCGCGCGCCGACCGCAAGCGCTTTCCCGGCATCCTGCAGGCCGGGACCACCGAGCGCCCCTACTACACGAACTCGTCGCAGCTGCCGGTCGGCTTCACCGACGACCCGTTCGAGGCGCTCGAGCGCCAGGAGGATCTCCAGAGACGCTATACCGGCGGCACGGTGCTGCACCTCTACATGAACGAGCGGTTGTCGGACGCCTCGGTCGCGCGCGACCTCGTGCGTCGCGCCTTGACGCGCTTTCGGCTTCCCTACATCACCATCACGCCGACGTTTTCGATCTGCCCGCGCCACGGCTATCTCGCGGGCGAGCACATCTTTTGCCCGACCTGCGACGAAGAGGCGTGGGCGCGGCGGCGGGCCCTGGCACAGGGTGAATGACACTGGAGGACGTTATGAATACGATACCAAGCGGTAGAAGCGAGACCGGCGGCGGGCTGCGCCCCGAGGAACGGCAGGTCTGCGAGGTGTGGACGCGGGTGATGGGCTACCATCGGCCGGTGGCCTCGTTCAACGAAGGCAAGAAGGGCGAGCATTACGAGCGGACCTTCTTCGTGGAGGCGCGGCTTTCGGCGTGAACCTGCGCCTGGGCGGCCTCGTGCCCTGGAGCAGCGTGGACTATCCCGGGCGCCAGGCCGCCGTTGTGTTCGTCGGCGGCTGTCCGTGGCGCTGCCCCTATTGCCACAATAGCCACCTCTGGACGACCGGGGCAGCCTTGTCGTGGCCGTCCGTGCGCCGATTCCTGGAGACCCGCGTGGGCCTTCTGGATGCGGTGGTCGCAAGCGGCGGGGAACCGCTGGCCCAGGCAAAGGCCGTCGGAGAGGCGCTGGCGGAGGTCCGCGCGCTCGGGTTCGGGACCGCGCTCCACACCGCCGGTGTATCACCTCGGCGCTTCCAATATCTTCTTCGCAACATCGACTGGGTGGGCCTTGACGTCAAGGGGCCCTTTGCCCGCTATCCCGCCATCACCACCCGGGACGGGAGCGGCGCGGCGGCCCGCGAGTCGGTCGAGATCCTGCTGCAAAGCGGCAAGCCCCACGAGCTGCGCACGACCGTCCACCCCGAGCTCCTGTCCGACCGCGATCTCACGACCATGGTCGCCGAGCTTGCCGCCCTGGGCGCGCGCTCCGTGACGTTAAGGAACTTCCGCCCGATGGGCTGTCCGGACCCGCGACTCGCAGGAAGTTATCGTCCATGGCTCACCCCGGAGCTTGCCGCAAGACTGCGGGCGATCATGCCGGGGGTGGTGCTGCCCGACTAGCGCCGGCTCATCCGGCGCCCTGCGCGCCCAGCACCGCGGCGGCCACCACGAAGAGGGCGAGCGCCAGCAAGACGACGTGCCCGCGCAGCAATAGTACCCGCGCCGCCTCGCCATCGCGCGATGCGCGTTCTTGCAGGCGCCGGTGCAGGAACGCCGGCTCCGCGACGAAAAGCAGCAGGGCAAATAACCCCCAGAAGGCGATCATGGCATCGAGCCACAGGCCGTGGGCCGTGCCCATGAGCCCCTCAAGGTGCAGCCGCGCCAGCAGACCGGCACCGCTTGCGCCGGCGATGAGCACCCAGACGCGCGCCTGCCGCCCGAATCGCCGCTCGATCTCGAGAAACGCCGGGATGCGTTGCCCGGCCGGCAAGCGGGCCAGGGCCGGAAGGACGACGGTGGTGACGAAGGCCATGCCGCCTATCCATAGGACCACCGACAGGATATGCGCGGCCAGCAGGAGGGGCATGATCGGAAGACGCGGCAGGGCGGTCATGGCGCGGGCTCTCGGCGGGTGGTGGCGAGCATGACCGCATAACGGGCCGCCCAGGGCAGCAGGGCGGCGATCGCGACCGGGGCCGCAAACACGCTGAGGTCATACGGGGCGAGCCGATCCAGGGCGGGGATGTCGGCGGCGATCCGCAAGACCGCAGCGGCCTCGATCCCGGCGAGCGCGAACCAACTTAAGGCGTCGCTGGCAAGCGGGCGGCCGGAGTGGCCGCGGGTCACGCGCGTGGCCATGGCGACGACGAGGCTCAGCGCAAAGCCGATCCCCAGGGCATGGAGGGGGCCGCGTCCCAGGCCCGGGTAGCCCGCAGCAAGCCCCGCATCGCCGACGGCATAGAGGGCAAAACCCGCGCCCAACCAGGCAAAGCCCGCATATAAGAGCAGCAAAAGGCCGTGGCGCACGACATCGCGTCGAAACCAGAACGCCAGGTGATACCAGGCGGCCGCCGCGATCGCGGCATCCACGAGGGCAAGCGCGGCGCGCCAGCCGAGGCTTGCGAGCAGCGCGTGGGCGGCGGTCGCCGCAAAGACCGCCATCGGGACCTTGGGGTTTCCGGGGGGACGCTTATAGTTCGGAAGGACCGAGGCCGAGAAAAACGGGATCATGCGGTAGCTCACGCCAAACAGGGTGGGTATGAGAAAGCCGAAGAGGCCGACGCGGATCGCGGCTATGGGCGGGACGGGCGAACCGGGCCAGAAGGCGGCGGCGTAGAGGGCAAGCCCCGCGACCTCGGCTCCGAGCGTCCAAATGAAGAGCAGGACCCCGCGCCGCGCCGCGGGGCGGGCGATGCGATAGACCCCGGTGAGCGCCGCGACCAGCCGCGCGTCCCCGAGGGCCATGATCACGGCCCCCAGGACGATGGCCGCATCGCCCAGGGCGAGGCCTGCGTATACCAGGATCAAGCCCGCGGCCCGCAGGACAAAGGCGTCGCGATAGGCCCGGCGGGCGATCGGCGCGGTCTGCATCCACCGCGGAAAGGTGGTGGTGAGGAACCCGAACACGAAAAACGGAAAGACCCCGTAGAGCATCAAGAAACCGTGCAGGGCCACCGGGGACACCGGCATCGCCGGCAGGGGATAGGCCCCGGCAAACGCCCCAAGGAGCCACAGCGCCCAGAGGATCAGGGCGACCAGGACCTGCGCGAGCCCGCCCAGGAAGTAGCTGATGTGGGGCGCGTCAAAAAGTCGCATGGGGGATGCCGCCGGCCGCGCGCGACGCGCGCCGATAAAAGACCTGCGCTGCGGCGAGATTGACGCCAAGCAGCGCCCCGTCTGCAACCCAAGAGGCCGCGGCCGCACCCCAGAACATGCGCGGCGATGCTATGGCCGCGAGGCCCAGGCCGACGGTCGCCAGGTGCAGGGCGGCATGGCCCTTCATGGCCCGCTCGCCGATCGCCGACGACATGAGAACGGGGGCATGTCCCGGACGGCGCTGAAGATGGAGCCATACGAGAAAGGGCACGATCTTGTAGAGCATACCATCCATCAAGGAGACCGCCGCGCCCATGATGGCCAGGAACCCGAAGGCAAGCGGCCATCGGGGCCCCGCCAGGACGCCGATCGCGAGGAGACCGCCGATCACGCCGGCCGCCATGAGGCTCGCAAGCCCCAGGTACCAGAAGGCCGTCATGGCGTCGGCGCGCCTGCGGCCGCGGGTCCAGAGGCGATGGCCTATGAACGCGGCGTAGGCGGCGACGAGGGCGCCCAGACCGGCCTCGATCGCCTCCTCGGGCGTCCCGCGCGCCCAGACCTGGGCGGCCAGCGCCGCAAGCAAGAGACCGAACACGAGCGGGCCGATCCCAAGTGAGAGGCGCGCGGGCCAAGGGCGTGTCGCCTGAAACATCGGCAGGACCTGGGCCGCCACCGCCGCCCATAACACGAAGATCCCGCCGGTCAGCACCCACAGCGGGTGGGCCCATATGAGCGTCGCCGACGCCGGGGCGCCGGCGGCCCGTTCGGCGGCCATGGCCAGGCCGAACGTAAGCGCGATACCGAGCATGGCGACCGCATAGCCCATGGGCGTCGTGGTCTTTTGCTTCGGGAGCCGCCACAAGGCCCCGGCCGCCGACAGCGTGAAGGCGCCGGCGGCAAGCGCAAGAGGCGCCGCGGCCAACCCGAAGAGGAGCGGCCGCCCGTCGAGAAAGGCCGCGGCCAGGGCGATGGCACCCAGGGCGAAGCCCCAGCGGACAATGGGCGCGACCTGGGCCGCGTAGGGCAGCGCCGCGCCGGCGACCACGGGCACGAGCTGAAAGATCGCGGCGGTGGCGGTCAGCATCACGAATCCTATGGTCACGAGATGCGTGGCGGCAAGGATGCCCGGGGTATAGCGGTCGTCCCAGGCCGACGGTCCGGCCGCCATGAGGACCGCGCCGGCCGCGGCCAGGAACCAGGGGGCCACCAGAAACGACCGCAGGACCAGCATCAGGGCCGGCGCCGCGTCGAAGGCAAGCCCGCGAGTGTTCATGAGCCGAAGGCCGGGCCGCGCGTTATGACGACATCATAAACGCAGTCCTCGCCCCGTGGCACAGCCACCGATTCGTACGAAAAACCCTGTTCGGCGAGCAGCCCGAACAACGGATAGGGTTGCCGGGGCAGGCGCACGCGCACGCGCTCGCCCGGGCGCAGCGCAGTGGCCGCCTGCAGGGCTACCTGAAGCGGTTCCGGAGGGGCGAGGTCGCTGGCATCGACAAAGCGCTCATCCATGGACGACCGGCTCCTCCCTCATGGCCGCAAGCAGGCTCCCCGCGCAATCTGCAAGCACCGTATCGGTCATGGGATAGAGGACGTTCTCCTCTTTCAGATGGTGCTGGGACACGAGAACTGTCAAGGTCTCGAACAGGGCGCGGCACTCCGCCGCTCCGGCGCCGCGCCCTTGGGCGAGGAGCGACCGGATCGCGTCGTGCTCCTGGCGCATGACGACAAGCGGCCCCCCGGGGCCGGTGCGTTGCGCGAATTCCGGAAACAGGACACGCTCCTCGATCTTCAGGTGGTGCTCCATGGCCTCGCCAAACGCCGCGAGCGCCGCGAGCGCCCGCGGCGTGCCGCAGGCGTTGTCCGCATCCTCCATGAGCCGGTCCAAATCGCGATGCTGGGCCGCCAGAAAACTCGACAATACGGTGCTCGACACGATGGCTCTCCTTGGGATACGAGGGCCCTCATTGTCGGCTCGCCTCCCGACGCCCGCCATTGCCCTAGGTCAAGACCGGCCAGGAGCGCCGGGGGCCAAGCGGGTTCGGCGCATCCCTCTGGGCCATCGAGGCGTGCGGCCCCGCTACGGGGCGGGGTACTCCGGATACACCGGTATGTCGTCGCCCCCGCAGGACCACGGCGCGCGCGAATCCCAAAAAATCCGCGCCTGCGGCCTGATGGGGATGTCGCCGTCGACCGACCCGGCGGGAACGACGACGCCGCCGAGCTCCGCGACAACACGCGGCACGGCGCCCCCGCAGCGGCTGCAGAACTGCCGGGTAAAGCGCTTGGCCTCGGGTACCTTGAACATCCTCAAAAGATCTTCGCCCGCAAGCCAGCGAAGGATGCCGTTTTGCACCAACACATTGCTTGCGTGTCCCGTGCCCGTGGCCTTACGGCAGCGGCGACAGTGGCAATGGTAAAATCGCACAGGCTCGCCCTGAACCTCGTAGGCGGCCGACCCGCACAGACAACTCCCTCTCAATACCGTTTCGCCCATGACGCACCCTCATCGGAACCCAAGCCGCGCGACCGCAGCTTGCCACAAATTCCGGGCCTTCCGCCACGACGCTCCCGCCAACGCCCCAACCGTACACGGCAAGCCCGATTGGGCATAGGCGGCGCAGTGACCATGAGAGAAGAGACCGCGCCGGATACCCCAACCCTAGGCGGAAGGGCCACAAATCTTTTTTGGGTCCCGAATCCGGCAAGCCGTTGCAGTCCCCAGCCGCGGTTTGGCGGTCCGCACCCAACGGAAGCTCGACGATGATCTGGTACTTGTAGGTCTCGTTGGCGACCGTCGTGGCGCCTTCAAGACCGGCGCTGTCGGTTGACAAATACCCCACCGTAGACCGGTGTGTTCCCGGAAACCGCCTAAGCGCGCAACCGAAGTCCTGCAAACCGCCGCGATTCTTCAGATGGTGCCTTTTACAACAGAAACGGTGGCGGACGGATACACCCCAACCAAAGCCGCCTGGGGCATGGGCCGAAAGGGCCGGCTATCGACCTTGCTTGATGGATGTCGCGCTCGCCCGTCCGGACCGCATCGTGGCGCCGGCCGCACGCATAACCTACTATTTGAGCGCAGGGGACCATACGAATACTATAAATTGTTGGGATTGTGGTCGGAATCCTGTTGAATTTAATACCCATTTTGTATATATGGAGTGGCAGGCCGCCTTGCGGTTTGATATAGGTTAAAGAGGGGCGCTGATAGCAGGCGTACACAATAAGCGCGATGCATTATTTTAGAAAAATGGTTGCGGAATATGTCGAGTGCCCCAAAACGCAAAGGGCCCGACGCCGGTCCGGCCCCAGATCGCCGGATGTCCGGCAGCAGCGCTGATCGGGTGCGGGCCGGCGGCGGGGCCGGGAGGAATAGGATTTCGATTCAAGGCCTGAGGACACGCTTTTGCGGGACGATCTCCCCGACGGGAGATAGCGGTGCCAAAGGTTGGGGTTTCCGGAACCTTAGAGGCCGTTGCGGGGCGCGAAACCGGGGCGTGCCCGCAGTTACGGTCCCCGGAGGGTAGGTCGCAGCAGGTGGCATGCGATAGCGCCGGGTTGACGCCGGATGCGACCGGGATATGCAGGGAGGGCGCAGGGGGATAACAGACCTTATATCGGCGAGGTGGGGCTGCGACGCCAGCGGCCGCGCGACCATTTGGCGGGTATGTTGGTCGAGACAAGGAAAGGTTCGGACAACTGCACTGATGGAGGTTCCAGATGCAAGCTTCTATCACTGAATCGCAGGCGAACGGTTACCGCTTGCAGGGGACCCCGCGAGGGGGCCTCATCATGGGCACGTGGGGGTTTTTCGTCGGGTTTGCCGCTGTCGCGCTTTACGGGCCCGCCGCCGTATTTTTCCAGGGGCACATGCATCTGAGCGGGCTTGCCCTCGGGTTCCTGGTCGCCGCCCCCCAGCTGACCGGCTCGCTCTTTCGCATCCCCTTCGGGGCGTGGGTGGACCGCGTGGGCGGGCGACTACCGATGTTGACACTCTACGGCTTCTCGCTCGTCGGGATGTGGGGGTTGGTGTTCATCCTGGTGACCGCCAAGAGTATCGATCCGGCGCTTTATCCCCTCGTGCTATTTTTCGGCTTCCTAAGTGGCTGCGGAGTGGCCTCGTTCTCGGTGGGGATCCCGCAGGTGTCCTACTGGTATCCGCAGCGGCAGCAGGGAAGGGTGCTCGGCGCCTACGGCGGTATCGGAAACCTCGCGCCCGGGCTCTTTACGCTGGCGCTGCCCTTGGCCATCAAGGCGTGGGGGCTTGCGGGTTCGTATCTCGCCTGGCTGCTGTTTTTGCTGGTTGGGGCCGCGGTCTACGGTATATTCGCGCGCGATGCGTATTACTTTCAGCTGCGCGGACAAAACGTCAGCCCGGAAAAGAGCCGCGAGATCGCAGGGCGGCACGGGGAGGAACTGTTTCCCACGGGTGCGGTGTGGCAGGCGGTGGTCACAGCGGCCGAGAATCCGCGCACCTGGGGCCTCACGGTCCTCTACTTCGTCTCTTTTGGTGGATTCCTGGCGCTGACTGCATGGTTTCCCACCTATTGGGTGAATCTCTATCACATGACCATCGTCGAGGCCGGCCTCCTGGGCGGGATAGGATTTTCGTTGCTCGCGGCCGTGATCCGCATCTACGGCGGGGCGCTGTCGGAGCGCTTGGGCGGCGAGCGGACCGCGCTGCTCGCCTATACCGGAGTGCTGGTAGGAGCGCTGCTGCTCACCTTCAGCGTGAGCTTCTATGGGAGCTTGGCGGGCGAGCTGGCTATAGCGCTGGGCATGGGCATTGGCAACGCGGCGGTCTTCAAGATGGTGCCCAAGTACGTGCCCGAGGCGGTGGGCGGGGCATCGGGGTTTGTGGGCGGCTTCGGCGCCACGGGCGGGTTCATCATCCCGCCCTTTCTGGGTGCGGTAGTCGATGCCTTGGGCCTGCACGGCTACGCCGGCGGATTTTTCGCCTACGTGATCTTGGCGCTGGTCGCAATCGGCATTTCCTGGGGATTTATCCGGGCCGACAAGGGGGACACCCGAAATGCTCTCCACGGGGGTGCGGCCTGAAAATCCCGGGCGGCCCTGCCCAACCGCCTGTCGAGCTTCCTAAACGGGGCATTCTGCAGCGGGCGCTATACGGTGCACCGAAAAAGGCGCGGTGCCGGCGGTCCGGGCATCCCGGGCGCCGGTGTCCGTTCCTACCGCAGCGGCAGGCCGGTTGCGCCAGCGCATCGCACCACCCGCTCGCCATTTCCCGGGAGGGCGGCACCCACCGATAGTCCCTAATCGGCCCCCGCGCAATGGCACACCCAAATAAGGCTTGAAGTAAGCCTGGACGGGGGTTGGGCGGCGGCGCGGCCCCGCCGCGGAGGGGGGGGCGGAGGCCCTGTGGGCGGTTCTTCCCTATCCCCAAAGGCATAAATCGCAGCACGAAAGGGGTGAAGCCGTTCCCTGCCCCGGTGGCACGGAGTACACTTACGTGCCGTATACGACAGACCTTGATACTAATCAAAAGTAGCATATCCTTATATGCGTCACGAGAAGGGCGCTGGAAGGGGCAGGGCCCGCGGCTGGCCCGAAAAACCGCACCAACGATAGGACAAGGCGACTCATGGCGGTTACGAGCTTCGAGGCAAACCTGAGACAGCGCTGTTCGAACTGCAGTTTACGGGAAATCTGCCTCCCCCTGGGGCTCGACGCCGAGGAGCTGGGGAGGCTCGACGATCTTGTCAAACGCAGGCGCCGGGTATTCGCCGGCCAGCACCTGTTTCGCGCCGGCGATCCATTGCAGTCCCTGGCTGCGGTACGTACGGGGTTTTTCAAGATCTACGAGGTGAGCGCAGGCGGGCTCGAGCAGATCACGGCCTTCCCCATGGAGGGCGAGCTCATGGGCCTCGATGCCATCAGCACCGATGCGCACCGCGGCAACGCCGTCGCACTCGAGGACAGCGAGGTGTGCGAGATCCCGTTTGCGAGACTAGAGGGGCTGCTGTCCGACCTCCCCCGCCTCCAGCATCAATTCCATAAGCTGCTGAGCGGCGCGATCGCGAGCGACCACGGCCTCATGATGGTGCTGGGCACGATGACCGCCGAGCTCAAGGTCGCGGCCTTCCTACTGAACCTCTCGGACCGTCTCGAGGCCCGCGGCCAGCCCGGCGCGATCATCCATCTGCCCATGTCCCGCGAAGAGATCGGCAACTACCTTGGATTGAAGCTCGAAACGGTAAGCCGCATGTTCTCGAAACTGCGCGACGACGGACTCATCGCGACCGAAGGGCGCAAGACCGAGATCCTCGACACCAAGGCCCTGAGGAACCTCTGCCTGCAAGGGCCCGTGCGGGCCTAAACCCGATCCTCGGACCGCCGGAATCGCATCCGTTTACAGGATGCGCGTCGTACTTCCCGTCGTTTTGCGCCCCGCGGATCGCGCCCCCCGAACGTCGGCCGAAAAAAAGACCCGGGGGATGCCCGGGTCCCGGTCAGGCGAACCGCCTGTTAGATGCTGTAGTACATGTCGAACTCGATGGGATGGGTGGTCATGCGTAGCCGCGTGACCTCCTGCATCTTGAGCGCGATGTACGAGCTCAGGAAGTCGTCGCTGAACACGCCGCCTGCGGTGAGGAACTTGTGGTCCTTGTCCAAGGCCTCGAGCGCCATATCCAGAGAGTGGCAGACGGTCGGGATCTTCTTCGCCTCCCTGGGGCTCAGCTCGTAGAGGTCGTGATCCGCCGCGTCGCCCGGGTTGATCTTGTTCACGATCCCGTCAAGCCCCGCCAGCACCATCGCCGAAAACGCAAGATAGGGGTTGGCGCCCGGATCCGGGAAACGGACCTCTATGCGCCGGCCCTTGGGGTTCGCCACGTACGGAATGCGGATCGAGGCCGACCGGTTGCGCGCCGAGTAGGCGAGCATGACCGGGGCCTCGAAGCCGGGCACGAGCCGCTTGTAGCTATTGGTAAGCGGGTTGGTGATGGCGTTCAGGGCGCGCGCGTGCTTGATGATGCCGCCGATATAAAAGAGCGCGGTCTCGCTCAAGCCCGCGTACCCGTCGCCCGCGAACAGATTCTTGCCGCCTTTGGCGAGCGACTGGTGGCAGTGCATCCCCGAGCCGTTGTCGCCGACGATGGGCTTGGGCATGAACGTCGCGGTCTTGCCGTGATTGCGCGCGACGTTATGGACGCAGTACTTCAGGATCTGGAGTTCGTCGGCCTTGCGCACCAGCGAGGCGAACTGGGTGGCGATCTCGTTCTGGTTGGCGGTGGCGACCTCGTGGTGATGGGCCTCGACGACAAGCCCCATCTCGGCCATGGCGAGCGCCATGGCGCTGCGGATATCCTGCGAGGAATCGACCGGCGGCACCGGGAAGTAACCCCCCTTGACGCCGGGCCTGTGGCCCAGATTGCCGCCCTCGTAATCCTTGCCGGTATTCCAGCTCGCCTCCTCGGAATCGATGCGGCAGGACGATCCGGACATGTCGACGCTCCAGCGCACGTCGTCGAAGATGAAGAACTCGGGCTCCGGACCGAAATAGGCGGTGTCGGCGATGCCGGTGCTCTTCATGTAGGCCTCGGCGCGCTTGGCGATCGACCGCGGGTCACGATCGTAGCCCTTCATGGTCAAGGGCTCCAACACGTCGCAGCGCAGAAGCAGGGTGGATTCCTCGGTGAACGGGTCAAGGACCGCGGAGGCGGCATCGGGCATGAGCACCATGTCCGACTCGTTGATGGCCTTCCACCCGGCGATGGAGGAGCCGTCGAACATCTTTCCTTCCTCGAAGAGCTTTTCGTCGACCGTATGCGAGGGCACCGATACGTGCTGCTCCTTCCCTTTGGTGTCGGTAAACCGGAAATCGACGAACTTAACGTCGTTATCCTTGATCATTTTTAAGACATTCGCAGACATGCGTTTCTCCTGACTCTGAATTATTTTGGGGCGCCGGGGCGGCTAGTACGCCTGAGGCGGCCATTTTGCACGAAATATGCCAGTACGCAAAGGCGCGAGACTCGCCATTTCCGGGCGTGCGGCCCAGCATTAACGCACCATAATGGGGCATTCCCCGATGTAACGCCCCGAAATGGTGCGCTCAATGGAAATAGATCTCCACGGAGGCGATTTGCGGATCGCGGGCGGCGGCATCGGTGAATCGCGCCTGCAGGGCCCGGGCGGCTGCCAGGGTCGGGGCCGCGTCGAGCGGCAGCCGCAACTCCACGACGATCTTGCCGCCCAGGTAGTGCAGCATGATGGACTCTATGGCGTGGACCGCCTCGATGTCCGCGAAATAATGTTCAAGCCGCTTCAAGACTTCCGCGCGCAACGGCAATCGTGCGTTGATCGCGGCGTGTTCGTCGTCCTCGGAGTCGATATGCACGACGACATCGGCGATATTGCCCACGTGGCGCATGAGCGCGACGCGGACCATCTCGCTGATCTGGTGGCCCTCGGACACGCTGATCGCCCCGTCCACGAGGATGTGGACGTCGACGAAGGCAAGCCCCCCGGCCCGGCGCGTACGCAGCAGGTGCAGGGTCCGGACGCCGTCGATCGACAGGATCACCCGGCGGATCCGCTCGAGCTTCTCGGCCTCGAGCCCGGTATCGACGAGCTCGCGCAGGGCCTGCCAGCCGAGCATGGCGCCCATGCGCACGATGAGGATCGCGACGCCGATGGCCGCGACCGCATCGAGGTCGCTGATCCCGGCCATGCTCCCCATGATGCCGACTGCGACGACCGCCGAGGAGAAGACATCGGTCCGGTAGTGCCAGGCGTTCGCATGAAGGAGGTCGGATTCCAGCCGGAGCCCGGCCCGGCGCATGTAGCGGAACAGCCCCTCCTTCACGGCGATGGCGCCGAGCGCCGTGGCGAGCGCCACCAAGTCGGGATGCGCGAGCCGCGCGGGCGTACTAAGGGCATCGGCGGCGTGCAGCGCGATCCCCACCCCGGTACCGACCAGGACCAGACTCAGCCCGAAGGTGCCGGCGGTCTCGATGCGGGCATGGCCATAGGGGTGGTCCTCGTCGGCGACACGCGCCCCGAAGCGCGCGGCCAACAGCACGAGGGTATCGCTCAGGAGATCCGACAGGGTATGGAAGCCGTCGGCGACCAGCGCCGCCGACCCGCCGAACACACCTGCGGCGAGCTGGGCCGCGGCCAGCGCCACATTGACGAAAAGCCCCCGCAGCACGACCTTTTGACGCTCGGTGCCGCCCTCGTCGGGGACCCGGGATGCACGCTCCACGGCAGTCATCCTCCGGCCCTTATGATGATTACGATGTCCCCCGACGGTTCGGTCCGCGCCGCCACGATCTCATGCCCCTCCAGACGGCACCAGGCCGGTATGTCGCGCAAGGCGCCAGGGTCGGTGCAGCGCACCGTCAGGGTGTCGCCGGGCGCGAGCCGGGCCATGGCATCGCTCACGCGTATGACCGGCATGGGGCACAGGAGGTAGCGGGCATCGAGATCCATGGTTTAAAGGTACCAGTCCGCCGCCAACGCATTCGCGGGAAGCGGCGCCACCACACGTTCGTGACGCGACCCGTCGGGCCGCCCCACCGCCACCCGCACGGACGCCGCCGATCGCCCCTGGCCGAAGCGCGCGGTGATCGCGCAGGCCAGATCGAGTCCGGCATCGTCGGCATCGCCCTGGAGCAGCGCCAGGGGCCCATTGTATTCGGCGGCGCAGAGATGCACGAAGCGGTTGCGATACCCCTCCAGGAACCGGTTTTCGCCCTCCTCCCGGCCGATGATGAGCTTGAAGGACGGGTGCGGCCGCAGGTGCCGGCCGATCTTCAGGAGCATGATGTCGTCGAAGTCGTAGCGCCGTTCGCCGCGGCTCGCCCACAGGTCGCGCAGCTTGCGGGTGTAGTTGGCGTCGGTGAGAAAGCAGCACCCGCCGGCCGGCTGAGCATACTCGTAGCCGTAGGCCCCCGCCAGCGCGATCTGGGGTTTGCGGTTGCGGCCGCTCAAGCCGAGCAGGCGCCCGCGATCCACCCAGCCCTCGCGCTCCGGGAGAGTGGGCGCCAGCAGCTTGGCGGACAATGGCCGCAGCAGCCGGTCCCAGGCCCCCGATTCGCGTGCCACCACCGGAAAGGTGTCGCGCCGCTGCGACATCGGCCGTTGGCCCAGGACCTCGCCGGTGACGATGAAATCAAACCCATGCTCTTCCATCCACGACCGGGCGCGGCCAACCATGAAGGCCTTGCAATCGAGGCAGGGGTTCAGGTGCGCGCCGTAGCCGTGCCGGGGATTCAGGACCACGTCCTTGTAGGCGTCGATCACCTCGATGATATGCAGTCGGATCCCCAGCTGCTCGGCGCTCCGAAGGGCGCTGTTGCGCACCTGACGGTCCTGGCGGTCGCGGCGCACGGCGTGCGTGTGGCCCTCGACGCAAAAACCCGTAAAGAAATTGATCCCTTCGACATGGATGCCCTGATCGAGCATCAGCCGCGCGGCGAGCAGCGAATCGAGGCCGCCCGAGAGCAGCACGACCGCCTTGTGTTTGCGATGATCCATATGTCCTTGGCGGCGGCCTCTCCACCTATTATGCTGTTGCCCCCGCCGCGAGCCCCTCGCGCGGGCCGACAGTATATCGCGGTGGCCACCCGTCCCGCACTCCAAGGAGATTTATGCGCCTAACGCGCCTACTGCGCCTGCTAGCCGGCCTGGCATTGGCGGCCGCGGTCCTGGACATCGCCGTCCTGGCCGCCCGCTGGTTCGCGGTCCCTCATCTGGCGCAAGGCCCGATCCCGAGATCCCGATTCATGGCCGCCTACCTGGCGCAGCGGGCGCGCCACGGGGGGCCGCCGCTGCGCTGGCGGCCGGTCCCGCTCTCGGACATGGCCCCGGCCTTGCGCGAGGCCGCGGTCCTGGGGGAGGACGCGACCTTTTATACCAATGATGGATTCGACGCCGGCGCCATCCTGTGGGCGGCTCGCTACGACTGGCATGCCGGGCGCATCGTCTATGGGGCCAGCACGATCACCCAGCAGACCGCGAAGAACCTGTTCCTCAACCCGTCGCGGACGTTCTTCCGCAAGGCCAACGAGGCCCTGCTGACGGTCGCGCTCACACACGTCCTGTCCAAGGACCGCATCCTCGAGATCTACCTGAACGATGCCCAATTCGGCCGGGGGATCTATGGGGCCGAAGCCGCCGCCCACTATTACTTCCAGACGAGCGCCGCGCGCCTCACCGTCCAGCAGGCGGCGGAGCTTGCCGCGACGCTGCCGGACCCTTTGGGCGCGAACCCGGCCACGCGCAGTTGGTATTTCCGCCGCCGGACCGCCAAGATCCTGCGGCTGTTGCGGGCGGCCGGCCACGTCCCGGGCCCCGGGACCGGGCCTTTCGGGGCCAGCCGTCCAACTGTCGGGCGTTTGCCCAAAGCGCCGCTTACGCATTATAGTGGCGCGACAACCGGCGCCGCGACCGGGGGCGGTCCGCGTATCCCGTCTTTAAGGACCACGACGTGACATTCCAGGAACTCATTTTTGCCCTGCAGCGCTACTGGGCGAGACAGGGCTGCGTGATCGAGCAGGCCTACGACGTCGAGGTGGGCGCCGGCACCTTCCATCCCGCGACCTTTCTCGGAAGCCTGGGGCCGGAACCGCTGCGGGCCGCCTACGTACAGCCGTCACGGCGCCCGACCGACGGCCGCTACGGCGAGAACCCCAACCGCCTGCAGCGGTATTTCCAGTTTCAGGTCGTGCTCAAACCGTCACCCCCGGACATTCAAGACCTGTACCTCAAATCCCTTCAGGCGCTCGGGATCGATCTGCTGGCAAACGACGTGCGCTTCGTCGAGGACAACTGGGAGTCGCCGACCCTCGGGGCCTGGGGACTCGGCTGGGAGGTCTGGCTCAACGGGATGGAGGTAAGCCAGTTTACCTACTTCCAGCAGGTCGGCGGCCTCGAATGCCGGCCGGTGACGGGCGAGATCACCTATGGCCTGGAGCGACTCGCCATGTATCTGCAGGGCCGCGACAACGTTTATGACCTGGCGTGGAACGCGGATGTCCGGTACGGGGACCTCTACCATCAGAACGAGGTCGAGCAGTCGCGCTTCAACTTCGAGGAGGCCTCGGTCGAGGCCCTCCAGGCACGCTTTCAGGCCTTCGAGGACGAGTGCCGGCGGCTGATCGAAGCCGATCTGCCGCTTGCGGCCTACGACCACGTCCTGCACGCTTCGCACACCTTCAATCTGCTCGACGCCCGTCACGCGCAGAGCGTCACGGAACGCGCCCGCACCATAGGCCGGGTGCGGGCGCTCGCGCGCGGCGTGGCCGAGACCTATTACCGGAAACGCGAGACGATGGGTTTCCCCCGGATGCGACGGACCGATGACTAAGTGGGACGACTTGCTGCTCGAGATCGGCACCGAGGAGCTCCCCCCCGGGGAGCTCCTCGCGCTCGGAACGGCGCTGGCCCAGGGCCTGCGCGCCGCGCTCGCCGACAACCGCCTGTTGGCCGACGGCGCCGCGGCGCAGAGTTTCGCGGCGCCCCGGCGGATTGCCGCCCGGATCACGGGCGTCGCCTCCCGTCAGGGCGCGGAGACGATCGTGCGTCGGGGGCCCGCGCTCGCCGCGGCGTTCGCGAAAGACGGCTCGCCGACCGGCGCCGCACTCGGATTTGCGCGCTCCCTGGGCGTCGAGGTCGAGGCCCTGGAGCGAATCACCACCGACCGCGGGGAATTCCTGGGCTACCGCGAACGGCGCCCCGGGCGCGGCCTGGCCGAGGTCCTGGCGGATACCCTCGAGGGCGTCCTGCAACGCCTGCCCGCGCGCCGGCGCATGCGCTGGGGCGCTGGGGAACGCGAGTTCGTGCGGCCCGTGCACTGGATCGTCGCCCTGCACGGCGCCCGGGCCCTGCGCGTCCCGGCGCTCGGCCTCATAAGCACCCGGCGGTCGCGCGGCCATCGCTTCCACGCCCCGCACACCGTGGCCATCCCGGCCGCGGGCGCCTACGAGGCGGTCCTCGAGGCCGATGGCCGGGTCGTACCGGACTTCGCCGAACGGCGGGACCGGATCCGGGGACAGGTCGAACGACTGGCGGCGTCGATCGCCGCTCGGCCCATCGTGGAACCCGAACTTCTCGATCTCGTGACCGCGCTCGTGGAATGGCCGCATGCGGTGCTGGGATCGTTCGACGAGGACTTCCTCGATGTGCCGCGCGAGGCGCTGATCGCGGCCATGCAAGGCCATCAGAAATATTTCCCCCTGGAGCAGGACGGCCGGCTTTTGCCGCGCTTCATCGCGATCGCCAACATCGCCCCGGCAGACGACGGCGCGATACGCAAGGGCAACGAGCGGGTGCTCGCCGCGCGCTTCGCCGACGCCCGGTTTTTCTGGGACACCGACCGCAAAAAGCCGCTTACGGCCTATGCCCAGGCGCTCTCGCAGGTGTCCTTCGAGCAACGCCTGGGCAGCCTCGCCGACAAGGCCGCGCGCCTGGAGAGGCTGGCTTGCGTGATGGCCGAGTGGCTTGTCCTGGACGGCCGGCAGGCCGCGCGCGCCGGGGCGCTGTGCAAGGCCGATCTCCTGACCGGCATGGTCGGCGAGTTTCCCGAACTCCAGGGCGTCATGGGCGGGCATTACGCGCGATGCGACGGCGAGGACGAGGCGGTCGCCGCGGCCATCGCCGGGCATTACCGTCCGCGCTTCGCGGGCGATGCGCTGCCGGACGGCGCCCTCGGTCTCGCGCTGGCGCTCGCCGATAAGCTCGACACGCTGGTCGGCATCTTCGGGATCGGGCTTGCCCCGACCGGGGATAAAGACCCGTTCGCGCTGCGGCGCGCCGCCATCGGCGTCCTGCGCCTCCTGGAGGCCCTGGGGGAGCGCCACGGCCGCGATCTCGAGATCGCGCCGCTTGTCGACGCCGCGCGCGCGCAATATCCCGAGGGGCTCCTGGCCCCCGACACCACGCGCGAGATCCGGCAGTTTCTGACCGAGCGCCTGCGCAATATCCTGGAGAACGATCTGCCGCAGGACATCGTAGCCGCAGCGCTGGCCAACGGTTTGGACCGGGCGTACGACACCATCCGCCGCGCGCGCGCCCTCCATGCCTTTGCCCGGGGCCCGGCGGCGCCGGCCTTGGTGGGCGCGCACAAGCGCATCCGCAATATCCTAAGGCAAAATCGCGAGCCCCTGGACGGCGGCGAACCGTGGGCGAGCACCGAGGAGGCCGATCGGCGGCTGGCGCGGGAGATCGGGCGGTGCGAGGCCGCGGCCGGCGAGAGGATCCGCGCCGGCGATTATGAAAGGGCCCTGGAGTCGCTGGGGGAACTGCGGCCCGCGGTCGACGCCTTCTTCGAGGACGTGCTCGTCATGAGCGATGACGCCGCCACGCGCAAGGGCCGTCTGCGCCTGCTCTCGCGGCTGGCGGTCTTGTTAGAGGCGGTCGGCGACCTGTCGTGCCTCAAGATAACGGGGGACCCGCGATGAACGATGTGAACCACGACTCCTTCAGCGCCATGCGCGACGCCGTACAGCGTTTCCACGACAAGCACGACCTGAAAAGCCATGGAGGCGAGGAACTCGCCTACCGGGTGGCCTTGATGGCCGAGGAACTGGGCGAGATCTCGGCCTGCGTCACCAAGGGCAAGGACCGGGAGGCGCTGGCCGAGGAGTGCGCCGATCTGCTCATCCTGTTGATCGGCACGGCGATCTCGGCGGACTTTCCCCTGGACCGTGCCTTCTGGGACAAGATGGACGCCCTCATGAAGAGGTCGTCGCGGATGGTCGGTGGACGCATCCGGGTATCGGAATTCCGGGACTCGTGATGCGCCTCGTGATCCTGGACCGCGACGGCGTCATCAACGAGGACTCCGACGACTACATCAAGACGCCGGACGAATGGCGCCCCATACCGGGGAGCCTGGAGGCGATCGCGCGGCTCACGCACGCCGGCATCCAGGTGATCGTGGCGACCAACCAGTCGGGGATCGCCCGGGGTCTCTTCAACGTCGATATGCTGGCCCGGATCCACAATCGCATGCTCGACGAGATCCATCATCGGGGCGGGGAGATCGAGGCGATCTTCTTCTGCCCGCACGGGCCGCGCGACGGCTGCAGCTGCCGCAAACCCCTGCCCGGCCTCTTTCATGACATCGCGGCGCGCTTCAAGACGAGCCTGAGCGGCACCTACGCGGTCGGGGATGCGCTCCGGGACATCGAGGCGGCCCGCGCCGCGCAGGCCCTCCCGGTGCTGGTGCGGACCGGAAAGGGCGCGCGGACGGTCGCCGCGGGCGAGGGGCTCGCCGGAGTGCCGATCTATGACGACCTCGCCGCCTTCGCCGATGCGCTGCTATCCCAAGGCGGGGGCGGCGCGCCGTGAGGAAATGGTTTGGCGCGGTGGCCTTCCAGGCGGGGTTCGTCCTATCGATCGCCGTCTGGGCCCCGGTCGTGCTGGCGCTCTTCTGGTTGCGGCCCATACCCCGCTACCGCGTCATCAGCCAGTGGGGGCGGTTCAACGTGTGGTGGATCAAGGTCACATGCGGGCTGTCCTACGAGGTCCACGGCCGGGAGAACATCCCCGCCACGCCCTGCGTCATCCTCGCCAAACACCAATCCACCTGGGAGACCCTGGCGTTTCAGTGGATCTTTCCGCCCCACGTCTGGGTCCTCAAGAGAGAGCTCCTGTGGATCCCCCTGCTCGGCTGGGGAATGGCCTTGAGCCAACCCATCGCGATCGCGCGCGAGAAACAGCGCAAGGCGATAGACCAGGTGATCCAGGGGGGGCGCAAACGCCTGGCCGATGGACGCTACATCATCATCTTCCCGGAAGGGACGCTGATGCCGGCCGGGCGCCACGGGCGATTCAAGCTCGGGGGCGCCCGGCTGGCGCTTGCGGCCGGCTGCCCAGTGGTCCCGGTGGCCCACAACGCCGGCTGTTTCTGGGGACGCCGGGCGTTCCTCAAGGAGCCGGGCGTGGTGCGCGTGGTGATCGGCAAGCCCATCTCGGGGGAGGGCCTCGACGCCGCGACCCTGAATGCCCGGGCCGAGGCCTGGATCACCGAGACCACCGATGCCCTCGAACGGGCGGAGGGGGTCTGCCCAAGGGCCGCGCACGCGGTACAATGACCCATGCCCGACGAACGCCCGCCCCTTACGCCGCCCGCCGGCTGTCGCCGCGTACTCCTGCACTCGTGCTGCGCGCCCTGCGCCGCCGACGTCATGCAGGAGATGCAGCGATCGGAGATCGGCCTCGAGGTGCTGTTCTATAACCCCAACATCCATCCCCTGAAGGAATACGAGCTGCGCAAGACGGAGAACAAACGCTTCGCCGAGCGGCTCGGCATACCGTTCGTGGATCTCGATTACGACAAGGACAACTGGTTTGCCCGCGTGGCGGGCCTGGAAAACGAGCCCGAGCGCGGCGCGCGCTGCACCGTGTGCTTCGATATGCGCTTCGAGCGCTCGGCGCTTTACGCCATGGAGCACGGTTTCGAGGTCTTTACGAGCTCGCTTGGGATCTCGCGGTGGAAGGATATGAATCAGATCAACGCCTGCGGAGAGCGCGCGGCGCGGCGCTACCCCGGCTTGCTCTATTGGACCTTCAATTGGCGCAAGGGCGGCGGGAGCCAGCGAATGATCGAGATCGCGAAGGAGCAGCGCTTCTACCAGCAGGAGTACTGCGGGTGCGTGTATTCCCTGCGCGACACGAACCGCGCGCGGCGCGGGCGGGGCTACGGCAAGATCCGCTTCGGCGAGCGCTTCTACGGCGGCGAGGGCGGCTGAGCCCGCGCATAGGCGGCCATCGCCGCGAACTCGGCGACCGTCAGGGTTTCGGCGCGGCGCGTGGGATCGATCCCGAGCGTCCGCCAATCATCGCCTTCGAAATACCCCCGCAACGACTGGCGCAGCATCTTGCGCCGCTGCGAGAAGGCCTGGGCGACAAGGGCCGCGAATAGCGCTGCGTCGGGCGCCGGGACCTGCGAGGACACCGGACGCAACGCCACCAGGCGCGACTCGACCGCAGGCGGTGGGGTGAAGGCCTGCGCCGGGACGGTAAAGAGCGGCACGACCTCGCAGCGCGCCTGGACCATCACCGACAAACGCCCGTAATCGCGCCCCCCGGGGGGCGCCGCCAGGCGGTCGACGACCTCCTTTTGCAACAGGAACACCATCCTCGCGACGCAGGGCTGCTCGAGGAAACGGAAAATGAGCGG
>DAIDMD010000136.1 GCA_027449165.1 Acidiferrobacter sp. | reverse complement strand
AAGACCCTGCTCGCCCGTGCCGTGGCCGGGGAAGCGGGCGTCCCGTTTTTCAACATCAGCGGGGCCGAATTCATCGAGATGTTCGTGGGCGTCGGTGCCGCCCGGGTCCGCGACCTCTTTCATCAGGCCCGCGAGAAGGCGCCCTGCATCATATTCGTCGACGAGCTCGACGCCATCGGTCGGGCGCGCGGCGGTCCCGTGGTATTCGGGGGGCACGACGAGCGCGAGCAGACGCTCAACCAGCTCCTTACCGAGATGGATGGATTCGATCCGTCGACGGGCGTCGTTGTGATGGCCGCCACGAACCGGCCGGAAGTCCTCGACAAGGCGCTGCTGCGCGCCGGAAGGTTCGACCGCCAGATCGTGGTCGACAAGCCGGATTTGGCGGCGCGCACAAAGATCCTGCAGTTGCATGCGCGCAAGATCACCATGGGGAAGGACGTCGACCTGGGCGTCGTCGCGCAGAGGACCCCGGGATTCGTCGGGGCCGACCTCGCCAACATCACGAACGAGGCCGCCATCCTCGCCATACGCCACAATCACGACGCGGTCACGATGGCCGATTTCGAGGCGGCCATCGACCGGGTCATGGCGGGCCCCGAAAAGAAGCACCGCGTCCTCAATGCCGACGAGAAGCGCCGCGTCGCCTTCCACGAGTCGGGGCATGCGCTTACCGCCGCGAGCATGCCCACCGGGGAGCCCATCCACAAGATATCCATCATCCCCCGCGGGGTCGCGGCGCTGGGCTACACCATGCAGCTGCCCGTGACGGAAAAATTCCTCGCGACGGAAAACGAGCTCCGGGATCAGATCGCCACGCTCATGGGCGGCCGTTCCGCGGAGGAGCTCGTCTTTGGCGACACCTCGAGCGGCGCGGCCAATGATCTGGAGCGGGCCACCGAGATTGCGCGGGACATGGTCACGCGGCTTGGCATGAGCGAAAGCCTCGGGCCGCTGGCATGGGGGCGTAGGCAGCAGTCGCTGTACCTTGGCGGCGATTACACCGAGGAGGCGAACTACAGCGAGCAGACGGCCCAGCAGATCGACGCTGCGGTGAAGGCCCTGGTCGAGGACGGGCACCGGCGCGCCCGGGCCGTGCTCGAGGGCAATCGTGTCGCCCTGGATCGGCTTGCCGCGGAGCTCGAGGCGCGCGAGGTGATCAGCGGAGAGGATATGCGCCGCATCGTCGGACCGCTCGCGACGGCACCCGCCGCTCATTGACCGGCACGCCGGGCGCCCGTGCCGCGGACCCGGGGCATGTTCGGGGTCCGTGGCCGGAGCAGCGCACGCAAGCCCGCGGCCCGGCTGCAAGCCGCGTGATCTTTTTGCTAATGGGCGCGAAGCGGGCCGCTGGGCGTCCGCGCTCATGCATATTGGATATTGGCAAATCCATAAAAGTGTGCGACGGCAAGGGCGAGGGAGGCGGCGAGCCGGCTGGTGGCCCGCGTCGGGGTCCCGCGACCATCCGCCCGGGCGGCGCCGGCATTGCGTCACCGGCTGGGCGAAGCCGGGGCGGCGGTCTAACCTGAACGGATCGAACACTATGGACTCTTGGGGAAGGATGGCCGCGCGAGCCGATGCGCTGTGGCGAAAGGCGAGGGAGCAAGGGAGCGTTTCGTGGACCCGGGACGGGTTGCGGGAACTGGTCCATCCGCTGCGGCATCCGGCGGTGCTTTCGCGCCAGAGGGCCCGGCTGATCCTGGCGAGGGTCAGAGTGGTGGCGATGTTGTTCGCCGTGCTGACGGTGCTCTGGATCCCGGTCGACGCCTGGCTGTTTCCGCCGGCCCTGTGGCGGCAGCTGGCATGGGCGCGGATCGGCGCGGCATCGGCCTTCGCGGTGCTTGCCTGGGCGTGCCGCGCCTCGCCGACGCCGGGAAATGGCTTCAAGGCCATGCTGGGGCTTTTTATCATTCCGGTGGCGTTTTACCTGGCTGCGGAGATGATTATCGCCCGCGCGCATTTGGGATCGCACAGCGCGGGGCTCGCCGACGTCTATGCCCTGTCCCCGCTGCTCTTCATCGCCGGTATCAGCATCTTCCCGCTTACGGTTGCAGAAAGCGTGAGCCTCGCGCTTCCCGTGCTGGCCGCGCTACTGATCCTGCGCGCCCTTCGAGCAATGGCGGGGCACCCACTGATGCCCAATGCTGCAGTGGCCAGCATCTGGCTGCTGGTGGTGCTGGCGGCGGTGAGTCTGATGGCCGCGGGCAGCCAGCTGCATATGCTGTATGCGCTGGCCGGCCGGGCGGCCATCGACCCCATGACCGGATTGACCAGCAGAAGCAGCGGCGAGGAGCTGCTGCGCCTCCAGTTCACGCTATCGCAGCGGCACGATTATCCGCTGACGATCGCCTTCCTCGATATCGATGACTTCAAGGCCATCAACGACCGGGCCGGTCACGAGGCAGGCGATGCGCTTTTATCGGCGGCCGGCCAGGTGCTGCGACGGGGGCTGCGCGAGGGGGATGCGGCGATTCGGTGGGGTGGGGACGAATTCCTGCTCGTTTTTCCGTATGCCCGGGAAAACGAGATCAAACGACGGCTCTGCGAGACCCTGTCCAGCGCGGGGCTGCGGCGGTCCGACGGCGCGCCATTGACGTTCCGCGTGGGCGTCGCCTCTCTCCCGCGCGACCTCGCAAGCGATGCGGCAGATCTTGTGAGATTGGCTGACCAAAGGATGTATGAAGCCAAACTCGAAGGAAAGAACCGCTTGGTGACTTGAGGGGTGCGCGCGCAGGCAGCGCCGCCTGCGCCTGTTATCGCGCTCGCTTCCGCGTTTCACGCATCATGCGGGTCTGCAGCGCGAAATCCCCGCGGTATATGTCGCGGCAAGAGGCCGTGGCACCCGTCATTATCCCGGCGCCGGCCCTCGCGATCGGGCGCAACCACAGCGGAATCGCAAGCGCGGCGTCGCCGCTCATTGTCCGCGGGTCGCCCGTCTGTCATAATAGAGCCCCGCTTTTTTCGGCGGCCAGGCTCGTTGTCCTACCGCTAGTCCGGCCGAAGCGGGCTCAAGAGTGCCGAGGATGACTCGGCACGCTGCGCGTAAGGAGAGAGACATGAAAACAACGAAACGGTTTTCGCGACGCCTCGGGGGGCGCGCGCTTCCGGAAAGCAACCTTCTGTGGTCTTCTCGTCATGGCGTATCCTGGACGATCGGGGCGTTCGCGGCCGCGGGACTGATCGGCGCGACCATGGTCGCCAGTCTTTGGAACAACGGCCCGGTCGTGGCCGCCCAGGGTGTTGGCGCCAACCGCGTCGTTCTTACGGCCGACACTGCCCCGCCGGCCCTTTGGTCAAACGCATGGCTCGGGCGCCGGCCGTACCGGGCCGTGGCCTTCCATGGTCTTCGAAGGTTGGCAGCCGGGTACAGCCTCGCCCGCCCGCATAGGCCACAGGCGCTGGGCCAGGACCTGCAGCGCGTAGCGCCGGAGATATCGGCGCGTTTGATAAGGCTCAAAGGCGAACTGTCGGCCGAGGCCAGGCGGGCGCTCGCGGCGCGCGCCTGGCTGTGAGCGCCTCCTGAACCGGCCACAGGCCGGTTCGCTTTAGGCGTCGCGTCATAAGCGGATTAGGTAGTATTCCGTGCAGGCAAGAACGCGTGGCTGCAGTGGCCGTGGAATTTCGCGGGTTTCAACCTCGGCTTGGCATCGGCAGTTGTGTCGCCAACTCCAGCAGGGCCAGTTTCCGGAGACGGCAGCGACTGCCATTGTTGCCCCCCGTCGGCGATGATCGACGATTCGCGGCATCGCGATAGCGCTTGGCTCCCATATTCTTCCGCCAGCGGCGTACGGCCTCGATGGCAAAGGGCGCGGCATCGTGATCGGTGTCCATGCTCGCCCAGCCCTTAACCTCGCTCAAGTCGCAGACCCCATACGGGGTCGCTTCGCCAAAGTCCGGTCGCGAAAATCGTGCACCTTCGCCTCTGCGAACTCCCCTTTCGGTCGCCATTCGCGCCCGCCGTTCTTGAATTCCCCAATCCGCCCTTCTTCTTGGTATCTCACGCCGGCTGCCCCGGGCGTGAAATCGCTGAACCATCGCATTGATGTGCGCAGACTGCGCCTTGCGATCGGGATGCGAGGCCTCTTTTTAGGTCTTGCGATTGCCCTGTAAACGATAGCCGTCGGCGCTCAACAACCGTCCCATGGTGCGCGGGCCTACCGGATGCCCTTGCCGGGTTAACGCCTCGGCCAGATTGCCCGTGCTCTTGCAGGTCCCGCGCAGTGCCGGCATCGGACCCCCCGTGCGCCACCAACTCGCCCAGCCCTTTGCGGATCGCGTTCGCTGATATGGCTGTCGCCGCAGGGGCCGCCTGTAATCCACCTCATCCGTAGGCCTGCGCTTCCAGGCCGCCCACTGCCGGCGCATACGCTCGCCCATCAACTCCGACAGTGACGGTACTTCGCCGCAATCTGCCGCACGATCGGCTGATTCCGCATGGGCCCACGAAAACACGGCCCATAAATGTAGTGAGCTTGTTTTGACGCGACGCCTTACATCCATTCGGACATCGAAGACCCTGCCGGCGCAAAGAGGAGCCCGCCGGGCGGGCGTCGGCCGGGCTAAGACAGGCGGGATACCTCGAAAATCCGGATGGGGCCGCGCTTGGCGGACGTCTACAATGCGCCTATGCAAATGGATCAATGGGAGCAGGGTGGGGTGCCCTGGCGGGCGCTCGGCGGGCGGCTTCTGGGCGCCGTCGCGGCGCCGGCCGCGGCGCGTCTCATCAACACGGTCGCCGTCGTGGGCTTGGCGGCGCTGCTGGCGCACTGGACAAGGGGTGCGCTTTGGCCGGCGGCGCGCTCGGGGCCGATGCGTAGCGCGACGCCGCGGCCGCCGCGGCCGTCCCTTGCGGTCTTGCTGAACGCCCATCTGTTCGGTCGGCCGGCGACCGAGGGGCCGGCAGCAATCCCGGTAAGCCGCCTCCCGTTGATTGTGTCGGGCCTGGTGACGGGTCGTCCGGGCGTGGCCTTGATCGGCAGGCCCGGCCAGGGTGTGCGTCCTTATCAGGTCGGGGCGACCGTGTCCGCGGGCGTGGTGCTGGAGGCGGTCACTTTCGGGCGCGCGATATTGAGACAAGACGGGCGGCTCGAGGGTCTCTTGTTGTACCCCCCGAAGGCTGCGCCATCGCCGCCGTCGGCGCTTCCGGGCGGGTCCGGTCCCCGGCGCCCCCCGGGCGTTTTTGGCAGCCGACGTGTACGCCACCCGATAGCCATTTCCGCAGGGCCATCGGTGGCCGCCGGCTTGGGCGGCATCTCGAGCGCGAGCCTGGGGTCGTGGCTGGTTTCGGATCCGCAAGGGGGTGTGCTCGTCAGGGGCGTGCCGGGGCCGGTTTTTGCGGATCTCGGCCTGCGCCAAGGGGACGTCATCGAACGAGTCGACGGGTACCCGGTCAATTCCCTGGATTCGGTGGTGCGTGCCTACATGGGCGGTGCCAGGAACGGCGCCGTCACCGTGGATGTGCGGCGCCATGGGCGCACGGAGGTCTTCCGTTACGGGGTCCGAGGTCCATGAGCGCGTCTGTGCGGCCGATAGGATTCCGAAGGACCGGGCGCGATGGATAGGCGGGCGCACAGCCGGTTATACGTCGGGCTCGCTCTAGCGCTTGGCCTAGCGCTTTTGCGGGATCCCGCCTGGGCGACCGGCGTGCGGGCGGCGGCGCTCGCGGGTCATCCCGCGATCGGCGCGCACGCGCCGGCCGTGGCCGTCCGCCGGCCGGTCCGGGCCGGGGCGGCGCGCAAGATCCCGCCGGGTGAGATGCTGTTGAATTTCGACAACGCGAATATCCGCGCCGTGATCCGCACAGTCGCCGATATCACGGGCAAGAATTTCCTGATCGATCCGCGCGTACACGGAAAGGTCACGATCGTGTCGGCCTCTCCGGTGTCCCTGGGGGCCGCCTACCAGATCTTTCTGAGCGCTCTGAAGGCCCAGGGGTTTGCGGCGGTCGCGGGCCCCGGCGGCGTGGTCAAGGTGCTCCCGCAGGCCAATGCGCGCCAAGCCGCGCCCGTGGGCCGCCGCTGGCCGCGGGGCGGGGACCGGTGGGTCACGCGGGTCATCCCGGTCGCGGCCGGCCAGGCGGCGCAGATTGCACCGCTTCTGCGGCCCTTGATGTCGAGCGCCGGGATCGTCTCCGTGTATGCGCCGACCAATACCCTGATCGTCACCGACGATGCCGACAATGTCCGCAGGCTTCTGCGTATCGTCGACGGCATCGAGGCGGAGATCCGCGCGCCGATCGCGATCGTGCCGATCCATTACGCGTCGGCGGTCGACATCGCCCACCTTCTGGTCCGTCTGGGGGAGGCCCAGTGGCCCAGCGCGTCCGGGATCCCGGCCGGGGCCTACAGTCCCGTCACCATCGTGCCCGATACGCGGACGAATAGCCTCCTGGTGCGCGCCGGTAGCAGGACCAGGCTGCGGTTTATAGAGGGGCTCGTGCACAGGCTCGACGCGCGGGAGGCGAGCGGCGGGACTGCGCACGTCGTATATCTGCGCAATGCGCGCGCGGGCACGGTCGCAAAGATCCTGCGCGGTCTCCTGCGGGGCGAGGCGCGGGACGCGAGGGCGGGCGCGATGGCGCCGGTCGTCCCGATCGCCCTGGCCGGTATGCCTCCGGGCGGGCGCGGGGATGCGGCGCACACGGTCGACGCATCCCTTGTTCAGGCCGATCCTTCCATCAATGCGCTCATCATCGACGCGCCGAACGCAGTCTACGATGGCCTGCGCGCCGTGATCGCGAAGCTCGACATTAGGCGGGCACAGGTGTTCGTGAAGGCGCTGATCGCCGAGGTGACGGTAGACGACGAGGCCGAACTCGGCGTGCAGTGGGCGGGCGCGGCGGGCGCCGGCGGCGGGGCGGTGGGGGGCGTGACGAACTTCCCGCTGACTGGTTCCGGCATCGTCGCGACGGCGGCGACCCCTTCGAACCTGGCCGGCGAGGCCGGGCTCGCGCTCGGTTTCATAAGCGGCGCCGTGAGGCTCGCGGACGGCCAGACGGCCGTCGGGCTTTCGGCATTCGCGCGTGCCTTGCAGTCGGTCTCGGGCGTGGACGTGCTTTCGACCCCGGATCTTCTGACGCTGGACAATACCGAAGCGAAGATCATGGTGGGGCAGAATGTCCCGTTCATAACCGGGAGCTATTCCACGGCGGGGGCGGTCGGCACGGCGGCGGTCAATCCGTTCCAGACCGTCGAGCGCAAGAACGTGGGCCTTACCTTGAAGATCAAGCCGCAGATCACGGCGGGCAACGACATCAAGTTACAGATCTATGAAGACGTGTCGAGCATAGCGCCGAGCCTATCCGGCGCGATCGACCTCATCACGAACAGGAGGGAGCTGAAGACCACCGTGATCGTGGCCAACGGCAGGACCATAGTCCTGGGCGGTCTCATAAGCGACGATGTGGAGAACGATTGGCAGGGCGTGCCGCTGTTGGACGACATCCCCTGGATCGGAGACCTGTTCCGATATCGTCAGCGCGTCAGGAAGAAGACCAACCTCATGGTGTTTCTGAAGCCCGTCATCGTGCGCAATGGCGGGCAGGGGGAAGGGTTCACGGCCTCGCGCTACGCGACGATGCGGGCCGAAGAGGGCACGGTGCGGTTTTCGCCCTCGGTGGTATTGCCCGATTATCGCGCGCCTCGCCTGCCGTCCTGGAAGAGGCGCCGGGTGGGAATCGGGGCGGCCGCCTCGCGCCGGACGACGGCGACCGCGGGGGCTGCGCATGGTTGATGTGACCAAGCGCCCCCTGGCCCAAGAATGGGTCGCCAGGGTGCCCTACCACTTCGCCAGGCGCTACGGGGTGATGAGCGTGGGTCTCGTCGGCGACGAGGTGGAAATCTGGCAGAGGGCGCGGGTGTCCGGGCCGGTCCTGGCCGAGCTTGGCCGGGTGTTGCGCAGGCCGCTTAGACTGACCGCGGTCGGGGAAGAGGCGTTCCAGGCGGCGCTCAATACCGGCTACGCGCGCGATATGTCGCAGGCGCAGCAGATCATGGGCGATCTCGACGACAAGCTCGACCTGGCCGAACTTGCGCAACAGTTGCCGAAGACCCAGGACCTCCTCGAGAGCGAGGGGGATGCCCCGGTCGTGCGCCTCATCAATGCCCTGCTGACCCAGGCCGTGCGCGAGCAGGCCTCGGACATCCATGTCGAGGCCTTCGAGACGCGGTCTCTCGTGCGATTTCGCGTAGATGGGCTCCTGCGCGACATCATCGAGCCGCAAAAGGCCGCGCACGGTATCCTGGTATCGCGCATCAAGATCATGTCGCGTCTCGATATCGCCGAACGGCGACTGCCTCAGGATGGCCGCATCACCCTGCGGCTCGCCGGCCGGTCGATCGACGTGCGCGTATCCACGGTCCCCACCGCGCACGGCGAACGGGTCGTCATGCGGCTCTTGGACAAGCAGGCCGGCCGCCTGAATCTGGGCGCCCTGGGGATGCCGGACGATACCCTCGCGGTCCTGCGCGATCTGATCCGGCAACCCCATGGGATCTTCCTCGTGACCGGGCCCACCGGGTCGGGCAAGACCACCACCTTGTACTCCGCGCTGGGCGAGTTCGACACCCGGGCGTCGAACATCATGACCGTGGAGGACCCGGTCGAGTATGAACTGGACGGCGTCGGCCAGATCCCGGTCAATCCCAAGACCGATCTGGGCTTTCCCCGAGCGCTGCGCGCGATCCTGAGGCAGGATCCGGACATCATCATGATCGGCGAGATCCGCGACCTCGAGACCGCCCGGATCGCGGTGCAGGCGAGCCTCACGGGCCACCTGGTCCTCGCGACCCTGCATACCAACGACGCCGTCGGCGCGGTGACCCGCCTCGTCGACATGGGCATCGAACCGTTTCTCGTCGCTTCGACCCTCATCGGGGTTTTGGCGCAGCGCCTCGTGCGAACCGTGTGCGAGACCTGCGGCGGTCGCGCCCAGGCCGCGGGCACGGCCTGCCCGGCGTGCGGCTCGACCGGGTTTCGGGGGCGCACGGGGCTCTACGAGCTCCTCGTCGTCGGCGAGGAGCTGAAGGCCTTGATCCATGACCGGGCGGCCGAGGCACGGCTGCGCGAGGTGGCGGCCGCGCGCGGGTTGCGGACGCTCTATCAAGACGGCCTGCGGGTTGTGGCACAGGGGCGTACCCGCATGGAAGAGGTCTTGCGGGCCTCCGGGGGCTGACCATGGCGGCATTCGAGTACGAGGCGGTCGATGGCGCGGGGCGCGCCGTGAAGGGGGTCATGGAGGGCGATGCCGGGCGGCGTGTCCGTGACCTTCTGCGCGAAAAGGGTCTCGTGCCCATCCGGGTCGCGTCGATCCAAAAGGAGCGGGTCGGGCGCCGCCCGTTCCGTTGGCAAGGCGGCCTCAAGGGCGGGGAACTCGCCCTGCTCACCCGCCAATTCGCGACTTTGGTGCGCGCCGGTCTGCCGATCGAGGAAGGCCTTCAGGCCCTCACCGAACAAAACGAGTCGGCGCGCACCCGCAAGATCCTGGCGGCCGTGCGTACCCAGGTGCGCGAAGGGCGGTCCTTGGCGCACGCCCTCGGGGACTTCCCGGGATCGTTTCCGCCGCTCTATCGGCACCTCGTGGAGGCCGGGGAGCAGTCCGGAAAACTCCCGGTGGTCCTGGAGCGGCTTGCCGATTACACGGAGCAGCGCCAGGCGCTGACGCAGAAGGTCTGGGTGGCCTTTCTCTACCCGGCGCTGGTCGCGGTCGTCGCGATGGCGATCGTCGGCGGTCTGCTCGTGTATGTCGTGCCGCGGATCGCGCAGGTCTTCGTCGAGAGCGGCGCACGGCTCCCGTGGGCCACGCGGGCCTTGATCGCGATCAGCCGGGCCGCGAGGGCGGGGGGCATTCTGTGGCCCGCGGGCCTGCTCGCGGTCCCGGCCGCGGGCCGGATGGTCTTGCGCAGGCGTGCGCGCCGCGCGGCCTGGCAGGGATTGCTGTTGCGCGCACCGCTTCTAGGGCGGCTCATAAGGGGTCTCAATGCGGCGCGGCTTGCGAGCACCCTCGGGATCCTCACGAGCTCGGGGGTCCCGCTTTTGATGGCGCTCGACACGGCCTTGCAGGTCGTGACCAATCTGCCGATGCAAATGGCGGTCGAGGAGGCCCGGCGGCGGGTCCGCGAGGGCGGATCGCTCGGCCGTTCCCTGGGGCGCAGCAAGCTGTTCCCGCCGCTCGTGATCCATATGATCGGCAGCGGCGAGGCCAGCGGGTCGCTGGATGCGATGCTGGCGCGCGCCGCCGAGGCCCAGACGCGCGAACTCGAGGCCTTCGTGTCGGCGCTCACGGCCCTTATCGAGCCGGTGCTGATCCTGGTCACGGGAGGGATGGTGCTCTTTATCGTGCTCGCCATCCTGTTGCCCGTGTTCGATATGAACCAACTCGTCCGGTGAGCCCCATGTCCCGCAGCCGATGGTCACGCGGTTTCACACTCATCGAGGTCATGGTCGTCATGGTGATCATAGGGATCCTGGCGGCGGTGATCGTGCCCAAGATCATGAATAGACCGAACCAGGCCCGTATCGTGGCGGCCCAGAGCGACATCCGCGCGATCATGAGCGCGCTCAAGCTCTACCGTCTCGACCATGGCCATTACCCGACCGAGCGGCAGGGCCTGAAGGCCTTGGTCCGAAGGCCGGCCTCGGGCCCGGGCGCCCCGAGCGGGCGGGGCGGCGGCTATCTCCCGCGGCTGCCCGTCGACCCTTGGGGCCGGCCTTACCAGTACTTGAATCCGGGGCTCCACGGGCGCGTGGACGTCTTTAGCTATGGGCCGCACGGCAAGGGCCGGGGCATGAAGGGTGTCATCGGGTCATGGCAGCTCTAGACCGCGGCCTTACGCTGTTCGAGCTCCTGGTCGTCCTGGCCTTGATCGGCGTCATGCTGGGCGTGATCGCGCCGCGTCTTGGCGGCGACGTCGGGGCCTCGGCGCGCGGCGAAGGTCTGCGGCTCGTGGCGCTTCTCAAGGCGGCGCGCACTGAGGCGATCGTGACCGGGCGGCCGTATCGCGTGGATTTTCGGGCCCACGGTTATCGTTTCTTGGCGCTGAATCGTCACGGACGCTTTGTGCGCGCGAAGGGTGCGCTGTTTCGGGCGCGGCGCCTGCCCAAGGGTGCGGCCCTCAGGGGCCTCGGGAAACGACGCGCCGTGGTCTTTCGGCCAAGCGGCTTGAGTCGGGCGTTTCGCGTCGAGGTGGTCACGCGCCACGGGCGCTTTCTGGTGTCGGGCGATGATGACGGGCGTATCCAGGGCCTCGCGGCCGGTTGAGCGGGAGGGCTTTACCTTGCTCGAGGTGCTGGTCGCGCTCGTTATCCTGGCGGTCGAGCTGGCGGCGCTGATGCGCAGCCTGGCGGGGGCGATCGCGACCGCCGGGGCGCTGAGAGACCGGACGCTCGCGCTGTGGGTAGCCGAGAACCGGCTCTCGCGCGTGGCGACGATCATTCGTTGGCCGCCTCTGGGCCGGCGCCATACGAGCGCCCGCGAGGACGGCCGGCGGTTCCGGGTGGTGACGCAAGTGGCCGGTACCGCCTTGCCGGAGATCCGGCGCGTGCGGATAACGGTGCGCCGGATGCGACGGCGGCAGGTCCTGATGCGGCTCGTGGGCTTCGTCCGCGAGCCATGATACGCAGCCGCGGATTGACCCTGCTCGAGATGGTGGTGGCCATCGCCATCTTCGCGATCGCCGGCGCGATCGCCTACACCGGGCTCGATCGGGCCATGGCGATCCATGCCCGCCTGGAGGGCGCAGGCAGGCGCTGGCAGGCGCGGGGCCTTGCCTATTATCGGCTGGCCGACGATCTGGCCCAGGCCCGCGACCGGCCGGTGCGCGATGGCGC
>DAIDMD010000135.1 GCA_027449165.1 Acidiferrobacter sp. | reverse complement strand
ACATCCTCTGCGAGGTCATGCGGGAGCTGTCCTTCATCTGCGAAAGCCGCTATTACGTTCATCTCCAGCGTTACCACGACGCCCGCCGCAAGCTCTTGCGCGCGGAGCTGCCCGGGCCCGACAACGACCAGCCGTGGATATCAAGCCGCTCCCGATAGCTTCCCGCCCCGACAACAGCCCCATTCCCTTGCGCGGGCAGGCATCAATGGCCTGCCCCGCCTTCCACCCCAGCCCCGTGACAGCGACGCGCCCGCGTCCTCGATAGACGTTCCGCGTATCTGGTCCAAATTAATGCGCTTCTTCGTGATCGCTAACAGTATCGAAATGTCTACGCAATACTTGTCCGCCATCCGCCCTGACGCGCTATACACTCAGACGGAGCTCGCGCCGGTCCTCCGCAAGAGCCTCGCGTGGTTCGAGCGCAGTCGCTGGGCGGGCACCGGCCCCGCCTTCGTGAAGGTCGGCCGCCAGCCTCTTTACCGTGGGTCAGATGTTCTGGCCTGGCTTGAGGCCAACACCCGCACCTCGACTTCGGATCGGGGGGCCGCATGATAGCCCTCGCCCTTGCTCTCGCACTGACTGACAGCGCCGCACTCGTGGGGATAGCCTGGACGCTCTGGCGGATGCGGGGGCGGCCATGAGCGCCGCTCCATGCTCAAAGGCCGTGGCGGCGCGCATCGCGGACCCGACTGCCCGCCGCCAAGCCTTGGGCACGAGTCGCGATAATGCGGCCGTGACCCTCTTTGTTTTTACCGGCCCCCAGGCATGGGACGCGGTATTAAAGTGCCCGGCACGTTTAGCGCTCGCTGACGATCCCACCCGCGACCCGGCGGTGATCGACTGGAGCGCGGTACGCGGCCACGGCCCCGTTCTTTTGGTCCGGGCTGGGAAAACAGATGGCGCGCGCGTGGAACGCCTGATCCTCGCCCTGCTTCGAGACGGTGCGGCATCGGTCATCGACACATCGACCGGGGCGCGCTACGTCCTGAAGGGGGCGCAATGAACGGCACCATCGAGCTGACGCTTCCGCCCGAGTGGGCGCCAAAACAATCCGTTGTCGCCCTCAGTCGCGGGGATACCCTGACACCCGAGCCAATCAATTGGCTTTGGCCGGGCTGGCTCGCGGCGGGGAAGATGCACATCCTGGGCGGCCAGGCAGGAACGGGCAAGACTACAATTGCGCTCGCGCTGGCGGCAGCTCTCACGACCGGCGGACGCTGGCCGGATGGGAACAAGGCCCCCATTGGCGACGTTGTGATCTGGTCGGGCGAAGATGATCCCACGGACACCCTCGTACCCCGACTGCGGGCGATGGGCGCGGACATGAGGCGCGTCCATTTTGTGGCCGGTATAACGGAAAACGAGAAGGCCAGATCATTTGATCCAGCAAGCGATATGCTCGCGCTCCAAGCGGCCCTGCAAGAATTACCGGCCGCCCGCCTTCTGATCGTGGACCCCATCGTATCAGCGATTACCGGCGACTCTCACAAAAACAGCGAAACACGGAGAGGCTTGCAGCCGTTGGTCGATCTGGCGGCGTCGCTTAAATGTGCACTTCTCGGAATTACGCACTTCACGAAAGGCACCCAAGGCCGCGAGCCTATCGACCGCATCACGGGATCGCTGGCCTTCGCGGCACTGGCCCGCGTCGTTATGGTCTGCGCCAAGGAAACGTCAACCGATGACAAAACACCCCGGCGGCTCCTAATGCGGGCGAAGTCGAACATCGGCGCTGATGATGGCGGATTCGCTTACGACCAGAAGTGGACCCCAATTCTTGGACACTAGCTTAGGTGGATATCTGCCCTTACAGTAACGCAACAAGGAGCAGAAATCCTATGAGTAAGACCCGTCGTAATCACGCCCCGCAGTTCAAGGCCAAGGTGGCCCTTGAGGCCCTGGCCGGGGAAAAGACCATCCACGAGATCGCGGCCAAACATCAGGTCCACCCGAACCAGGTGACCCAATGGCGCCGGCAGCTAATCGACCAGGCGGCGAGCATTTTCGGCAAGGCCGCCCCAGGGGTCGATCCCGCGGGGGACCGCGAGGCGCTGCTCGCGAAGATCGGACAGCTGACAGTCGAGAAGGATTTTTTGTCGCGAGTGCTCGGCAAATGACCCGTGCCGAGCGGATCGAACGGGTCGAACCGCAGCATCCCGCGTTGCCGGTCAGCACTCAGTGCAAGCTCTTGGCGCTGCCCCGCTCAAGCGTGTATTACCAGGGGAAGCCCGCGGTCTCCGAGGAGGATCTGGCGCTCATGAAGCGGCTCGATGCCCTCCATACCCAGCACCCCTTCCTGGGCTCGCGGCGCCTTAGGGACCGGCTGGAGCGCGACGGCGTCTTCGTGAACCGCAAGCGCATCCAGCGGCTCATGCGCCTCATGGGGCTTGCGGCCTTGTACCCCAAGCGCAAGACCAGCGCGCGCGGTCCGGGTCATCGCATTTATCCCTATCTTTTGCGAGGTTTGGCCATCACCCGGCCCAACCAGGTCTGGTGCGCGGATACGACCTACATCCCCATGGCCCGGGGCTTTTGCTATCTCGTCGCCATCATGGACTGGGCCACGCGTGCGGTGCTCTCCTGGCGGCTGGCCACCACCCTGGAGGCCGACTCTGAAGTGGTCCCCCGTTGACGGACCTCTAATGGATGGATTAAACCAACCACTTGGAGGTCACTATGGAACGTCAGGTTCGTGCTCAATATACCGCCGATTACAAGGCGCAGGCAGTGTCATTGGCAGAGAGCCTCGGA
>DAIDMD010000134.1 GCA_027449165.1 Acidiferrobacter sp. | reverse complement strand
TGCACGGCCATGGGCTTACGCCGCAGACCCACGGTCACGGGCCTTGGATGCGTGAAAACCGCCAGGCCCGCGACCACGAGCCCCTCGAGGGCGATCGCAAACAACAGCGCCCGCCCGAACGACGACCGTCCCTCAGGGCTGGGCGGCGCAACAGGCAACGCGGGGGTGCTCATAAGGATCGTCCTCGTTCCGGTCAGGACCGATGCGCGGCGAGGCCGATGCTCGCGACCCCGGCCTTGCGGGCGGCGCTCATGACCGCCACGAAGTCCTGAAACGGCAGGCTCTTGGAAGCGGCAATGGTGACATCGGGACGCCGGCCGCCCACACGGCGCGACAAGAGGCGCACCAGCGCCGCGCGGCCGATCACATGGCCGCGGACATGGATCGCCCCATCGGGCGTCAGACTGATCAGGATCTGCGGGCGCGGCATGACCTTGGCCGTGCTCGCCTGCGGCAAGGCCAATCCCAGACCTTGGTCCGGGATCATGCGCAAGGTCAGGATCATGAAGAAGACCAGCAGAAAGAACATCACATCGATCATGGGAATGAGCTCGATGCGGCCCTTTTTGGTCTCGAAGTACCGCATCTTCATGACGACTTCGCCATGCGGGCGCGCAGCGCGCCGTGATCGGCGGCCTCCCCGTCGGAGGTGAGCAGGACCGGGGCGCCATCCAGGCGGTTCAGAAGCATGGTCTTGACGATATCGAGCTGGTGCAAGACCACCCGGACCTTGTTGTTTAGGCCGTTGAAGGCCAGCAGCCCGGTCATGGCGACGAACAGCCCGGAGGCGGTGGCCACGAGGGCGTCGGCAATGCCGCCGGTCACGGCCGACGGGGCGTGGCCCGGCGCCGACAGGACCGAAAAGGCATGGAACATCCCCACGATCGTGCCAAAAAGTCCCAGAAGCGGGGCCAGCGTCACGATGGTGTCCAGCATCCAGAGCCGCTTATCCAGGGCCGGGGCCAGGCGCAAGGTGGCCTCGTCCAGCCGGTTGGCGAGCTGCTCGCCGGTCGTGACCCCCATATGGCGCACCGCGACGTCCAGAAGGGTCGCCTCGGGAAGACCCGGCGCGCTCGCCGCAAGACCCGAGAGCTGCGCACGCGTTGCCTCCTTATAGGCGCCCAGCTTTTCAACTAGGCTATTGCCCTCAAGCAACGTACGCCGCAGATACCATGAGCGATCGATGATGACGGCCAGCGCGATCGTGAGGATCACGACCATGAGGTAGAGCACGCCGTCCGAGTAGTTCGCGAGATGGATAAGGTAGTGAATAGTCATCGGCAATCCTCCGTAAAGCCGACACCTTGAGGCCTTTGTATGACCTGCGTTTGGCGCGCTGATGACAGAATGGTGACAGAATCGCCGGCCGGCCGGGTGCCGGCAATTGACAGCTGCGGCCGACTTGCGTATGAGAACGAGGTTTAACGGGAGAGTGCCGGCTTATGTCTTATCTGATCGCGGTCCACGGGTTGCTCGCAGTCGTCTGGGTCGGAGGTATGTTCTTTGCCTATATGATCCTGCGGCCCGCCGCCCAGCCCCTCGAGGCGGCCCAACGGCTGTCGCTGTGGGCACGCACCTTCGGTCGCTTCTTTCCCTGGGTATGGGCTGCGGTCATCGTCTTGCCGGCGAGCGGCTATTACGTGGCGGCGGCGCGTTTCGGGAGCTTGGCAGCCCTGCCCCTCTACGTCAATGTCATGCAGGGGCTCGGGATCGTCATGATATTGCTGTACCTTCACATCTTTTTCGCCCCCTACCGCCGCCTGCGGGGGGGAGTCGAAAGCGGCGATTTCGTGAAGGCCGGCCATGCGCTCGGGCAAATCCGCCAGTTGGTGGCGGTCAACATGGTGATCGGGCTCATCACCATATTCGTCGCCCTGGTCGGCGCGAACTGCGCGGGCGGCAACCTCTGCTAGAATAGCCGGTTTCCGCCGGGATCCCTTGCCATGCCCCATCCGCCATCCGCGCCCCCCCGAATCGGCTTCGTGAGCCTCGGCTGCCCCAAGGCCCTGGTCGACTCGGAACAGATCCTGACCCGGCTGCGCAGCGAAGGCTACGACACGGCGCCATCCTACCAGGACGCCGACCTCGTGATCATCAACACCTGCGGCTTCATCGACGCCGCCGTCGAGGAGTCGCTCGAGGCCATAGGCGAGGCCCTGGCCGACAATGGACGGGTGATTGTCACCGGCTGTCTGGGCGCGAAGGCCGATCTTGTCCGGGAACGCCACCCGGAGGTCCTGGCGGTCACCGGCCCCCACGACGAGGCGGCGGTCGTGGACGCCGTGCATGCACACCTTCCCAAGCCTCATGACCCCTTTCTCGACCTCGTTCCGCCGCAGGGCATAAAGCTCACGCCGCGCCACTACGCCTACCTGAAGATATCGGAGGGCTGCAATCACAGCTGCCGATTCTGCATCATCCCGTCCCTGCGCGGCGGATTGGTCAGCCGGCCGCTCGGAGACGTGATGGCCGAGGCCGAGCGGCTGGTGCGCGCCGGGGTCAAGGAGATCCTCATCGTCTCCCAGGACACCAGCGCCTTCGGTGCCGATCAAAGGTATCGCATGGCGTTCGTGGGGGGGCGGCCGGTCAAGATGTCGTTTCCCGGCCTCGTCTCGGAGCTCGGAAAGCTGGGCGTTTGGGTACGACTTCACTACGTCTACCCGTATAAGGGCGTCGAGGACGTCCTTCCGCTCCTCGACATCGAAGGGGTATTACCTTATCTCGACGTCCCGTTTCAACACGCGGACCCGCGCATCCTCGCGGCCATGCGCCGGCCGGCCGGGCGGGCGCACCCGAGCGCCTGCGTGAAGGCGTGGCGCCGCGCGCGGCCCGATCTCGTCTTGAGAAGCACGTTCATCGTGGGTTTCCCGGGCGAGACCGATGCCGAATTCGAGACCCTGCTCCGGTTCGTCGAGGACGCCGGGATCGATCGCCTCGGGGCATTCGCCTACTCCCCCGTGGAGGGGGCCGCAGCCAACGCGTTGCCAAACCCGGTCCCCGAGGACGTCAAACAGGAACGCCTCGAGCGACTCATGGCGCACCAGGCGATCCTGAGCGCCCAGCGCCTCAGGGAACGCATCGGTCGGACCTACCGGGTTCTGATCGATGCGCGGACCGACGACGGCCTCGTCGGCCGCAGCTATGCCGAGGCCCCGGAAATCGACGGCGTGGTGCGCGTCGCGGGCGACGCCCGGCCCGGGGACTTCGTAGACTGCGAGATCGTTTCGGCGGACGCCCATGATCTCTCCGGACGACTCGTTCCGGCCTTGATCCGAGGCCCGCAGGTCATCGCCTGACACTTAAGCCTCCGCCCGCAGTCGGCCATCCCAAAACCGCTACGAAGATGCCGCCAGGGCGTCGCGTACCGCCTCGAGCTTGGCCCGAACCTGCCAGCCAAGCTCCGTCACGCGCGCGTTATTGACAAGCGCCAGGACCGAAACCGGGTCCATGAAGGCCACCTTGACCTTGCCGCTGGCGGTCTCGCTCACCACCACATTGCAGGGGAGCAGCAGGCCGATGTCCGGCTCGGCGGAAATCGCCTTCTCCGCGAGCACCGGGTTACAGGCGCCGAGGATGTTATAGCGCGGCATGTCCTTGCCGAGCTTGGCCTTCATGGTCGCGCTGACGTCGATTTCGGTCAGGACGCCGAAGCCCTGCCCCTTGAGCGCCTCGACCACTCGGCTGCGCACGTCCTCGAACGCCCCCGTCACCTCGACATCGAAGCCGTAAGCCACTTGCCCTTCCTCTATCATGAAGCTGCCTCCTGTCGTCACGTGTGTCCGTCGCCGCCGTTTCACGCCCCCCGGCGTGGGTCCGCGCCATTGGGGCGCGCGAGAACCGTCACCGCCCGCGGCGGCCGATGGCCCCTGCGGTCCCGCCCAAGCCATTCGTCGAGCACCTTCGCCAGCATCGGGGGGGCATGCCCCATCAAAAGGCCGGCATGAAAATGATAGAGGTGCATCCGGCACGGCACGGGCTCGTGCAGGCCGCGTTCCCCCACCTGGAAATCGGCCCAAACCATCAACAGGATGTCGTTGACCAGAGAGCGCGCCGTCCACAGCCTGCGCTCCACCCGAACGGTCATGCGCAGCGCCGGGATCTCCACATCCAAGGGCTCGCCCAGGCGCGCCAGCGCCAGGGACACGCGGTTGTAACACGCCGCATCGATCATCTTGGGCAACGTGCGAATCGGGACCGAAGTTCGGGGATCAAAGGCCACGGCGCCCCCAACTGGCTGTCTGCACAGGAGACGAGTATGCCACGATCCGGCGCCCGGGTGACAGGGGCACCGCAGGGCGCAAAAAAAGACCCCGCCGGCTGCCGTGCCTGACGGGGCCCTTACGAGGGGCTTTCTATGCCCGCTCGCTCAATTGACGCGCGGGTTCAGCTCGCCCTTGGCGTAACGCTTGGTCATGTCCTCGAGGTCGATGACCCGGATCTTGGCGGCCTTCCCGGCCGAACCGAAGGCCTCGTAACGTGCCTTGCAGATGTCCTTGCCCGCCTGGACCGAATCCTTCATGAACTTGCGGGGATCGAAGTTCTTCGGGTTCTTGGCCAGGCTGCGGCGGATCGCACCGGTGATCGCAAGACGCAGATCGGTGTCGATATTCACCTTGCGGACGCCGTTCTTGATCCCTTCCTGGATCTCCTCGACGGGCACGCCGTAGGTCTCGCCGATGTCTCCGCCGAACTCGTGGATGATCTTGAGCCATTCCTGGGGAACCGACGACGAGCCGTGCATGACCAGATGGGTGTCGGGGATGCGCTTGTGGATCTCCTTGATGCGCTCGATCGCAAGTATGTCGCCGGTCGGCGGCCGCGAGAACTTATAGGCCCCATGGCTCGTCCCGATGGCGATCGCAAGCGCGTCCACCTTGGTCTTCTTCACGAAGTCCGCGGCCTGCTCGGGATCGGTCAGCAGCTGGTCATGCGACAATTTGCCCTCGGCCCCCGAGCCGTCCTCCTCGCCCGCCATGCCGGACTCGAGCGAACCCAGGCACCCGAGTTCCCCTTCGACCGACACGCCGACGGCATGCGCCATGTCCACCACCCGGCTCGTGACATCGACGTTGTACTCGTAGCTCGAGGGCGTCTTCATGTCCTCCTTCAGGGAGCCGTCCATCATGACCGAACTGAAGCCCGAGCGTATCGACCGCTGGCACACCGCCGGGCTCGCGCCATGATCCTGGTGCATCACGATGGGGATATGGGGATATTGCTCGATGGCCGCCAGAATGAGATGCCGCAGGAAGGGCTCGCCCGCATAGCTGCGCGCCCCGGCCGAGGCCTGGACGATCACCGGGCTGTCGACCTCGTACGCGGCCTGCATGATCGACTGTATCTGCTCCATGTTGTTGACGTTGAAGGCGGGGACGCCGTAGCCATGCTCCGCCGCGTGATCCAGTAGTTGGCGCAAGGATACCAAGGGCATTGTCTTCTCCTTAAAATTCCCAGTAAAACGAATTCAAGCGATGTCCGCGAAGTCGCCGGCGCGCACGATCTTCATGGTATTCGTGCCGCCGGGCTTGGCCAGCGGCTCCCCGATGCTCAGGATGACGAGGTCGCCATCCCGAACCGCGCCGCGCCTGCGGAGTTCATCGATCGCTTCGGCCATGATACGCGCGGGATCGGCGGAGGTAAGCGAAAATCCGACCGGATAAACGCCTCGGTAGAGAGTCACCTTTCTACGGGTTTCCACGTGCGGCTTCAAGGCGTAGATGGGCACCGCCGAGCTCATGCGCGACATCCAAAGAGGCGTGGATCCGGACTCCGTCAGCGAGGCGATGGCGCGCACCGGGAGGTGGTTGGCGCTATACATCACCGCCATCGCAATCGCCTCGTCGACGCGCTCGAAATGATTCGTCATGTGGTGCATGGAAAACACCGCCTCATCCTCTTTCTCGGCCTCGCGGCAGACCCGGTCCATGGCCGCGACTGCGGCCACCGGATGCTTGCCGGTCGCGGTCTCGGCCGACAGCATGACCGCATCCGTCCCGTCCAGCACCGCGTTCGCCACATCCGAGACCTCGGCGCGCGTCGGAATCGCGTTCTCGATCATCGATTCCATCATCTGGGTCGCGGTGATGACGACCCGGTTCATCCTGCGCGCCAGGCGGATGATGCGCTTCTGGACGGGCGGCAGCGCGGCATCGCCGATCTCGACGCCCAGGTCGCCGCGCGCGAGCATGATGGCGTCCGACACCCGGATGATCTCCTCGATCGCCTCCACGGCCTCGGCCCGCTCGATCTTGGCGACGATACCACCCGTGCCGCCGGCCGCGCGCAACAGCGCGCGGGCCTCTTCGATGTCCTTGGCGTTGCGCGGGAAGGAGATCGCGACATAGTCGGCCTGAATCTTGGCCGCCCATTTGATATCCTCCCGATCCTTGTCGGTCAGCGCGTGCGCCGACAGGCCGCCGCCCTGACGGTTGACGCCCTTGTTGTCGGACAGCTCGCCGCCGACCACCACTCGGCACGCGATCTCGGCGCCGCTCACCTCGTCGACCCATAGGACGATACGTCCGTCGTCTAGCAAGAGGGTCGCCCCGCGCGCGACATCCTTGGGGAGCGCCTTGTAGGTGAGCCCCACGCGCGTCGCGTCGCCGGCGTCCAACGGCAAGTCGGCGTCGATCACGAACCGTTGGCCTTCCTCGAGCCGCACCCGCTTGCCTTTGAAGCGCCCGATGCGGATCTTGGGGCCCTGCATGTCGGCGATGACGCCGATCTGCCGCCCATGGGCCTGGGCCCGGTCACGGACGAAATCCGCGCGCTGCTTGTGGACCTCGGGGAGGTCGTGGGAAAAATTGAGGCGCACGACGTCTACCCCGGCCTCGATCAGCTTATCGAGCACCTTAGGGTCGTCAGTGGCGGGACCCAGAGTCGCCACGATCTTCGTTCTACGCTGCATGATTCAGCCCGTGGCGACGGCGTCAGCCGTAACCACTCCGCAACACTTGCCCATAATCTCTCCTACCCGAACCCGCTGCCTGCCGCACGCCATGTCTTGCCCCGGGATCCGCCTCAAGAACCGGCGCCCCGCTCTTCGAGTATCGCAACGGCCGGAAGGACCTTGCCCTCGAGAAACTCGAGGAAGGCGCCGCCGCCGGTCGATATGTAGCTGATCTTGTCGGCTACGCCGTACTTCGCGACCGCAGCCAGGGTATCCCCGCCGCCTGCGATCGAAAACGCGTCGCTCTGGGCTATGGCGCGCGCCAACGCGCGCGTCCCGTCCCCGAATTGATCGAACTCGAAAACCCCAACCGGGCCGTTCCAAACGATGGTGCCGGCCTTCTTCAGGATCTCGGTAAAGAGCGCGATCGTTTTCGGGCCCACATCGAAGATCATGTCGTCGGGGCCGACGTCCTTGGCGTCCTTCAAGGTCGCCTTGGCGTCGGGTGCGAATTCCTTGCCGCACACGGCGTCCACCGGCACCGGGATCGACGCCCCGCGGGCGCTGGTCTCCTGAATCAGCCGTTTGGCCGTGTCAATCAGATCGGGCTCGGACAGGGACTTGCCGATCGGATAGCCGGCGGCCGCCATGAAGGTATTGGCGATGCCGCCGCCCACGATCAGCTGGTCAACGCGCTTGGCCAGGCTCTCCAGGACGATGAGCTTGGTCGAGACCTTGGAACCTCCGACGATCGCGACCATGGGCCGCTTGGGGTTGTGCAGGGCCCGCCCAAGGGCATCGAGCTCGGCCGCGAGCAGGGGGCCGGCGCACGCGATGGGGGCGTACTTGGCGACGCCGTGGGTCGAGGCCTGGGCGCGATGCGCGGTCCCGAAGGCGTCCATCACGAACACGTCGCACAAGGCCGCCATCTTACGCGCCAGGTCGTCGTTGTTCTTCTTCTCGCCCTTGTTGAACCGGACGTTTTCGCACAACACCACGTCCCCGTCCCGAAGTTCGGGGACCCCGTCCAGCCAGTTGGCGACCAGCCGCACCGGCTTGCCGAGCAACCGGCCCAGGTGTTCGGCCACCGGCGCAAGCGAGTACTTCTCGTCCGGTACCCCTTCTTCCGGGCGGCCGAGGTGCGACATCAGCATGACGCGCCCGCCCTTCCGGCTTGCCTCGGTGATCGTGGGAAGGCTCGCGCGGATCCGGGTATCGTCCGCCACCTTCCCGTCCTTCAATGGGACGTTCAAGTCCTCGCGAATCAGGACCCGCTTGCCCGCAAGGTCGAGATCGGCCATCTTGCGTATCGTCATATCGATTCCCCAGGGCCGCCTAGCGCGCCTTCATCAAGGCGATGGTCGTGTCCAACATGCGGTTCGAGAAGCCCCACTCGTTGTCGTACCAGGCCAGGACCTTGACCAGATTGCCCTCCATGACCTTCGTGAGGCTCGACTCATAGGTGGACGAGGCCGGATCATGGTTGAAATCCACCGACACGAGCGGCTTGTCGTTGTAGTTCAAGATCCCCTTCAACTCGCCGTCGGCGGCGGCTCTCATGATCGCGTGGATCTCGTCTTTGGTCGTGTTGCGCGCGGCGGTGAACGTAAGGTCGACGAGCGAGACGTTGATGGTCGGGACTCGCACCGCAAAACCGTCGAGCTTGCCGTTCAGATCCGGCAACACCAGGCCCACGGCCGCGGCGGCGCCGGTCTTGGTCGGGATCATCGACTGCGTGGCCGAGCGCGCGCGGCGCAGGTCGCTATGATAGACGTCGGTCAGGACCTGGTCGTTGGTATAGGAATGCACGGTCGTCATGAGACCGTATTTGATGCCGATCTTCTCGTGCAGGGGCTTGACGAGCGGCGCCAGACAGTTGGTGGTGCAAGAGGCGTTCGAGATCACGGTGTCCGAGGCCTTGAGCACGCCTTCGTTTACCCCGAACACGATGGTGGCATCGACGTCCTTGCCGCCGGGGGCGGAGATGATGACCTTCTTCGCGCCCGCCTTGAGGTGCGCCGAGGCCTTCTCCTTGCTAGTGAAAAAACCGGTGCATTCGTGGACGACATCGACCCCGAGCTCGGCCCAGGGCAGCTGCGACGGATCGCGGTTCGACACGACCCGGATCTTATCGCCGTTCACGATCATATTGTCGCCGTCCACCAGCACCTCACCGCGGAAACGGCCGTGGACGGTGTCATACCGCGTGAGATGCGCATTGGTCTCGGCGTTCCCGAGATCGTTGATCGCGACGATCTCGATCTCCTTGTTCCGCCCCGACTCGTACAAGGCGCGCAGGATGTTCCGCCCGATACGCCCGTAGCCGTTGATCGCGACTCTGATTGCCATACTGCCATCTCCCATTGAATGAATATCCGGAAAGGGGGCGCGGCGCGCGCGGCTCTCAGGCCGCCCGCGCCCAGCGCCCGCAAAAAACTATTTCAGCAGCGACAAGACGGCCTCGGTGACATGGGCCGCGGTAAAGCCGAAATGTTCGAACAAGGCCTCCGCGGGCGCGGACTCGCCGAACCGGTCGATGCCCACCACCACGCCATCGAGCCCCACATACTTGCGCCAAAAACCGGTGACACCGGCCTCGACCGCGACCCGTCTGGTCACGGACTTGGGCAGGACCGAATCCCGGTAGGCGGCGTCCTGGGCATCGAACACCTCGGCGCTCGGCATCGACACCAGACGCACGCGCCGGCCCATCTCCGCGAGCCTCTTATAGGCGTCCATCGCGATACCGACCTCGGAGCCGGTGGCGATCACGATCGCCTCCGGCGCGCCGCCCTGGGCCTCGGCCAAGACATAGGCCCCGCGGCTTATCTGCTTCAGGGCCTCCGGCGAGCGCGGCTGATGGGCGAGCTTTTGCCGGGAAAACACGAGACAGCTCGGGCCCTCGGTCCGATACAGCGCCTCCTTCCAGGCCACCGCCGATTCGACGGCGTCGGACGGGCGCCAGACCGCCATGTTCGGGATCATGCGCAACGTGGCCAGCTGCTCGATCGGTTGATGCGTCGGGCCATCCTCGCCCAGACCGATCGAGTCGTGGGTATAGACGAAAACGACACGCTGCTTCATGAGCGCCGCCATGCGCAGGGCATTGCGGGCATATTCCGAGAATATCAGGAAGGTGGCGCCGTAGGGCACGAAGCCCTTGTGGAGCGCGATACCGTTCATGATGGCCGACATCCCGAACTCGCGCACCCCGTAATAGACGTAGTTGCCGCCCGGATTCTCAGCCGACACGCCTCGGCACCCGGACCACAGGGTGAGATTGGAACCCGCGAGATCCGCCGACCCGCCCAGGAGTTCCGGCAGCTTCGGGCCGAAGGCGTTCAAGGTGTTTTGGGAGGCGCTGCGCGAGGCGATGCTTGCCCCCTTGGCATTGGTCTCGGCGATGAAGGCATCGGCGTGCGCGCGGAAGTCCTCGGGCAGATCGCCCTGCATCCGACGCGTGTACTCGGCGGCGAGCGCGGGATACGCCGCGCGGTACGCCTCGAAGCGCCGCTTCCAGTCGGCCTCGGCCTGCGCGCCGCGGGCCTTGGCGTCCCACCCCTGGTAGATGGCAGCGGGGATCTCGAATGGCGGGTACGTCCAACCCAGGCGCTCGCGCGTGGCCGCCACCTCCTTTTCTCCCAGGGCCGCGCCGTGGCACTCCTCCTTGCCTTCCTTGTTCGGCGATCCAAAGCCGATCACGGTCTGGCAGCAGATGAGCGAGGGCTTGTCGGTGACCTTGCGCGACGCCTCGATCGCGGCCTTCACCGCCTGGGCGTCATGGCCGTCGACCTGCGGGATCACATGCCATCCGTAGGCCTCGAAGCGCTTGGGGGTATCGTCGGTGAACCACCCCTGGACCTCGCCGTCGATGGATATCCCGTTGTCGTCATAGAAGCCGATCAATTTGCCGAGGCCGAGATGCCCGGCAAGCGAGCAGGCCTCGTGCGAGATGCCTTCCATCAGGCAACCATCGCCCAGGAATACGTAGGTGTGGTGGTCGACGATGTCGTGTCCGGGCTTATTGAACTGGGCCGCCAGCGCCCGCTCGGCGATAGCCATGCCCACGGCGTTGGCCAGCCCCTGGCCCAGGGGGCCGGTCGTGGTCTCGACGCCCGGCGTATGGCCATACTCCGGATGCCCGGGCGTCATGGACCCCATCTGCCGGAACCGCTTCAGCTGTTCCATGGGCAGGGCATAACCCGTGAGGTGCAGCAGGCTGTAGAGCAACATGGACCCGTGGCCGTTCGACAACACGAACCGGTCGCGATCCACCCAGGCCGGGTTGGCCGGATTATGCTTCAGGTAGTCGTTCCAAAGGACCTCGGCGATGTCGGCCATGCCCATGGGCGCGCCCGGATGGCCGGAATTGGCCTTCTGCACGGCATCCATGCTGAGTGCGCGTACGGCATTGGCGAGTTCGCGGCGTCGGGGGTCGACTCGACCCGCCGCTCTCGAGCGGCTTTCGGGCTTCACAGACATGATCAATCCTCAAAAAGAACAGCGATCCTTACTGATAGTGGCCGGATGCGGCCTTCAACAGGTGGTAGGCAACCAACAGCTGCGTCAGCGCGAGCGGATGCGACTTCAATTTCTCGCCGGTCGTCCCGGTGATGTCGCCGATGCCATCCTGCCGCAGGTGGTGGTGTTCACCCGGGATATGCCGCCACAGGAGATCCTCCAGGCGTTTCGCCTTGGCATCGGAAATGTTGCCGTCGATCTCGAGACGGTCCACCGGCAGACCCATGTCGCGGTCAAGCTCCATGTGGATCCCGTTGCCGCCGCCATGCTCCAAGACGTCGGAAAGGTCCGGATGCGGCAAGGTGGGGCGCAGAATCAGGGAGGCATTCAGGTGGCTGCCGGTCTCCTCCTTGTCGGATTCCGGCGGCCAAAAGCACACAACCATGTCCGCCCATTTCCGCTGAGGCCGGATGAACGCCTCGGAATCCGGCTCGCGCAATTTCATCTCCTTGGCCACCGCCTCGGCCGTATGCCCGCGCTTTTGGGTATCGCGCCGCATCTTCCAGCGGAAACGGAGGTCCTCGGGCGGGGCCAGATAGAGCTTGACATCATACGCGTCCCGCATCGCCCTGGTCGAGAACCCGAGCAGGCCCTCGACTATGATGAATTCCTTGGCCTCCACATAGGACGGCGGATCGAAATCGCCGGTAGCGTGGTTATAATGGGGCTTTAGGATCGCCTTGCCTTCCTTGAGCAGATGCAGGTGCTGCTCGATGATGTCCATGTAGTTGCAGTCCGGATTCAGGGCGGTCAGCCCCTTCTCGGCGCGCTGCTTGCGGTTGTACTTGTGATAATCGTCCGTGCAGATGATGGTGCATCTATCCTGCCCGATCACCTTCGCGATGCCGCTCGTAATAGTCGTCTTTCCGGCCGCCGAATCACCAACGATCCCCAGCAGGATCGGTCTCTTTTGCATCTCACTGCTCCTCGATCAGGCGAGACGGCCTCGGCAGATCTGCCCTACCGCCTGCCCCACCCATGATTAAACATGCCTTTAGTCACGCCACCCGAACTTTCAGCCCGCCGGCAACAAAAATCCCCTTGGGGGTCCAATCTCCCGCCAAAGGGACGCGATCTGCCGTCACCTGGGTCGGCTCAACGCACCCAACTGCAGTCAAGAGCCGGGTATTTTCCCTCACCTTGCCCCTATTCGGCAATAGTCGCCCGTCAAAGGTCCTCAGGCGTTGTGGGTAATCCAGGCCCGCCAAGCCTCGTACAAATCCCCGGAACAGGCCGCAAGCGCCGAGGACGGCGCGAGCTGCCCGTAAGGCAGAGGGGCGCCTTCGAGCGTCATCGCCACCCCGCCGGTCTCCCGCAGGATCAGGCTGCCGGCCGCGTAATCCCATAATTTCTGGCCCCCGTGCACATAGAGTTGGGCGCGGCCCGCGGCCAGCCAACACCAGTCCAGTGCGCATGACCCGAAACTGCGCTGCGACCGGTAGGGTGGATCGACGCCCAGCTGACCGGCGAGCCGGGGCTTCAGGCGCTTCAAATCCACCAGAGCCACGCACCGGCGCAGCGCCGGCGACCGTTCGGGCCCGTTTAGCCGCCGGGTATTGAGCCATGCGCCCTGGCCGCGCAGCGCCTTGAAGCATTCCTCGCGCACCGGGTCGTAGATCAGGCCCAGGACCGGTTCCCCGTCTTGCAGCAGGGCCAGGGACACGGCGAAAAACGGCAAGCCGTTTACGAAATTCGTCGTCCCGTCGAGCGGATCGAGACACCACAGGCCCCGCGCCGACCGCAGCGAGGCGTGCTGCTCGGTCTCCGGCATCTCCTCGCCCATCATGCCAAATTGCGGCCAGCGGATCCGAAGTTCCTCGGCAAGCCACGCCTGGACCGCGGTGTCGGCCGCGGTCACGAGGCTCCCGTCCGCCTTGAGTCGCGATCCGCTCGCCCCGAACCGCGGCATGATCTCGCGGTGCGCGACCGTCCGAACGAGCTCCTCTAGGACCTCGAGAGCGGCATAGGTACAAGGATCGAGGCCCTGGCCGATGGTCAAGGGCTCACGCCTCTTTCCACTTGATGGAACACCCGATACTGGGGATCTGTTCGCGCGGCCCGGCGCCCGTGCGCGCCACCTGCACCATGGCCTCGAACAGATCCCGGCGCGCTCCGGGGACGGGCTCCTTGCGGCTGGCGTCGAGCCGGCCCCGGTACTGGAGCGTCAAATCCGCGCCGTAGCCGAAGAAGTCGGGCGTGCACACCGCCCCGAAGCGGCGCGCCACCTCCTGCGTCTCGTCGAACAGATACGGGAATGGGAAGCGGTACTCCTCGGCGATGCGCTTCATGTTCGCAAACGAATCCTCCGGATAATCCGTTGGGTCGTTCGACATGATGGCGCAGCTGCCGATCCCCTCCGCACGCAACTCGGCCACGTCACGGATAAGACGGTCACGGATCGCCTTCACATAGGGGCAGTGATTGCAGATGAACATCACGAGCAGACCGCGCGCACCGCGCACGTCGGCCAGACTCAGGATACGGCCGTCGGTGGCCGGGAGCGTAAAATCGGGGGCCGGTTGCCCGAAGTCGCAAACAGGGGTCTCTGTGCTGACCATAGCGCCTCATCAAGCTGGCATGCCGCGGGGCGAGCATTATGGCACACCTGGATCGGCCGCTGTCTATACTGGAAAGGAGACATGGGCCGGAGGGCGACCATCCGGGGGCGCGCCATGCCTACACCGCGGAAGGCCCCGAACCGATGGCGGCAACGCCATCACCGCCCGGGGAGACCAAGGTAAGGCGCCAGGGCGGCGATACCCATGCGCCCTGGTCGTTGAACCAGGAGACCCCCGCGACAAACCCGATTGGGGGTGAGCGGCGGGGAACCTCATGATCCATTGGGGCCACTAAAATACCCTCATGCCCTCGCGACCTGAGATGGCCGCGGAATCGGGCCTTGGATGCGGCCCGCCGGCAATCCGTCGACGCGGTTACCCACCACCTTGCGGGCTACGCCCCGATGGGGTCCCCGTGCGCTACGGCCCACGGATACGCTCAGCGGGCCGGCGGGGCCGCGGCCGGGTCGTAGAAGAGCTCCGTGAGCCCGGCGAGATCCGGGATGCCGGCGCGCTTGCCGTCTATGTCGAGCGACACCGCAAGGTAGGGGTGCACCGCATCCTCGTCGGTGAGCAACACAGACGGGGTCTCTATCGTGCGCGACTGCGGCTCGGCATTCGTCAGGATCGCGAAGAATTCCCTTTCCGAGCGGCCCGGGAGCGGATAGAAGACGACCGCGCGGGACTTGGGTCCTATAGTCGCCGGCGGGCCCCAAAATCGTCCCAAATCGCACACCGGCACCGGCCGCGACCGCCAGTTCATGACGCCGAGAACCCAGGGCGGGCTCAACGGCACGGGCGTCAACGCCTCTGCGATCCCGATCTCGGCGACCAGGGCGCTCGGCACCAGCAGGTAGCGATCGCACACCGGCAATAACAATGCATGAATGCGGTCACTCGCCAAGGCCATGGTCACTCTCCAGTGCGCGCAGATAAGAGGCGACCGCGCCGGCCGCCAATACCAGGGTCACGGCGCTCAGGCTCATCGCCGCGGCGACGAAGAGGTGCCGGCCCGGCACCGGTGCGGGTCCAAGCGGCGTGAAGGCCTCGATCCGCAGACTGTCGGCGGGCAGAAGCTTCAAATCATCCACCAGGAGACCGACCGGCCGGCCCGGACCGACCGTCAGGAACACCGCCCGGGTCCAGCCGCTTTCGGGGACCGGCGCCCAATCCGGCCCCAGGGCGTAGGCAAACCACGAGACGTCTTGCACATTGCGCATGGCGGCCGCGCGGCCCGCGCGCTCGACCTGCATATTCTCCCGCGGCTCGACCACGATATCCGGACCGTTGGGCATAAGGAACTTCTGCCCCGCGAACCGCAGTTCCAGGTAATGCCGCAGGATCGTCATGAATGGCCTCGCCGCAACAGAACCTCGATCTCCTTGCGCAAGTCCTCCTCCTGGTACGGCTTCCCGAGATACACGTCGACCCCGAGCGCCATGGCGCGCTCCCGGTGCTTATGCCCCGACCGGGACGTGATCATGATGATGGGTATGTGACGGAGGTGGACGTCGTCACGCACCCGCGCGGTGAGTTCGTAGCCGTCCATGCGCGGCATCTCGATATCCACGAGCATGACGTCCGGGACACGTTCGCGCAGTTGCTCCAGGGCCTCGATCCCGTCCTTGGCCGTGGCCGCGTCGTAACCCTGCTTTTGCAGGAAGCGGCCCGTCACCTTGCGCACGGTAAGCGAGTCGTCGACGACGAGGACGTAAGGCCGGGCCGGCGTCTGGGTCTCGACCGGCGCCGGCGCGATGCGCAGTCCCTCCTCTTCGCTCCAAAGGGCCGGAACATCGAGAATCAGCAGGACGCGCCCGTCGCCTAAGATCGTCGCCCCGAACAACCCGCGAATCTCGCCTAGCTGCGGCCCGAGCGACTTGACCACGATCTCGCGGGTGCCCGAAAGGCTGTCAACGGCGACCGCGACATCGCGGGCATCGAGCCTCAGGAGGAGGACCGGCAGCTTGCGAGGCGGCCATTCGGCCGTACGCGGGATCCCGAGACGGGCGCCGAGATCCATGAACGGATAGTCCCGGCCCCCATAGCGCAGGCTCGGGCGGGGGGCATGCAGCGCCTCCATCACCGCCCCGGCGGGCGCCTCCACGATATTGATGATCGCGGCGAGCGGGACCGCGAACATCTGGTCGCCGCACCCCACCATCAGGGCCTGGGTGATCGACAGTGTGAGCGGCAGCCGGATGACGAATGTGGTCCCGCGCCCGGCCCGGGTGTCGACGCTGATGGCGCCCCCAAGCTTCTTCACCTCGCTGTGCACGACATCCATGCCCACGCCGCGGCCCGACAGGTGCGTGACCTTCGCGGCGGTCGAGAAACCGGGCAGCAGGATGAACTGCATGACCTGTTCGTCGCTCACGAGTGCGGCCGTCGGCACGAGCCTGCGCTCTATGGCCTTGGCGCGGATCCGCTCGATATTGAGCCCGGCGCCATCATCCGACACCCGAATCACGATCTCGCCGCTCTCCTGCGCCGCCTGTATGGTGATGGTGCCGACCGCACGCTTTCCGAGGCGCTCGCGCTCGGCCGCCGGCTCCAGTCCGTGGTCGATGGCGTTGCGGATCATGTGCTCGAACGGGCCGATCATGCGCTCCAGCAGGTGGCGGTCGAGCTCGACATCGGCCGCGGCGAGGACCAGCTCGGCGCGCTTATTGAGCTCACGCGCCGTCTGCCGGACGATCTGCCGCAGCCTATGGGCCTGGGTGGCGAAGCTCACCATGCGCGTGCGCATGAGGCCTTCTTGAAGCTCGGTATTGACGCGCGCCTGCTGCTGGAGAACGGTCTCCGCCTGGCTTGCCACCGCGTCGAGCGTGCCGTGCAGGGTGATCAAATCGTGCAAATTCTCGGTCAGGCCGCGCGAAAGCTGCTGGAGCCTCGAGTAGCGATCGAACTCCAGGGGATCGAAGTCCTGGGCCGCACCACCCTCGTCGACCCGCGCCCGCGATACGATCTGGGACTCGGCCTGGATCTCGAGCTCGCGCACCTGATCCCGGAAACGCTTGACGTTGCCGTTCAACTCTCCCAGATGTTCTTTCAGGCTGAAGATCTGCTGTTCCATGCGCGAACGGGCAATGCTGACCTCTCCCGCATAGGCCACCAGCCGGTCCAGAAGCGCGGTGCGGACGCGCACCTGACTTGCCGCCTCGGCCTTGAAAAGATCCTCGGCGGGGTCGTTCATCGCCGTCGCGTCGGCGATCGCCCCGGCGGTCGGCGTGGCGGCGGATGACGGGGCCGGCGAGGTCGTCGGCGGGGCGGCGCGCCGCTCTTCCGGAGGCGCCTCGCCCAAGAGCCTGGCCATCAATATCCGTTCCGCCTCGCCGTGAGGCGCCTCGCGGCCCGACACAAAGGCCTTATACAGGACACCCAGATGCTCGGCTACCGAATCCATGAGGCCAAACAGGTCATCGTCGCGCGCGATGCTGCCGTCCTCGACGCGCCGCAAGAGATCTTCCGTGGCATGGGCGAAATCGCCCATGCGTGTCGCCCCGCACATGCGCGCGCCGCCCTTCAGGGTGTGCAGAACCCGCTTCAGGGAGTCGAGCAGGTCAGCGCTCTCCCGGCTCTCCTGCCACCGGGCGAGCGCCCCTTCGAAGGTCTCCAGGAGATCGCGCGCCTCGTCCCGGAAAATCGCGCGCAACTCGGGGTCAACTGCCGCGGCCCCTCCGGCCCCCTCAGGGCCCGCGGCCGCGATCGGCGACGCAAAGGTTCCGGGCACATCGGCGGTTCGGTTCTCGGGCACCGCCGCCACGACAGGGCCCTCCGGGCCGCCGGTCTCGGCCGGAGTCTCGCGGGCTCCCTCCTGCAGCGTCAGGTTCTTTTGCCACCAGGTGAGGCCGGGGGCCGGCAGGCCCTCCCTGGCGAGATCGCCCAGGCGCGCGGCCAAGGCCGCAAACGGGGCATCCGGATCGGCCCCGCCCCCCAGGGCCGCGAGCAGGGCCTCTATGGCGGCGGCGAGACTCCCAAGCAGATCGATGCCCTCGCCCCCCAGGGACTTTTGGTCGACCTCACGCGCCTGCAGGTAGCGCTCGACGCCGGCACACGATTCGGCCATCGCCACGAGCGCCACCGAACGCGCGCTCCCCTGCATGGTATGCGCGGCCCTCAGCAGATTCGCCGACACCGGGTGGTCGGGACCCTTGGCGATGGCGGCCTCCAGGACGCGCAGATGATCGCGCGTCTCGGCGACAAAGATGTCACGAAGCAAGGGGTCGGCAGATAGCGGAGAAACACGCTCCGACCGATCGGGCGGCGTATCCGCCGCCGGGGCCCCGGATCCCTGGGCGCGTTCGGCATCGGCGGGCGGGATGCCGGTGCCCGGCTCGGACGCGTTGTCCGACGGCGCCAAGGCCTCGTGACTCTCCGACGACATGACGATGACCGCGTCTTCGGCCTCGGCGTGCACAAGGCGCTCCTCGGGCGGCTCGCGTCCTGCCACCAAGGCCTGGAGCGCGTTGCGGATCGGACTCATCTCCGGCAGCCCGCGACCCTGCTCCACGGCCGCGACCCAATCCCGCACCGCCTCGTAGGCATGGGTGATCCAGGCCAGCGCCGCGGCGTCGGGCGCGCGCTCGCGCGCCCGGATCTTGTTGAGGAGGGTCTCGGCGTCATACGAAAGCTCGGCGATCTCCCCGGCCTCCACCATGCGTCCACTGCCCTTCAGGGTGTGGAATGCGCGCCGCGCGGTCGCCACCGCGTTTTCGTCCGACATGTCGGCCCGCCAGGCCGGGAGCGCCTCCTCGAGCTGCGTCACGGCCTGATGCGCGTCCTCCAAAAACACCGGGAGGATCTCCGGGTCTATGGCCAGGGGGGTCGCGGACCGCACGGCCCTCGCCACCAGGGCCTCCTCCGGGTTTACCGCCCCGGGGGCCATACCCGGGGCTGGGGATCCGGCCAGGGCCTCGTCCAGCGGCCGCGCCAGATCGGCGAGCTCAATGGGGCGCAGGGCCCGGCCGCGCTCGAGCCCATTGACATGCGCCTCGAGCCCGGCGACCGCCGCCGCCAAGGCCTCGACGACCACCCCCTCGGGCGCGAGGGCGCCTTGCGCGAACGCATTCAGCACGCCATACAGACCATGCGCCAGCTCGGCGGCCGGCCCCTCCTCCAGTACACGAAAGGCCGCTTCCGCCTGGGCCGCGAGCCCCGGTATGCCCGCCAAGGCGTCGCGATCCCGCGGCGCGGCGATGAAGGCCAGGACCGCCTCCTCGATCCGCGCCAGATTGACGCGGATCTCCGCCGCTACCGCGCCCACGAGCTGCCTGCGATCCTGTGCCGAGAGCGGCACCTCGGATACCTCCATGCCGCTCGTATCCGGCATCGACGAGAGATTCGCCAGCGCCCGGCACTGCTCGTCTACACCGAGCCGCCAAGTGGAGGACCCGTAGGGGATTTCGCGGGCCGCGCTCTCGATCTGCAAAAGCCCCTGGGCCATGGCCATGGCCACCGCTCCGGACTTTTGCAGGCGCCCGTCGGTCAGCGCGCGGCAAGCGGCGGCCTCGGCGGAGGCGAGCGCGCCCAGAGGCGCGACCTCGAGGGTCGTGAAGGTCTTGGCCATCTTGTCGAGCAGGAGGACGAGTTCGGCGCCGGCGCCGCTATCCGTCTCCTGAGGGTCGAAGCAGCGCGAAAGCAGGGCTTGGGCCTGCGCAATCTCCTGACTGAGGGCGCTCGCGATCGACCGCAACGCGGCTATCGAGGCCTCCGCGGGCTGGTCGTCGGGCCGATCGGCGAGACCAAAGGCCTCCCGCACTCCGACGACCACGGGGTCGGACGAGACACTCTCGCGGAGAACGAACAACATGTCGCGCGTCAGCCGCTCGCAGCCGCCGCGGTGGCCGCCCTTATCCTGGCCGTCGGCGAAACGCTTGAGGAGCTGGTCGAGCCGCGAGATGAGCTTCTTGTCGTCGACGCGCGGATCGCGCTCGCCGATCAGAAAACGCAGGAACGCCTCCGCCACCCACAGGCACTGGGCAAGCGGCGCAAACGCGACCCGCGGACGCCAATCGCGCACGAGATCGGGCATCGCCTGCCCTTGCCCGCCGTCCGCCGCGCCTTTCAGCCACTTCAACAGCGCCGACTGAAACAGCGGGCGTTGCCGGCGAAAGGCCTCGACGAACCCCCTATCGTCCGCGGCCAGGGGCCCGGGCGGCCGCGGCGCAAGGTCCACCCGGAAAAAGGCCTGCGGCGGCAGCGGGTTCGCACCCCGGCCCGCGCGCAGCTCGTTGGCGAGCCCGAGCAGATCGAGGCCATTGCCCAGGCCGCGCGCCTGCATCCGGTCGAGGATGTCGGGGAGCAGGAGCAGGGTGCGCGCAAGCGGCTCCAGCGCCTCCTCGCGCGGGGCCTCGGTGGTCGCCAAAAGGGCCTGCACCGATGCCTCCGCCTCGTCCACCAGATCCGCGAGCGCATCGATCTCGACCATCCGGAGCGTGCCGCCCACCTGATGAAGGTAGGTTGCGCAGAGCCTAAGCTTCGTCTCGTCGGCACGGTGCTCGACGAAGGCCTCAAGCGCGAGCCGCGCCTGCTTCAAGGTCTCGTCGATTTCGTCTTTAACCCACCCCAGCGTCCCGAGATCTATACTGCTTTCGGTGACCATCTTACCCCCGGCCGGCACGCCGACCCTTAGGCCGGCAGCTTGAAGCCCGCAACCGACGCCTGCAGTTCGCCGACGAGATCGGACAGCTTGGCGATGGACTCGGCGGTCTGTTGGGTCCCCGCGGACGTGGTCGCCGTCGCCTCCTGAATCTCGGTCATGCTGGTCGACACGGTCGTCGCCGCCTCCGACTGCGTGTGGGCATCCTTGGCGATACGCACGATGAGCGCGGACAGCTGCTCCGACACCGATTCGATCTGGCCGAGCGCCTGGCCGGCAGCGTCCGCCAGGCGCGTGCCCTCGACCACGCCGTTGGTCGCCTTCTCCATGGAGCTCACGGCCTCGTTCGTGTCGGCCTGAATGGTCTTCACGAGGTCCGCGATCTGCTTGGTAGCCGCTCCGGAGCGCTCGGCAAGCCTCTGCACTTCGTCGGCGACCACCGCAAAGCCGCGGCCCGCGTCGCCGGCCATGGCCGCCTGGATGGCGGCGTTCAGCGACAGAATGTTGGTCTGCTCGGCGATGTCGTTGATGAGCTCCACGATTTCACCGATCTGTTGCGAGCTCTCGCCCAGGCGCTTGATGCGCTTGGCGGTTTCCTGGATCTGCTCGCGCATCTCGTCCATGCCCTTGATGGTGTTCTGCACGGCCTCGGCGCCGCGTTTCGCCGTCAACACCGAGCTCTGCGCCACCTCCGCCGATTTACCGGCGCTCTGCGACATCTCGTCCATCGATTTGGCCATGGTCCGTATGCGCTCGGTCGTCGCGAGAATCTGCGCGGCCTGCCGGGTCGCGGCCTCGTTCAATTCGGCGGCGGTCCGGCGGCTGCGGTTCGAGGCGCTCGCCACCTCCTGCGCCGTGGAATTGATTCGATACACGACGTTGCGCATCTCCTTCACGGCGTAGTTGATGGAGTCGGCGATGGCGCCCGTGATCTGCTCCGTGACCTGCGGCTGGATGGTCAAATCCCCGTCGGCGAGATCGCCCATCTCGTCGAGCAGCTTCAAGATCGCGTCTTGCGTCTCACGGTTCTGGTTGGCGCTCTCCCGCGCGCGCGCCCGCTCGTCGCCGACGAGCTTGCGTCCCAGGAGCAGAAGGAACACGAGCGACAGGCCGGCCATGGCGTAGCCCGCGTACTTCTTGAACTGGCGTCCGTGCGAGAGCGCGATATAATCGTTCACGAGCGCCCGGCCTTGCGCCAGCATCCTGTTACTCTTATGGAGGACCACGGCGCCCGACTGCTGCGCCACGAACAGCGGGGCAGCGTTCGCCAGAATGCCTTGCACGCTCTGGTCCATCGCCGTGAAGGTCTGGACGGCGCTCGCGAACTTGGCGCGCGTATCCGCCGGGAGCTGCGGCCCCAATTGCGTCTGGGTCTGCTTGAACAGTTTGGTGTCCTCGCCGAATTCGGCGGCGGCCACCGCCGCCGAGCTGCCGCCCTCGCTGAACAGGTTCACCTCCATCGTGATACGCTGGCTCAACATGCCCTGGCGGGCGGCGAGATAAATGAGCCGGCGCGACATGTGGGCGCGAATTCCACGCGTCACGATCTCGTCCCACAACGCCAGCAGCATGGGCGCGGTCTGGTTCACGGTCGCCACATAATCGTGCATCATGAGCGCCGGCTCTTCCTGCTTTACGATCGCGTCGACGCGGTGGCGCACGCCAAGCCACGTGGCGTTGAGCGTCATGAGCGCCGGCCGGACCGCCGTCGGGCTCGGCGGCAGGCCAAGGCTCACGTTGCCGTTCTTCAGGGTGTCGATGATGTTCTGATAATCGGCCCGGGAACGCTTCAAGTCGCGGAACGCGCTTTCCTCGCCGAGGGTCGCCGCCGCTGCGTCCTTGGCGATGCGCTGCGACAAGGTGAGCAGCTGGCCGGACTGCTCGATGTATTTCGCATCCTCATTAGCCTGTTGGGCCTCCGAACCGAAGAGTATGGCGACCCCGATGAGCGACGCCACCATGAGCAGGAGCAGCACGGAGACGCCGGTCATGGCGCGGCCGGCCCGCGGCCCCTTCTTGCCGCGTTCGGCCTTGGCGCGCTTCTTGGGCGCAGGCTGCACCTCGACGAACCGTTCGCCCTGTCCGCCCCCTATGGATGCCAGCTCCTCGGTCGGCTGATCCAAAACGACCCCCTTCTTTTTGGACAGTCTCGCCACCATATCGAATATTCCTCGTAAACGTTCCTGCGTGCGTGTACCGGTTCGCCGTACCGTCGTCAGGCCGCGACGTGTTTAAAAGTCAGGCTTTCCGTCAGCGAACGCAGATCAAAAACGCCCCATAACGTATCGTCCTGCGCATATGCGGTCTGCACATGCATGAGGACGGCGTTCTCGAGCCCCGCGATGTCGCGCCGATCCCGCTCGGCATCGAAATGTTTCAACCCCAAAACCTCGTTGACCACGAGCGCCGTGCTGAAATCCCCGATATTCATCACGAGCAGGCGCGCCTTGTCGTCCATCGGCACCGGCGCCTTCCCGAAGTATTCGGCAAGATCGATGATGGTCAAAAGCGAGCCGCGCACGTTGGCGACGCCCTTTACCCACCGCTTTGTGCCCGGAACCCGCGTGACCTCCGGCCGCACCAGCACTTCGGCTATCTGGTCGAGCGACACCAGAAGCGACAGCCCGGCAAGCCGGAACCCCAGCCCGCTCCACAAAGGCGCCGCCTCGGTCTGTTCCGGCAGCCCCGGGGCCTGGGCGCGCGCCTCGGCCTGCATCCTGAGCAGGAGCGCGAAAGCGCTATCCTGGGCGATGTCGCTCACAGCGCCCGGATTTTATCGAGTAACACGCTTTCGACCACGGGCTTGACGATGTAGTCCTTCGCTCCTTGCCGCAAGCCCCACGCCTTGTCGGTCTCCTGCCCCTTGGTCGTGCAGATGATGATCGGGATACCGGCGGTAGCCGGGCTCTTCGATATCGTCCGGGTCGCCTCGAATCCGCTCATCCCGGGCATGACGACATCCATGAGGATCAAGTCCGGGCGCATGGTCTTCAGTTTTTCCAGGCTCTCCTCGCCGCTCCGCGCCGTGGTGATGGTGAACCCATTGCGGCCCAGCATCTCCTGCAAGAGGTGCAGTTCGGTTGGCGAATCGTCCACCACTAAAATGCTCTTAATCGCCATTATTGCTTCTCTCCTCTCTCAAATCTCAAATACCCACAACCCGCAGGACGTTGCGGCGACAAACCGGCTAGTGCACATGCCGGGCGATGACCTCCACCAGCTCTTCCTGGGTGAAGGGCTTGTTCACATGCTCCTCGGAGCCCGCGATCCGTCCGCGCGCCTTGTCGAACAAGCCATCCTTGCTGGAGAGCATGATGACCGGTATGTGCTTGAAGTCCTTATTGTTCTTTATTAAAAGGCAAGTCTGGTAACCATCGAGCCTGGGCATCATGATGTCCACGAAGATGATGTCCGGCCGGCGGTCGGTAATGACCGACATGGCCTCGAAACCGTCGCCCGCGGTGTAGACGTCGTAGCCCGCCTTCTTCAAAAGGGCCTCCGCCGTTCGCCGTATCGTGTTGCTGTCGTCGATTATCATAACCTTGATACTCACGGGAGTCCTCGCCGCTATGCCGCGGGCGGCCGCCTTGCGGCCGCTCCTGCGTTTCTTTCTGCACCCAACTGATTTACTAGCATAAGCCGTGGACAAAATCCATTTGGCGCACGGATAAAAAATTCTAGGCCTTTACCGTCCCAACCGCCATCGCGGCCGCCAAAGCCCGTCTCGGGGGGGCCGGGAGGGGCCGCCGGGGGCCGGGGGCGGCCGGGCCGCGGCTTTCCTTTGGTCTACGCATGATGTCACTATTGGCCTTCTTGACACGACACGAGGTTCGCTCATGGCCTATGGGCCCACACAGCAGGCCGTCCCCCACCTCACGACCGCCCTGACCGGCCCCTTGCTCGCCCTCGAGAAGCGGTTTTTGGAGCGAGAGACCCGGATCGAGCAGTGGTTCCATGAACGATGGCTCAGCACGCCGGCGCCGTTCTACGCCTCCGTCGACCTGCGAAACGCCGGGTTCAAGCTGGCCCCCGTGGACACCAACCTGTTCCCGGCCGGCTTCAACAACCTGAACCCGGCCTTCCACCCGCTGTGCGTGCAGGCCCTCCAGGCGGCGGTCGAACGGCTGTGCCCGCAGGCCGCGCGCATCCTGCTCGTGCCCGAAAACCACACCCGCAACACCTTTTACTGGGAGAATATCGGCGCCCTCGTCATGTTGCTCGAGCGCGCCGGCTATAAGGTTCGCGTCGGGTCGCTGCTGACCGGCGAGGCGCCGCTATCCTGGACCCTGGCGAACGGGCGGGTGATCCCCGTGACGCCCATCGTTCGCAACGGGAACCGCGTCGGCCTCCCGGACTTCAATCCGTGTCTCGTATTGTTGAACAACGACCTGTCCACGGGCCCTCCCGAGATCCTGAAGGACCTCGGCCAACCGGTCATGCCCCCACTGTCGCTCGGGTGGTGGAATCGCCTAAAATCCGACCACTTTACCCAATACCGGCGGCTCGCGGTGGAGTTCGGCGAGGTGAACGACATCGACCCCTGGCTCATAGACCCGGTCTTTCGGCGCTGCGGCCGGATCGATTTCCAGAAGCGCGAGGGGGAAGATTGCCTTGCCCACAACGTGGACGAGGTCTTGCGGCTGGTCGGCGAGAAGTACCGGGAATACGGGATCACCGAGGAACCCTTCGTGATCGTCAAGGCGGACGCCGGAACCTACGGCATGGGGATCATGACCGTGCGCCACGCAGACGAGGTGCGCCAATTGAACCGCCGACAGCGCAATAAAATGGCGGTGATCAAGGAAGGCCAGACGGTCCAGGAGGTGATGGTCCAGGAGGGCGTCTACACCTTCGAGACGCTCGGACCCGGACAGGCGGTCGCCGAACCCGTCGTCTACATGATAGACCGCTTCGTGGTCGGCGGCTTTTACCGCGTCCATGGCGGCCGCGGACGGGACGAGAACCTGAACGCACCGGGCATGGAATTCCAGTCGCTGGCATTCGCCGAGTGCTGCGCGAATCCCGACGGCACGCAGTCGCCGGACGCCGGGCCCAACCGCTTCTACGCCTACGGGGTCATCGCCCGGCTCGCGCTGCTCGCAGCCGCCCGCGAACTCCAGGGGACGCCGGGGGGCCAGGCGTGACACGGCATCTGGCGGTGGTGATGGACCCGGTCGACCATATCAAGGCCTATAAGGACACGACCGTGGGCCTGCTGCGCGAGGCCTCCCGGCGCGGCTACCGCATAGACTACCTCGAGGCCCGCGACCTCGCGCTCTCCGAGGGTCGCGCGACGGCCCGCGTCCGGGGCATGACGGTGCACGATTCCGACAAGGACTGGTGCCAGCTCGAAGAGGCGCGCGAGATCGCCTTGTCGGACGCCGACATCATATTGATGCGCAAGGACCCGCCCTTCAATATGGATTACATTTACGCCACCTACCTGCTCGAGCATGCGCAAAACGCCGGCTCGCTCGTGGTCAACGACCCGGCGAGCCTGCGCAACGCGAACGAGAAACTGTTTGCCACCTGGTTCCCGGACTGCATGCCGCCCACCCTCGTCACCAGCCGGAAGGACGCCCTGCACGCCTTCCTGAAGGAACACGGGGACATCGTCGTAAAACCCCTGGACGGCATGGGCGGCAGCTCGGTCTTCCGGGTTGCCCTGGGCGATCCCAACGTCAACGTGATCTTCGAGACCATGACCGGCAACGGGGAGCGGCACACAATGGCGCAACGCTACCTGCCGGGAATCGCCCAGGGCGACAAACGCATCCTCATGATCGACGGCGAGCCGGTCCCGTTTGCCCTGGCGCGCATACCCGCCCCGGGCGAGACGCGCGGCAACCTCGCGGCCGGAGGGACCGGGGTCGGTCAACCGCTCAGCCCATCGGACCGGAAAATCTGCGAACGGGTGGGCCCGGTATTGCGCGACCGGGGCCTCCTCTTCGTCGGGCTCGACGTCATAGGCGAATCGCTGACCGAGATCAACGTGACGAGCCCCACCGGTCTGCGCGAACTGGACCGCGCCTTCGGCCTCAACATCGCCGGCGATCTCTTCGACGTCCTGGAGCGCACAATCACCAGGCACGCGAACGCCCCATGACCACCGGCCGGCTCAAGGCCGCCGACCGGCTCGGCATTGCGCTCTTTCTGGCCGGACTATTGCATCTCGTGCTCATCCTGGGCGTACGCTTCGGCATGCCTCACGGATCACGCGGACATGCGCTCGACGTGACGCTCGTCCAGGCCGCCGACGCCGCGCCGCCGCGCCATACCCAGCGGTTCGCGCAGATCAATGTCCGGGGCGGGGGCGGCCTACACAAACGCCACAGCGCCCATACACCCTTCGCCGCAACGCCCAAGGACGGCGGGACACCCCGGCCGCAGATCCGGCGGCGCAGGCAAAAAGCGCCGACCGACCGCCTCCGCCTGATGCGCGCCCGGCAAGGTCCGCTGCACCTTGCGTTCGCCAAACCCGCATGGCAACTGCACGCGGCGATCGCCGAGGAATTGGGCATCGCGAAACGACTGGCCGGCGACGAGGCCCGTCTCAGGGCCGAGATTCGCCGCGACTGGCGCGCCGACCGCATCACCGGCCGCGGCCGGGGCGGGATCTCGGCGCGCCGCTTCGCCTACGCCGAATACATCGTCCGCTGGGTCCGGCACATGGAACGTATGGGAAGTCGACAGTACCGCCGCATGTTTGCAGGGCATGGCCCCACCGGGTCGCTTGTCCTCGAAGTCAAGATCCTGAGCAACGGCGGCTTGAAGGATGTGAGAATCGTTCGCCCATCGCCCTCGCCGGCGCTGGATCGCGCCGCCATCATCATGGTGCGGCACGCCGCCCCGTTCGCGCCCCTTCCGGCGGTGCAAGGGCCGCAGCTGCGGATCCTGCCGATCATCGAGACATGGCGTTTTCGCGGCGGGCATATGACAGGGTCGACACCCTCGACAAACCCATCTCCCTAACCCGCCGTTCCCTTGAAAGACCCGCGGGCATGCCGGATACTAGGCTCGTCTCATACAAAGCGTTTCGGTGGCAGGACATGCGCGTGGGGGCCGCCGTCGGCCACCCCGCCCGGAAATGCAAGGGCTGCAGGGCCGTCCGCCTTGCGAGCCCGAACGCCTACCACGTCGCCGCGAGGGCCGCATGAATACGACCACACCGCTCGCCAATCAATTCCTCATCGCCATGCCGGGACTTGGCGACCCGAACTTCTTTCGCACGGTGACCTTGGTCTGCGAACATAGCGCGGAAGGGGCCATGGGCATTATCATCAACCGGCCCGTCGATCTCACGCTGGGCGATGTCTTCCAGCAACTCGACATCGCCGACCCCGGCGGACCCGCGACCGGACAAGTCGTATATCTAGGTGGTCCCGTCCAAAACAACCGCGGTTTCGTCCTCCACGAACCCCTCGGCGCCTATGAATCGACGCTGGCTGTGAGCGAGACGCTCGGTGTGTCGACGTCGCGCGACATCCTGACCGCGATCGCCAACAGCAAGGGCCCGACACACTTCCTGCTGGCGCTCGGTTACGCCGGATGGGGCCCCGGGCAACTCGAACAAGAGCTCGCCGACAACGCCTGGCTCAGCGTGCCGGCGAGTTCCGAGATCCTCTTCGACACGCCCGCCGAGGCGCGCTGGTCGGCCGCCGCCCACCTGCTCGGGGTCGACATGGCCCAACTCTCCGGGGACGCGGGTCACGCGTGAGCACGGAGACCTACCTGGGGTTCGACTACGGAACGAGGAGCATCGGGGTTGCGGTCGGGCGCCTTCCGACGGCGCGCGCCGAGGGGGCGGGGTGCGTCGCCGGCCTGAAGGGCGGGCCGGATTGGGACGCCATCACGCGCCTCGTACGGTTATGGCAGCCCCAGGGCCTGGTCGTCGGACTACCCCGCAATATGGATGGCACCGATAATGCCATGACCGCCTTAAGTCTGCGTTTCGGGCGGCGTTTGGACGGCCGCTACCATCTCCCGGTATACTGGGTCGACGAACGGCTGACCACGGTCGCGGCGCGCGAACACGTCAAGGATACCGGGGCACGAAAGACCCGGCGCAAGGCGATGCTCGACACCCTGGCCGCCGTCGCCATACTTCAGGCGTTCTTCGACGAACCGCAATACCGCGTGCGGCCGCAGGAACAGGGCAAAGGAATAGGACATTTGTGATCGACGTGGAAACGGCGCTTGGGCACATGACCGACAGCGCCCGGGCCTTCATCGAACGCAGGCCGGTGCTGATCGGGATCCATACGGGCGGGGTATGGATCGCCGAGCGTCTCCATGAGAGGCTTGGGTTCAAGGAACCCCTCGGAACGCTCGACATTTCGTTTTACCGGGATGACTTCAGCCGAGTCGGCATACACCCGCAGGTCAAGACCTCGCATCTCCCGATCCCGCTTGACGGACGCCACATCATTCTCGTTGACGATGTCCTCCACACCGGGCGCACCATAAGGGCCGCCATGAACGAGCTCTTCGACTTTGCGCGCCCCGCGTCCATCGCGCTCGCGGTCTTGATCGTGCGCGATGGACGGGAGCTCCCGATACAACCCGACATCGTCGGGGTTTCGATATCGCTAAGGCCGCGGCAACACATCAAGCTGACGGGACCGGATCCGCTTGGCATCCGGATCATGGAGAGGACCGAATGATCGGCGCGCAACCCGGCGGCGTCCATAGGCGCAGACACTTCCTCACGACCGAGGACCTGGGCGGCCGCGCGATCACCGAGATTCTGGACACCGCCGAATCCTTCATCAGTGTCGGCGAACGCGAAATCAAGAAGGTGCCGCTCTTGCGCGGCAAAACGATCGTCAACCTGTTTTTCGAGTCCAGCACCCGCACGCGCACCACCTTCGAGATCGCGGGCAAACGACTGTCGGCCGACATCATCAACATCAACACCAGCGTATCCGCCACCCAAAAGGGCGAGAGCCTGCTCGACACCGTGCGCAATCTCGAGGCCATGCACACCGACCTTTTCGTGGTCCGCCACCCCATGAGCGGAGCCGCCGACCTCATCGCCCGATCCGTTCCCAGCCACGTGCATGTCGTAAACGCCGGGGACGGGCGCCATGCGCACCCCACCCAGGGCCTGCTCGACATGTTCACGATCCGGCGCTACAAGGGCGACTTCCGGCATCTTGTGGTGGCGATCGTGGGCGACGTACTGCACTCGCGGGTTGCCCGTTCGCAAATCCACGCCCTCACCGCCCTCGGCACGAAGGAGGTGCGGGTCGTCGGCCCCCGGTCGCTGCTGCCCGTGGCGGTCGAGAGCCTCGGCGTCACCGCCTACACCGATATGGCCGAGGGCCTGAGGGGCGCCGACGTCATCATCATGTTGCGGCTTCAGTTCGAGCGCATGAGCGGCGCCCTGATCCCGAGCGCCCGCGAATACTTTGACCTGTACGGCCTTACGCAAGAACGTCTGGCGCTGGCCGGGAAAAACGCCATCGTGATGCATCCGGGGCCCATGAACCGGGGCCTCGAGATCGCCTCGGACGTCGCCGACGGCCCGCAGGCGGTCATCCTGCCGCAGGTCACCAACGGTATCGCCGTGCGCATGGCCATCCTCGCCCGTCTGGCCGGCGCCTCCGCCGGAGAGGGAAGAACACCATGAACATCGCCATAATCGGCGGACGGGTGATCGATCCCGCGCGCGACCTCGATACCACCGCCTCGCTCTTCATACAAGACGGCAGACTCGCGAGTCTCGGCGAGCCGCCGGCGGGATTCGAGGCCGAACGCACGATAGACGCCCGGGGACTCATCGTTTGCCCTGGTCTCGTCGACCTGCGCGCCCGGCTGCGCGAGCCCGGACTCGAACACAAAGGCACGGTGGAAAGCGAAACGCGCGCGGCACTTGCGGGCGGGATCACGCAGCTCTGTTGCCCGCCCGACACCGATCCGGTCATCGATACCCCGGTCACCGCGCAATGGCTGATAGACCGAGCCCGGCACTTCGGGGGCGCGGAGGTCTGGCCGATCGGCGCGCTGACGCGTGGCCTGGGGGGGACCCACCTTGCCGACATGCACGCCTTGCACAAGGCCGGCTGCGTGGGGGTCGGCAACGCCGCCCTGCCCATCAAGGACACGGCAGTCCTGCGCCATGCCCTGGAGTACGCCTCGGGACTGGGCCTGCTCGTCTTTCTGACCCCCGAGGACCCCTGGCTCTCCGCACAGGGCGTCATGCACGAGGGTCGGGTGGCGACCCGTCTGGGGCTTGCGGGGATACCCGAAAGCGCCGAGACGATAGAGATCTCGCGGGCCCTCATGTTGATCGAGGAGACCGGCGTACGGGCGCATTTTTGTGGGATCTCCTCGGCCCGGGGGGCGGCCTTGATCGCCGAGGCCAAAGGCCGCGGGCTCGCGGTCACCGCCGACACGCCCGTCCACCAGTTGTATATTACGGAAGACGACGTCGGCATCTTCGATACCAACTATCGCCTGCGGCCGCCGGCGCGTACCGCCGCCGATCGCGACGCCCTGCGGGAGGCACTCGCCACAGGCGTGATCGACGCGCTCTGTTCGGATCATCAGCCGCATGAGGAGGATGCCAAGGAGCGGCCGTTCGGCGATGCCGAGCCGGGTATCGCGGGGCTCGAGACCCTGCTGCCGTTGACCCTGCGGCTGGCAGACCTGGGGATCCTCACGCTCACGGAGGTCCTCGGCGCTGTCACAAGCCGCCCGGCCGCGCTCCTCGGGATAGCCGCGGGGAGGCTGGAGACCGGCTGGCGCGCGGATATCTGTATCTACGATCCCCATGTCGAATGGATCCCCACCCCCGCCTCGGTCCGCACCCGCGGGCGCAACAGTCCGTTCTTCGGGACCACGATGCGGGGCCAGGTCGTGGCCACGATCCAAGGCGGCCGCATCGCCTACGAGCGCCCTACCGCCCCTTAGGAGCAAGATCCCACGGGCGGCCTTGAGGGGGTCCGGCGGGTCCCAGACTGGCCGCCTGCGCACGCCGAAGGCCGGGGCGGGGGTGTGCGGCGCGGCCGCCTGCTTTCCGGTAGACTACCGCAGCTTCGGGAGGGATGGCGGATGGACGACGGATTGGCCTGCGATACGCAAACCCTCGCCGATCGAGGGATCGATGCGCGGCGCATTGCCGTCGCATCCTGCCTCGACCCCAGCGAGCGGGCGCGACTCGGCCAATTCATGACGCCGACCCCGATCGCGGACTTCATGGCCGCGCTTTTCACACGCTGGCCCGCGCATGTCGTGCTCCTCGACCCCGGTGCCGGCATCGGATCACTCACCGAGGCCTTCGCCGAACGGTTCCGGCATCAAGCCCCCAGAGGGGCGGTCCTTGAGGCCCATGGCTATGAGATCGACCCAATTTTACTCGGGTATCTGCGCCAACACCTGGGCGACATCGACGCGCGGCTCGAGAGTGGTGGCCAGCGGTTCGAGGGTGTAGCGCATGACCGGGACTTCATTGCCGAGGCGTCGTTTCTGGCAGGCATGAGTGCCGCACGCTTTACCCATGCAATCCTAAACCCCCCCTACAAGAAGATCGCGACTGCTTCCGCGCACCGGCGGCTTGCGCGCGATGCAGGCCTCGAGACCGTCAACCTCTATAGCGCCTTCCTGGGGCTCGCCATAGCGCTCATGGCCGATGGTGGCGAGGTGGTCGCGATCATCCCGCGCAGCTTCTGTAATGGGACCTATTTCCGGCCGTTCCGCCGCTTTCTTCTGGAGCGGGCGGCCATTCGCCATATCCATGTCTTCGAGAGCCGCGCGAGCGCCTTTCGCGACGATGCCGTGTTGCAGGAAAACATCATCGTGCATCTGGTGCGAGGCGCACACCCGGGCCCAGTCACGCTGTCGATTTCGGAAGATGCCGGCCTTCGCGATCTCGTGAGCCGGGAGGCGGCGTTTACGGAGATCGTCCACCCCGACGATCCCGAGCAGTTCATCCGGATCCCGATCGCCCCCTCCGAGGAACCGGGCAGCGGTCCGTTCCGGCACACCCTGGCGGAATTGGGTCTGACCGTTTCCACCGGACCGGTCGTGGATTTTCGCGTACGCGATCATGCCCTGCCGTACCCAGCCCGAGACTCGGTCCCGCTCCTCTATGCCCACCACTTCCGGGAAGGACGCCTCGTGTGGCCCGTTGCGCACAAAAAACCCAACGCCCTCGTGCCCAGTCCGGGGATCCGCAAGGCACTCCTGCCCCGCGGCTTCTATACTCTCACCCGGCGCTTTTCCGCCAAGGAGGAACGCCGACGCCTGGTGGCCTTCGTCGTCGACCCCGCGGACTTGCCCCACCCCCTCTATGGATTCGAGAACCACCTCAACGTCTTCCATGCGGACAAGGCCGGACTGCCCGAAGATCTGGCCCGCGGGCTCGCGGTGTATCTCAATTCGAGCACCGCAGACCGGGCCTTTCGCGCCTTCAGCGGCCACACCCAGGTGAATGCCGGCGATCTGCGGGCGCTCCGCTACCCGGATTACGCAACGTTGATGACCTATGGGCAATGGGCCAAAAGGTCAGCGGGCCGCCTGACGCAAGACATGATCGATGCTCGCGTAGAGCGGCCCTATGACCGATGACGCGTCTATCGCTCGGCGCATCGAGGAGACCCTCGGCGTACTGGACGATTTGGGGATGCCGCGGGCGCAGCGCAACGAGCGGTCCGCCCTCTGTCTGTTGGCGCTGCTGGATCTCACTCCCGACAAGCCCTGGGGCACAGCGACCGATCCCTTGATAGGCATCACGCCGATCATGGATTGGGTGCGTCGCCACTACGGAAAATCCTACGCCCCCAATACCCGCGAGACCTTCCGGCGCCAAACGATGCACCAGTTCGTCCAGGCCGGAATCGCCGCGTACAATCCGGATCAACCCGACCGGGCGGTGAATAGCCCCCACGCCGTCTACCAGATCGAGCCGGCGTGTCTTGACACCCTGCGAACCTTCGGAACGGACCATTACTCTGAGCGGCTTGCCCACTTTCTGGCGATCCGCGGGACATTGGCCACTCGGCATGCGATGCCACGGCAGCTTCGGATGGTGCCCTTGCGGGTAGCCTCGGGGACCGAGGTCCTGCTCTCGCCCGGGAAGCACAGCTCGCTTATCAAGGCCTTATGCGAGGAATTCGGACCGCGCTTCGTCCCGGATGGCCAACTCGTCTACGCCGGCGACACTGGCAAGAAATGGGGGTACTGCAACGAGTCCTTACTGGCGACCTTCGGTGTGGCAGCAGGTTCCCACGGCAAGATGCCGGACGTCATGATCTTCGATCCAGACCGGCGCTGGCTGATCCTGGCCGAGGCCGTGACCTCGCACGGCCCTGTGGATGCCAAACGCCACCACGAACTCAGCGCCCTCTTCAAGGGGTGTGGCGCAGGCCTCGTATTCGTATCGGCGTTCCCAGACCGCCGCACATTCAACAAATATCAGGAAATGATTGCATGGGAATCCGAGGTATGGATCGCCGACCACCCCAGCCACCTCATCCATTTTGACGGCACCCGCTTCCTCGGGCCGTATTCGCCAACCTAAGCCCCGACCGGGCCACGACATGCCGCGTAGCGCGCGCTAGGGACAGTTTAGGGCGACGCGCCCGAGACCTCGACAAACCAGGCAACAAATCGCGCCCGGGCGCCGGGCTGCGATGCGACAAAGCGCGTCAGGGCCTGCGCCATCCGCGCGCGCCCGGGCGCATCCGCCAGCCACGTCGCGGCCACACGCGCCAGATCCGACACCACCGGACAGGGTATGACGACCTCCGCGTCCGCGGCGGCCGCAAGGAGAGGGTCCCGGCGATGCGGGCCGACCAGAATCGGCGCCCCGGCACCGAGGAGGTCGGTCGGCGACTCCGGGCCCGCGACCAGCGTCCCCCCGGCCACCACCAGGTCGGCACATGCGGACATGGCGCGGCGCGCCTCGGGGCTTTCGATATAGTACACGCGGGTCTTGGGCGGCACCTCGGAGGTCATGAGCCGCAACTGGCGCACGGTCGAAAGGTGATATTTGATGGCATCCCGATAGACCTCCTCGTGGCGCGCCGGGTCGTGGGGGGCGAGCGCCAAGAGGCCGCCGCTGCCGGCGGATAAGGCGAGAAAGGTCGTGTAGGCGAGCGCCTCCTCGCCGGCATGCGTGCCCGCGAAATAGACGAGCCACCGGCCGGCCGCGCGCACCGCCCGAAAGCGTTCGCAAAAATGCGGGTCGGGGGACAGTATCGGTTCGGCGGGCCACGCGACGCACGGGTCGCCGGTCACCACGCCCCCGCCGATGCGTGATGCCACCTGCTCACTCGCCACGGCCACGGTCCCCAATGAGAGCAGATCCGGCGAGCGGCCATTGACCCATGCGACCGGACAGGAGGCCGAGGCCGCCAGGGCCCGCGATCGCGGGTCGTCGTCGAGACAGAGCAGAGAATGCGGACCGGTGCGGGCGAGGATGCGCCGGGCGCCGAGCGCCGGCAGGCGCACCCAGGGCAGCGGGCCCTCGTAGACGCCTTCATCCAGAAATAGGAGCGCCAAGGGCCCCCGACGGGCGTCTCGGAGCGCAGCAAGCAGCCCGTGGGCCGCCTGCGCGGAGGCGGTGGTGGCGACGACCCAACAGGCATCCGCAAGCGGCGGCCGACCGGGCCAATACCATTGCGCGAACCGCAACAAGGGTGTGTCCACGGCGGCCTACCAGTGCACCAGATGGACCTCCGGAAGCGGACGCCCCAGACATAGGGCGCCCACCGCCCGGAACCGCTGGGGGAGGTCCGTCACATAGTATTCGTGCACGGGCTCGTCTGCGGCCGCGCGCCTCAAGTCCTGCGCGGCGAGGACCTCCGCGACCCGGGCCGCCGTGGTCTCCGCGGAATCGACCAGGGCGGTTGCCGGTCCCGCCAGCCGCGCGAGCAGAGGCTTTAGCAAGGGATAGTGGGTACAACCGAGCACCAGGGTGTCGACCCCCTCGGCGAGCACCGGCCGCAGATATTCACGGGCAGTAAGTTCGGTCACCGGATGATCCAGCCAACCCTCCTCCACGAGCGGCGCGAACAAAGGACAGGCCTGCGCCACCACCCGCAGATCGGGGGCATGTGCATGGATCGCGCGCTCATAGGCCCCTGAGCTCACGGTCGTCAGGGTGGCGAGCACGCCGACGCGCCCCGACCGGCTCGATCTCGCGGCAGCCCGCGCCCCCGCGTCCAGCACGTCGACGACCGGCACCGGGGACAGGCCCGTCACGACCGGAAGGGCGACCGCGGCCATGGTATTGCACGCGACGACCAGCATCTTGACGTCGCGCTTTAAAAGGAAATCGGTGATCTGCGCGGCGTACCCAGCCACGGTGGCCGGGGACTTCGTCCCATAGGGAAGCCGGGCGGTGTCCCCGAAATACACGATGCGCTCGTTGGGAAGGGCCGACATCAGGGCGTGGACGACGGTCAAGCCGCCGATGCCCGAATCGAATACCCCTATGGGCCGGTCGCGGCTCACGACAGGCCCGGTCGGCGCGCCCTGAGGCCTGCGCGCCCTTCACGATGGAGGTGGGGGATCGGCACGCGGAGATTTTACCATACGATGCCTCTAGGCGGTGTGCGGCCCTGCCAAGGCGGGCCGCCCCGCCCGAAATCTCCGCCATGGGGGGGTACCCCAGTCGCCGCCGGCTGATCGCCGGCACCGAGACCCGACCCGCCCGAGTCCGGTCACCCGCATGGGCCGAGCCTCGCACCTGGACCCGCCTGAGTCCTTGAGGCGGCGGTGCCGACCGCCGTCGCGACCACGGCACGACATGATCTTCGCAGGTTGCCTGCGCCACCAGCCTCCTTCTAGTAGTCAGTTTCAATAAATCGTATACAAACAGACCCTGCAGTGGTTTACACTTCTTCCCCGGGAATCGGTTTTCGCGGGAGGGGAGGCATGGGGAGAAAGACGGGACGCGCCGCGCTGGTGCTCACTGAGGA
>DAIDMD010000133.1 GCA_027449165.1 Acidiferrobacter sp. | reverse complement strand
GCCAGGCGACGGGCGGGATGTCGCGCGCATACCGGCGGATGTGATCGGCATCGGCGATGTGGACGATGAGCGGGTGATCGGCCGGGCGCCCCTTGACCTCGAACACGCGCGCCACCGCCGACGCGTTGTGGGCGTCGGCGCCAAGGCCATATACCGTCTCGGTCGTAAACGCGACCAGACCGCCGCGGTCGAGGATCTCCACGGCGCGCCGGATCTCCGATTCCTGCAAGTCTCGCATAGGCTGCCTTACCGGATGGTCGGCCAGAGACCCGAGACGGCGCCCCCGGGCGCGGCGACCATCCGGTCCAGGACATGGGATATCCCGAAGAGCGGCAGGACCCGTCGGGCGTGGAACCATAGCTGGAGGCCGGGGCCGCCCATGATCATCCCGCGGCGGGCGCCGCCAGGGAGGCGGCGATGGCGGTCAAGGACGGGGCAATCGCGCGCCAAGCCGGGACGCCGCCTGCGGTATTGCAATGGCGGACTACGCTTACGTCGCACCCGAGCCGGCGGGCCAAATCGGCAGCGTTGTCCATCTGCGGGTCGGCACACGGACGCGTTTCGTTCAACACGACGCCCGCCAGGACCAGACCGCGGCGGGTAACGGCCTCGGCCGTCGCCAGGGCCTGGTGGATGGCCCCGAGCCGGTCGGCGGTCACGACCAATATCGGCAGGCCTATGGCCGCGGCCAGATCCGCGTTCAGGGCATCCTCCGCCAACGGCGAATAAAATCCGCCGGCGCCTTCCACCAACAGAAAATCCTCGGCGCGGACCCCTTCGCGGCACGCCGTGATCAGATCGTCGAGACGGATGGTTCGACCCTCCAAGGCCGCGGCGCGCTCGGGCGAGAGCGGCGCGCGGAGAAGATAACGGCAGATGCGCGCGAGCGGTTCCGCGCCGCCGACGGCCGCATGGTAGGCCTCGGCATCATGCGGGCGCAGCCCCCCCGTCCCTTCGGCGCAGCCGGATTCCACGGGCTTGCGCGGCCGTACGGTCCGGCCTTGACGAGACAGCTGCCACGCCAACGCGGCGCCGATGGCGGTCTTGCCGACACCTGTGTCGCTACCCGTAATGAACACGCCCTGCATGCGTCTCTCCTTCACGGCGGTCAACACCCGCACACTCTTGCGGACACGCGGTCGCGCCGCCATCCCGTTTCAGCGGCCGCGTCAGGCCTCCGACAATACCCGCGCGATCGCCCGCGTTAATGCCGACAGATCCCTCGGCTTTATGACATACGGGGGCATCAGATAGACGAGCCGGCCGAACGGGCGCAGCCAGACCCCGGCCTCCACGAACCGTGTCGTAAGCGCATGAAGATCGAGCGGCACATGGGTCTCCACGACCCCGATCGCACCCAGCACCCGCACATCGCGCACTGCGGCAAGACCGCTGCACGCCTCGAGCTCACGGACCATCTGGCCCTCGATCCCGCGAACCAGGGCCTGCCAGTCGCCGGCCATCAGGAGGTCGATGCTGGCTACGGCCACCGCGCAGGCCAAAGGATTGGCCATGAAGGTGGGCCCATGCATCAGGCAGCCGGCGTCGCCGCGCCCGATCGTCCCTGCGATCTCGGCGGTCGTCAGGGTCGCCGCAAGGGTCATGTAACCCCCGGTGAGGGCCTTGCCCAGGCACAGTATATCGGGCGCCACGGCCGCATGGTCGCAGGCCAGCAGCCGGCCGGTGCGGCCGAAGCCCGTGGCGATCTCGTCTGCGATCAAAAGCACGCCGTGGGCATCGCACAAGGCGCGCACCGCGCGCAGATATTCCGGGTGGTAGAACCACATCCCCCCCGCACCTTGCACGATGGGCTCCAGGATGACCGCCGCCAGTTCGTCCTTGTGCGCCGCAATCAGCCGCGCGAACTCATCTATGGCCGAGGGATCCCAGGGGTCCTTGAACCGGCAGGCCGGCTGCGGGGCGAAAATCTGCTGCGGAACCAGCCCGGCAAACAGCCGGTGCATGCCGGTGACAGGGTCGCATACCGACATGGCGGCCAAGGTGTCGCCATGATAACCCCCGCGCAGCGCGAGGAGGCGATGCTTGGCCGGCTGGCCGCGGGCCTGCCAATACTGGATCGCCATCTTGATGGCGACCTCCACGGCGACCGAGCCCGAGTCGCAAAAAAAGACCTTCTCGAGCGGCGCCGGGGTGAGCTCCACGAGCCGCCGCCCCAGATCGACGGCCGGGCCATGCGTAAGCCCCCCGAACATCACATGCGCCATGCGTCCCAATTGGCCACGCGCCGCGCGATTCAAGACCGGGTGATTGTAGCCGTGGATCGCCGCCCACCAGGAACTCATGCCATCGATCAGCCGGCGGCCGTCGGCAAGCGTGATGCGCACGCCGTCGGCCGACGCCACCGGCCACACCGGTGCGCTGCCGTCCGCCGCGGCGTAGGGATGCCAGAGATGGGCCCGGTCGAAGGCGACGGCCTGCGCCCAATCCCGATCCGGGTCGATGCGGCCCCGCGTGTTCGCGCCGGATGCGCGGGTCGCCTCGGTCATACTCCGTCCGTTACCTCGCCATCTGTTACCGCACCGCGGCTTGCAGACGAGACAAGGCGCGCGTATTTGGCTAAGGTCCCGCGCGTATAGCGCGGCGGGGGCGGCTGCCAGAGGGCGCGGCGGCCCGCCAGTTCCTCGTCCGGCACGTCGAGCCGCAGCACCCGCCGTTCGGCATCGATGATCACGGTGTCGCCGTCGGCCACCAGCGCGAGCGCGCCGCCGACCGCGGCCTCCGGCGCGACATGTCCCACCACCATGCCGTAGGTACCGCCGGAGAAACGGCCGTCGGTGACGAGACCCACCCGATCGCCAAGGCCCTGGCCCACGAGGGCGGCGGTCGGCGAGAGCATCTCGCGCATGCCCGGACCGCCCCGCGGCCCCTCATAGCGGATCACCACCACATCGCCGACCTTGATGCGCCGCTCCAGGATAGCCGCCATACACGCCTCCTCCGAATCGAATACCCGGGCCGGACCTGTGATCCTCGGGACCTTGACCCCACTCGTCTTGGCAAGCGCCCCTTCATGGGCGAGGTTGCCCTTCAGGATCGCCAGATGCCCATGCGGGTAGACCGGCCGATCCCAGGACCTTATCACATCCTGGTCGGCGCGCGGGTGCTCGGGCACGGCCTCCAGGACCTCGGCCACCGTTTGCCCGGTCACGGTCAGTGCGTCGCCGTGCAAAAGACCATGCGCAAGCAACATCTTCATCACCTGCGGGACCCCGCCCGCGCGATGGAGGTCGGTGGCGACGTAACGGCCGGACGGCTTCAGGTCGCACAAGACCGGCACGCGCATGCTAAACGCGTCGAAGTCGTCCATCGTCAAGTCGACGCCCGCCGCGTGCGCGATCGCGGGCAGATGGATGACGGCGTTGGTGGACCCGCCCAGGGCCATCAATACCGAAAGGGCGTTCTCGAACGCCCTGCGGGTCAGGATCGCCCGCGGCAGGATACGGGCCTTGATCGCGTCGACCAGCACCCGCGCCGACTGCTCCGCGCTTTCGGCCTTCTCCGCATCCTCGGCGGCCATCGTCGAGGAATACGGCAGGCTCATGCCCATGGCCTCAAATACCGCCGACATGGTATTGGCGGTGTACATGCCGCCGCAAGACCCGGCGCCGGGACAGGCGTGCCGCTCGATCTCATGCAATTCCTGGTCGTCGATCGTGCCGGCTATGCGCGCGCCGACCGCCTCGAAAACGCTGACGATGGTCAGGTCGCGTCCGTCGTAGCGGCCCGGCTTGATCGTGCCTCCGTACACGAAGACCGCCGGGATATTCATGCGGGCGATGGCGATCATCGCGCCCGGCATGTTCTTGTCGCAACCGCCGAAGGCCAGGACCCCGTCCATGCTCTGGCCGCTACAGACGGTTTCTATCGAATCGGCGATGACCTCGCGCGACACAAGGGAATATTTCATGCCCTCGGTCCCCATCGAGATGCCATCGGAGATCGTGATGGTCCCGAACATCTGGGGCATCGCCCCGGCGGCGGCCAGGGCCGCCTCGCAGCGGTGGACGAGCGCGCCTATGCCCATATTGCAAGGCGTGATGGTGCTGTGGGCGTTGGCCACTCCGACGATGGGCTTGTCGAAATCCCGATCGCCGAATCCGGTCGCGCGCAGAAGCGCCCGGTTGGGCGCCCGCTGGATGCCGGTCGTTACCACATGGCTTTTGTGATTGTCGGACATGACATTCCCTCGAAAGTTATGGTCGAAAACTGGCCGTGGCGCGCGCCGGATGCGCGGGCGGCCTTGCGGCAGTGCCGTCGGCAGGGCCGATTCACTCGGCCAGCCGCCACGCGATGTCCTCCCCGGCGCGCAGCGGCACCACCACGTCGGGGCCGGCGGGAATCGTGGGCGGTACGCGCCACGTCTCCTTGACGAGCGTGATGCGGTCGTGATTGCGCGGCAGCCGGTAGAAGTCCGGACCGTGGTGGCTTGCGAATCCCTCGAGCCTGTCGAGCGCGTGCGCCTGCTCGAAGACCTCGGCATAGAGCTCGAGCGCGGCGTGCGCGGTGTAGATCCCCGCGCAACCGCACGGAGACTCCTTGGCGTGCCGGGGATGCGGCGCGCTGTCGGTTCCCAAAAAGAACTTCGGGCTGCCG
>DAIDMD010000132.1 GCA_027449165.1 Acidiferrobacter sp. | reverse complement strand
TCAGCCAATTGCCGGGACACCTTGTGCTGCCAGTCTTGCCGCGCGCAGCGCACGTGATCGTGCGCGCGCGCTACTTGTCGCCTATCCTTGGCGATGTTGCTGCCGAAGTAATCACGGAGGTCGGCTATCGGGCGGCCAGCGTCCGCGCACCGGGTCTTGACGCCGTCGCTTGTGATGACGGCGTCACTGAGCCCAAGATCAATCCCGGTGACGCGCGTGACATGCCGAACCGGCTCCGGGGCGGTCTGTCCGTCCTCGGTCAGCACCGCGGCGTCATACCGCCCGGTCGCAGACCGCGAGACCGTGACGGTCTTGATGAGGCCTGCGATCTCCCGGTGGACCACGGCCTTGACCCAGCCGACCTTGGGGAGATACACCCGGCCGTCTGTGACCTTTACCCGCTGCGGATAGGCGTAGGCCTGGCGCGATGCATGCTTTTTCTTGAAGCGGGGGAACCGGGCGCGATGGGCAAAGAAGTTCGCATAGGCCCGATCGAGAGGACGCAGCGTCATCTGTAAGGCCTGGGAGTCGGCCTCCTTGAGCCAGGAATAGTCTCCGGCCTTCCACACCGGGAGCATCGTGATAAGCGTGGGAAGGGAGAGCGACTCATGCCGCTCCGCCCACGCCGCCTTCTTTAAGGAGAGCGCCTTGTTCCAGACAAAGCGCACGCACCCCAGTTGTCGCGCGATGATGTCTTGTTGCGCGGAGCTCGGATAGAGGCGGATCTGGGTGGCGCGCTTCATACTGTTATTTTATCCAGTCTCCGGGACGATCCCAATGTGGCGCCCTGCATCCTCGCCATCAATGACGGGGATATAGGGCGCTGAGGGGTAAGAGCAGGCACGAACGCACTCGCGAACCAACGCGACGCTGGCCATATTGACGCTGGCCATATTTAAGTCCCCCGATGTATCCAGCACCGCCGCGCCAGCGGGATTCACGAACGCTGAAGCGCGTCGGCGGACTCGATGAGCAAGGAAGTTGATGGTTGTTTGCTCGACCTCGAGCTTAATCCCCGTCGTTTGAGGCCGGGCAGGTCAATACATGATGTCTAGCGGCGCGCCGCTTTCACGATGGGGCCGCCCCCACATCCCCCAGCCACCACACTTCATACGGACTTTTGGCCACCTGTCCTACCAGCTTTTTATCGGCGGTGATCAACGGAAGTCGCAGTTGGTGCGCGGCAGCGATATAGCAGGCATCGTAGGCGGTGAGCTGATGTTTCAGGGCAATACCCAGGGCGTCGTCGAGCAGCGCCTGCGCAGGGATCTCCGTCAGGCCAAGCCCCATAAGGTCACGCAGATGGCCCTGGGCCGCGATGGGCGGATAGGCGGATCGCTGCACCCACTCCCAGAACACATTCGCGCATTCGACAAAGAAGAGGTCGGGCACGAAAAGCTCGGCGCCGCGGTCTTGAACGAACCGGGCGAATACTGCTTGGGCCTCGGCGGAAAGCGCCTCCGGCACAAAAATCTTTACCGCGACGCTGGCATCCACCACCGCTCGGAACGAAACCGGATTCACCGGCCGCGGTCCTCACGGAGCAGGTCGGCCGAGTCCCTCCAGCCCCGGGGCAGTGCGGTCTTCTGCGCCTGCCGCCGGATGCGCTCGACGATCTCGGCCGCGCCCAGGCGTTCCTCGCGCAACCGGACGCTCTGGCCCAGGAGCTCGATGACTTCGGCGGTCACCGAGCGGTTCTCTTCTTTCGCGAGCTTTCGGATGCGTTTGTAGAGATTTTCAGGGACATTGCGGATATGCAGGATGGCCATCGCTATTCCCCCCGTTGGTCTCGCCAGCCAGTATAGCCATACATGGTTGCATTCTGCACCCATGTATGGTCGACCGGGATCTGGCTCCACGCCGTCTCGGAGTCCGCGCGGGCCGCTCGTCTGGCCCGGCTCAATTTTCTGAAGATCGGCCCTTTAAGAAGGGACCGCTTCTGGTTTGGCGGGAGGCCGTCCCCCTGTCGGCGTTCGACCGAGGGCCTGTGGCTGCCACCGACATCCCCGCCGCCGTCTGGGCCGCCTTGCGCCCGCCGCCGGCCTGACGCCTCAGGCCCCGATCCGCCTGGGCCGCACCCCCCCTTTAAGCCGCCTGCGCCCGCCGGCTGCCCTGCCGCCCCCGGCCGATGAGATAGGTTCGGGCCCCCCGGCCCCCTCGCGGCCCCACTGAAAGGATTTTTTCACCGAGCCGTCATCACCCGCTCATACACTTCCGCTCACAAGAGGCCGCGGGGATCGCAAACGCGCGGCCGGCAGGGCCTTTTCTCAGCGTATTCAGGGCGCCACCGACAAGGGTTTTGGGGCATGTGTCTTCTACCGCTTCTCATCCATACGGCCATTTGCCGCATCAAGCTCGTGGCGGCGGCCGTCCAAAAGAAATGGGGCAAGCAGCCCAGGCCCCCCGCCGTCCTCTTGTGCGTCGCCAATCGCCTGGCCCTGCCGTGCGTGCATGCCATCACGAGCATCGGTTGGACCTGCCACCGCGTTCCGCGTCTGCGCTACATCGACCGCGCCGCGCACATACTCGGTGCAAGCGCAGTGATTACCGATCGGATCCCGGCCGCCGGCAAGCGCGCATCCGCGGCTGCCTCGGGCACCCTGCCCGTCATCCTCGTGGGTCCCCCACAGCATGAGGCGGCGGCGTTGGCGGCGGGCGCCGTGCTTTTTATCCCGGCACCGATCGATGCACCAACCTTGATTCGGGGCCTGTCGCGGATCATCCAAGGTCCGATGAGCCCCCATTCGGATGTGGTCCCCCGCGTGGCCCCCGACCCGAACGGCCTGTGGCTCGATCCCCTGACCGCCCAAATTCGCGTCGGGGACAAACGGCTCGCCCTGTCGCCGCGCCAGTTCTGCATTCTGCGCGAGCTCACTCGAAGCCCCGGCAAGCTCTTGACGACCGAGCGGCTCTGCTCCGGCCTCACCGGCACCCAGCCCATGACGCCCGGCGCGCTCACCATCTGTGTCTCGCGGCTGCGAAAGCGTCTGCGCGACGCCGGCGTCCCCGATTGCATCGAAACTGTGCATCGGCTCGGTTACCGCTACGCCGTCTCCGCGGCACCGTCCTTGTGCACGGCCCTTGTCTCGGCACGCGCGGGCGTTCGCGGCAAATGAATTCCCTATGTACCCCCCTTTTTTCAACCCAGGAGATTCCGTCATGCCGGTAACGCCCCATCGCCTTCGCAGGGCCCCTGCGCCGCGTCCTTCGCTGCGCCTCTTCGCGGTCGCTTTTCTGTTCGCGACCGCCGGCGCCAAGGCCGCCACGCAAGCCGGCGCCGATGCCCCCGCGTCCGACTCCTCCTACATCAACGTCGGCCATGTCTCGGCGGGCTCCCAGGCCTTGAACACCCTCGAGGGGACGCCCACCAAGAAGC
>DAIDMD010000131.1 GCA_027449165.1 Acidiferrobacter sp. | reverse complement strand
ATTCGCATGCGCTATACGCGCCGCCGAAGAAGGGGCACGCGTAACCATGATCGAGGGCCGTTCGGTCATCGGCGGCACTTGCGTCAATATCGGCTGCGTGCCCTCGAAGATCCTGATCCGCGCGGCCCATGCGGCCCATGCCCAGGCGACCCCTCGCTTCCAGGGCCTCCAGGCCCACACGCCCGTGGTGGATCGCGCCAAACTAACCCGCCAACAGCAGGCACGCGTCGAGGCCCTGCGGCAGGCCAAGTATGAGCACATCTTGGATAGTCATCCCGCGATCACCCTGAGGCATGCGTACGCGCGCTTCCTCGATGCCCACACGCTCGGCCTGCTCGACGGTACGGGTGCCGAGGAAACCCTTACCGCCGATCGCTTCCTGATTGCCACCGGCGCCGCGCCCGCCATTCCCGACACGCCCGGATTGGCCGACACCCCGTACTGGACCTCGACCGAGGCCCTGGCGGCCACCGAGACGCCACAAAGGCTGCTGATTTTGGGGGCATCCGTGATCGCCGTGGAATTGGCGCAGGCCTTCCGGCGGCTGGGGTCGGAGGTCACCATCCTCGCCCGCGGCCGCCTCCTGTCGCGCGAGGATGCGGATCTGGGGGCGGGCTTGCAGGCGGTCTTCGAGGGGGAAGGGATACACGTCGTGACCGACATCGCCGTGCGCCATGTCCGCCATCGGGATGGCGCCTTCACCCTCACCACGTCCCGCGGGACCATCGATGGGGACCGCTTGCTGGTGGCGGCCGGGCGCACGCCGAACACCGGCCGTCTCGGCGTGGAGCAAGCCGGCATACGGGTGGATGATCACGGGGCCATCATGGTGGACGATCAGCTGCGCACCAGCGCATCCCATATCTACGCCGCCGGGGACTGCTGCGCCCTCCCCCCATTCGTCTATGTCGCCGCGGCCGCGGGCACCCGTGCCGCCATCAATATGATGGGCGGCAACGTAAGCCTCGATCTTCGCGTCGTGCCAAGCGTAGTCTTCACCGACCCCCAGGTCGCTACCGTGGGCCTTACGGCGGGGGCCGCGCGCGCCCACGGCCTTTCCGTGGACACGCGGACGCTGGCTTTGGAAAACGTGCCGCGCGCGCTCGCCAACTTCAACACCCAAGGCTTCATCCGGCTGGTAGCGGAGCGCCCATCGGGGAGGATCGTGGGGGCCCAGATCTTGGCGGCCGAGGCCGGCGAGGTCATACAGACGGCGGCGATCGCCATAAGCCGGCGCATGACGGTAGGCGAGCTGGCGGACCAGCTCTTCCCCTATCTGACCATGGCCGAAGGCCTCAAGCTCTGCGCGCAGACCTTCACGAAGGACGTAAAGCAGTTATCATGCTGCGCGGGGTGAGCGAACGCCGCACCCAGGGGCTTCAGGAGTGCGTGGCCGAATCCGACGCCTGGCAGAGCGCCAGCAACCGGTCTTTGCCGATGGGCTCGTCTTTCAGGAGCGGGACGATGGCCGCGCGCGCGGCGTGGCCGCTTGCGACGGCCTCGATTTCGCGCCATTCATGACGCGCGCGCTCCTGAAGGAGCGGCGAATGGGGAAGGCTCGCGGCCACGCTCATATTGATCACCCACCCCCACGGCTCGATGCCGGCGCGCCGCAGATCGCGCTGCAATTGCGCGGCCTCGAGTACCGGCGTGGTCTCCGCGAGAGTCACCAAAAGGACCTTGGTCTGCCTGGGGTCTTGCAACTGCATCATGGGTGTAATAGTGGGCTGATCGCCCGAACCCTTTTGCCGCGCGACCTCGCGGTGATACGCGCCGGCCGCATCGAGGAGCAGCAAGGTGTGGCCGGTGGGCGCGGTATCCATCACGATAAAGGATTTGTCGGCCGCGCGGATGACACGCGAGAACGCCTGGAACACCGCGATCTCCTCCGTG
>DAIDMD010000130.1 GCA_027449165.1 Acidiferrobacter sp. | reverse complement strand
AGCCGTGGCGGGGCCGATTTCTGGATGCTCGACCCCAAGGGGATCATAACCGCGACCCAGGACCATTATCTCACCCTCGACGTCCTGATCATGCTCCTCATTATCGTACCCACGGGTATTTTCATCGTCTGGGCGATGCGCCATTACCGGAAGGACGGCGGGCGAGGGCGTTACGACGCGCGATGGGACCACTCCAGCGCCATCGAGGCGGTCGTCTGGGGCATCCCCATCCTGACGGTCGGGGTCCTGTCCTATTACTCGGTCAAGGCCATTTACGCCGTGAACCCCTACCACCCGACGGTCGTCGCCCGCGCCGTCCATGGCGCCCGCCCGCTCGATGTCGACGTGATCTCCACCGACTGGCAATGGGTGTTCGTCTATCCGAAGCAGCATATCGCGACCGTAGACCGCCTGGTGATCCCCAAGGGGGTCCCGGTCCGCTTTCGTCTGACGTCGGCGACCGTGGTCAACGACTTCTACATCCCGCAGCTCGTGGGCATGATCGACGTCATGCCGGGCATGCGCGTGCGGCAATCGCTGGTGGCCGCGACCACCGGGACCTACGAGGGATTCTCCGCCGATTACAGCGGCGCGGGGTTTTCCTGGATGGACTTCAAGACCGAGGCGGTCTCGCGGCAGGCGTTTCGCGGTTGGGTCAAGAAGGTTGAGGCCGCGCCCCGCCATTTGACCTACGCCGCCTTCGACAAGGTCGCGCAACCCACGATCAACGTCGATGGCCGCGTCTCGTACTTCTCGGACGTCCAGGGCGGTCTGTTCCGGCATGTGGTGGCCGAGACCATGGCCGGCAAGACCTATCCGACGCCCATGGCCATGACCGAGAACATGACCGCCTATCTGCGGACCCAGGCCCGCCGCGGCGTCCAAAAACACGATTAAGGAGAGGAATCGTCCATGCTGGTGCACATCGATGGGCCATGGAGCCCGCTCCTCGGCAGGTTGGCGCTGTCCGAGATCCCTTATACGAATCCCATCCTGGTCGGGACCTTCATTTTCGCGTCGTTGCTCGCGGTGGTCCTGGTGGGGCTCGTCAGCTACCTCGGCCTCTGGCGCACCCTGTGGCGCGACTGGCTGACCTCGGTCGACCACAAGAAGATCGGCATCATGTACATCCTGATCGGCCTTGTGATGCTGTTTCGCGGCTTCATAGACGCGGTCATGATGCGCACCCAGCAGGCCCTGGCGGTCGGACCGCATTCGCCGGGCTACCTGAACTCGTTGCACGGTTATCTCACGCCTTACCATTTCGGCCAGATCTACACCGCCCACGGGACCATCATGATCCTGTTTGCCGCGACCCCGCTTCTGGTCGGCATCATGAATATCCTGGTGCCGCTGCAGATCGGGGCCCGCGATATGGCCTACCCCTATCTGAACGCGGTGTCCCTGTGGCTCACCGCCGCCGGCGCGGCGCTCGTGATGGCGTCGCTCTTCGTCGGGAATTTCGCCCATGCCGGCTGGTTCGGGATCGTGCCGGTGATGGAGCTGCCCTATAGCCCGGGGGTCGGGGTCGATTATTGGATGTGGGCGTTTCAGTTGAGCAGTATCGGAACGACCCTGGGGGGCATCAACCTCCTCGCCACCATCGTGAAGATGCGTGCCCCGGGCATGACCTGGGGGCGGCTCCCGATCTTTACGTGGGCCTCCTTGAGCGCCAACCTGATCAGTCTCACGACCTTCCCGGTGCTGAGCGTGACGCTCGCCCTGTTGGCCCTCGACCGCTATGTCGGCACGCATTTCTATACCGCGGGCCTGGGCGGAAACCTGATGCTCTACAACGATCTTTTCTGGATATGGGGCCACCCCGAGGTGTATTTCGTGATCCTGCCGGCGTTCGGCATGATCTCGGAGATCATCCCGACCTTTTCCGAAAAGCCGCTCTTTGGCTACCTCGGCATGGTGCTGGCGTCCTTGGGGATAGCCGGGGTCTCATGGGGGGTGTGGCTGCATCATTTCTTCACCATGGCCGCCGCCCCGGCCGTCAACGCGTTTTTCAGCATCACGACCATGGCGGTCGGCATTCCGACCGGCGTCAAGGTGTTCAATTGGGCGTTTACGATGTTCCGCGGCCGCTTGCGGTTCGAGTTGCCCATGATGTGGGCCGTGGCCGCGCTGTTCTTCCTGCTCGTGGGCGGGCTCACCGGCATGATGAACGCGTTCGCGACCAACGATTACATGGTCCACAACAGTGTCTTCGTCGTCGCGCACTTCCATATGATGCTGCTGCTGATCGTGTACGCCATCTTCGGGGGCGTCAATTACTGGTTTCCGAAGGTGTTCGGGTTCCGCCTGGAGCAGCGGTTCGGGAAATGGTTCTTTTGGTTGTTCACGGCAGGGACCGCGACGGTCTTCATCCCCATGTTCGCCTTAGGCTTCATGGGCATGACCCGGCGTCTCGACTACGTCCCGTTCCCGCAGTGGGGCCCGTTCCTTGACGCCGAGGTCGTCGGGATCGCGATCTACGTCCTGTCGGCGGTCTTCCTGGTGGCGCAGCTCTACGTGAGCTTCCGCGACCGGGCCGCCAACCGCGCGGGCCTCGACGCCTGGGAGACGTCGCGGAGCCTCGAGTGGATGACGCATTCGCCCGTGCCCTTTTACAACTTCGCGGTCACGCCGCAGGTGCATGCCCGCGACGAGCGGGCGTGGCGCGTGGAACACGGCGTCGACGGCCTGCGCCCGGAGCGTTACGAGGACATCCACATGCCGCGCAACACCGCGGTACCGCTGTGGTTGGGCGCGCTGTCCTTCGGGCTCGCGTTCGGTCTCGTCTGGCGGATCTGGTGGCTGGTCGAGGTCTGCTCGGCCGCGATCCTGGCGCTCATCGTCATCCGCTCGTTCGATCACGATACGGATTACACGATCCCGGCCAAGGACGTCGAACGGATGGAGCGCGCCATCCGCGATGTCCCAAGCGGCCGGCGGGTCTCGGGCGACCTTCCCGACGGCGTGCCGGCGTTGCGGGAGGGGTTGTGAGTCGGGTCCGCCGGCCGGGCGCGAGACGGCCCGGCGCCCGCCTCAAGCGGTGCCCCGGCCACGGCCTTCGGGATCAAGAGCATAAATTGCGGGAGAGTAAACGATGAGCGCAGCGACAACCGAGACGCTGGATGCCAAAAGGAATCCGATGTGGTCGTCCGGCTACGGGCACGACGCCATAGCGACCAAGACCCTGGGGTTCTGGCTGTACATGCTGAGCGACGCCATGATGTTCACGGCCTTGTTCGTGGCCTACACGGTCCTCGGGCATACCTTCAACGCCGCCGGCGGCCCCTGGGCGACGGCCGTCGCCCACCCCGGCACCGCCTTCAAGGAGACCGTGTGGCTGTTTTCGAGCGTGCTGGCCTACGGATTCGCCATGATCGCCTTGAAGAAGGGCAGTCGCAGCGGCGTGATGCTCGGAATCGCGGCCGCGCTTGTGATCGCGCTCGGGTTTCTCGCTGTCGACGCCCATGAGGTCATGACCCTCTTCCGTATGGGCGCGACGCCCGAGCGGAGCGGGTTTCTCTCGGCCTTCTTTACGCTGGTGTTCTACCACGGCCTCCACGTGGTGGTCGGCATTGCCTGGATGCTCGTCATGCTCGTCCAGGTCGCCGCGGCGGGCCTGACCGAGAAAGTGGTCTATCGTCTGCTCAACCTGCGGCTCTTCTGGCATTTCCAGGCCGTGATGTGGGTCTTCATGTTCACCTTCCTCTATCTGCGAGGCGCGATCGTATGACGCATACCACCGACAACGCATGGCAACACCCGGAAGTCCAGCTCGCCGGCGGCGGCTATGTCGTCGCCTACGTCGTCGGGCTTGCACTGATGGGGTTGGCGCTTTGGCTGGTCAGGGGGCATGTGGGTTCGCCGCTGGATCTCGGGATCGCGATGGCCGCGATCGCCGCGGTCGCGGCCATCGTCCAGTGCGTGTTGCTGCTCCATATGAACATCTCGGAGACGCAGATATGGCACACGGTGGCGCTCGTCTTGTTTATCCCCTTGTTCATTCTCGCCCTAGGGCTCAGCTCCTGGATGTTCCATGGCCTCTACCGGCGCACGATGATGATGACTGTGCCGCACGCCGCCGCGGCCCCGACCCAAGCGGCGAAGACCGGCGGGTGAGTCCGCGGCGCGGGGCGCGGGCCCATCGGCGATGGGGGCGCCGCCTTTAAGGATCGCGCGAGGGCGGCGGACCCAAGAGGACCCCGAGGCTCCGAGGGCGAGGATCGGGGCCTGAGACATGGCCCGTATGGCGTCGCGCGGCCCCTCCCTGTTGCCGGGATCCCGCCTCGCTCATGGCGCGGCGGTCCGCCCGCGCCGGCGGTATGGTGTCCGCGCGCCGGAAAGGGCAGCAGTGTGCGCCCCGTTTTCCCGTGGCGTATCATCGGCTCCATGGAAACGCCGCGCCCTTTTGGGATCACCATGCGCCACTGTTGCCCGAGCCGCCGGACTCCCGCCCTTCGCCATCCACGATGCGGTCGGGTGCGGCAAGACCTACGGTCGGGCCGATCCTCGATCGGCGGCCCCCGGGGATCTCGCGGGGCGGAAGCAGGCGCTGCGTGTGTAGCGGGTATCCACGATCCGTACGTCCAGCGTTATCGTTTCCGGAACCATTATCTCGAACAACGCGCCGCCGAATCGGGCGGAGGCTCGGTTCGCGGGTGCCGGTCTTCAAGGCCTGCGGCCGCGTACGGTCTCGGGGGCCATGATGAGCCGCCGGCCGTGTTGGGGCGGCGTAATGGCGCGTTGCGGATGATGGCCGCCTCCCGACGGCCCGGCGCCTCGCGGGAAGGCCTGCCGGACCCCTTGCGGCCGGCGCGGCCAACACGGCGATAGGCCTCGAAGGTTTGGGGCCGGAGGAGGGCGAGACCATGGCTTTGAACCCCGCACGGGCGGTGGCGGTGGCCCCCCACGCGGCGGCCGCCGCCGCGGCGGCGCGCGTCCTTAAGGAGGACGGGGACGCCATAGAGGCCATGGTGGCGGCGGCCGCCGTGATCGCCGTGGTCTACCCGCACATGACCGGCTTGGGAGGGGATGGTTTCTGGCTCATCCACGAGCCGGGACGCCGTCCGCGCGGGATCGACGCGAGCGGCGGGGCCGGGGCGCTCGCGACCCCGGACCTCTATCGCGCGCGGGGCCATACGGTCATGCCGGCGCGGGGGCCGCTTGCCGCCAACACCGTTGCCGGTACCGTTGCGGGCTGGGAGTTGGCGCTGAGCTTGCGCCAGGAGTCGAAAGCGGCGCTTTCGCTCGGGCGTCTTCTCGAGGATGCCATAGCCTACGCCGACCAGGGGTTCGGGATAAGCCGCAGCCAGGCGGCGAGCCTCGGTGGGCACGCGGCCGAACTGGCCCTCCAGCCCGGTTTCCGGGAGCACTTTCTCGCGCCCGGCGCAACGGTCCCCGCCATCGGCACCGTGCTGCGCCAGCCGGCGCTTGCCGAGACCCTGCGGCGCCTGGCGCGCCGCGGGCTGCGCGACTTCTACGAAGGCGAGGTCGGCGCCTTGATCGCCGCCGACCTCGCCGCGGTCGGCAGCCCCGTGACGGGCGCCGATCTCGCTGCATTCCGGGCGCGCGTGATGCGGCCCCTGCAGATGGCGCATAGTTTAGGCACGCTCTACAACCTTCCGCCCCCCACGCAAGGCGTGCTGTCGCTTCTCATGCTCGGGATCCTGGATCGCGCGGGCCTCCAGCGCCTCCCCCGCGAGGGCGCGGACATGATCCATTGGGCGGTCGAGGCCGCCAAGCGCGCCTTTGTCCTCCGTGACCGCCACAAGGGGCGGTTCCTGGACGCCGGGGAGGGCGTGGCCGACTGGCTGATCCCGTCCCGGCTCACCGCCGAGGCGGCCCGGATCGATCCGGGGCGTGCCGCGCCATGGCGTGCGACCCAAGGGCCGGCCGATACAGTCTGGCTGGGGGTCATCGACCGCCGGGGCCGCGCCGTGAGTTTTATTCAAAGCCTGTATCACGAGTTCGGCAGCGGCGTGGTCCTGCCGGGCACCGGGATCTGCTGGCAGAACCGCGGGACGAGCCTGTCCTTGACGGCCGGCGCGGTCGATCGGATCGCGCCGCATCGCCGCCCCTACCATACCCTGAATCCGGCGCTGGCGAGGCTGGCCGACGGACGGGTGCTGGCCTACGGCGCCATGGGCGGCGACGGGCAGCCGCAGACGCAGGCCGCGGTATTCACGCGCGTCGCGGTCTACGGCGACGATCCGCAGGCCGCGGTGTCCGCGCCGCGCTGGCTGCTGGGGCGCACCTGGGGCCGGGCCGAAGACGATCTCAAGATCGAGGCGCGCTTTCCGGATGCGGTGTTCCGTGAGCTCGAGCGCCGCGGCCATGTCCTGTCGCGGCTTGCGCCCTTCGACGAGACGGTGGGGCACGCGGGGCTTGTGATGCGCGACGCCGAGGGTGCGGTCGCAGGCGGGGCGGACCCGCGCAGCGACGGCGCGGTGGTGTTCGTCGACTAGGGTCCGCCGACCCGAACGTCCGGGCGCGCGCCCCGGCCCGGTTGCCGGTGTCGGGGTCGGCGTGGTATGAGGGGCCTTTGCGCGCGTTTTGGGATGGGGCGGCTATGATCACCGCGATTCTCGTCTATATGGGGCTTGGGGCCCTCACGGGCCTGCTGGCCGGCATGCTCGGGATCGGCGGGGGCAGCGTGGTCGTGCCGGCCTTGGTATTCGTCTTTGCGCGCCAGCACCTGGCGCCGGGTCTCGGGATGAAGCTTGCCATCGGGACCTCGCTTGCCAGCATCCTGTTCACGTCGCTTGCGGCCATTCGCGCGCAACAGAAGCGGCGGGCGATCGATTGGTCGGTGGCCGCCCCGCTCGGGGTAGCGACCCTCGTCGGGAGCCTCGTGAGCGGGTATTTCGCGGGTTTTCTGCCCGGCCTGGTCTTGAAGGAGATATTCGGGGTCTTCGTGGGGCTCGTCGGCCTGCAGCTTCTGGCGGATTGGCGGCCGGCGGCCCATTGGCGACTGCCGCCGCGCCCGGCGTTGCTGGGCGTAGGGTTTGGCATCGGGGCCTTGTCGGCGGTCCTCGGCATAGGCGGCGGCAGCCTGACCGTCCCGTTCTTGACGGCCTGCAACGTGGATATGCGCCGCGCGATCGCGATCTCCGCGACCTTGGGCCTGCCGATCGCGCTCTTTGGCGCCGCGGGGTTCGCCTTATCGGGCCAGCATAGGGCCGGTCTCCCGCCCGGGACCCTCGGCTATATTTATCTGCCGGCCCTGGCGGGACTTACGACCGTGGCCATCGCCATCGTGCCCGTGGGCGTGCATCTGGCCCATCGTCTGCCCGTTGCGCAATTAAAGCGCGTGTTCGGCGGACTCTTGATCGCAGTCGGGCTTCAGATGGTGTTCGGGCGCTGAATCGGGATGGGCCGGCGCGGGCTCGGCCGGAACGGTTCGCGAGGTCGGCGGGTAGGCCCTCGAGCCTTGTGCTATTGGGAGGGATCTATGGCGGGGTGTTGCAGCGGCACGGCCTGTGGGATCGGGCGGTGTTTTTCCCATTTTTCGCGGCGTTACGTGCGCCGCTATGAGCGCCGCGGTCTGGAGGCGACCCAGAGACAGCTCGTCTCCGGGCTGCTCGCCGCGGGCCTCGAGGGCCGCTCGTTGCTCGAGATCGGGTGCGGCGTGGGCTATCTCCACCAGTATCTCCTGGCGAGAGGCGCGGCCACCGCGGTGGGTGTCGATCTGGCCGATGCGATGTTGAGCGAGGCGCAGGCGCTGGCGGAGCGCCAGGGGCTGGCCGGGCGCGTGCGCTATGTGGCCGGGGATTTTCGGCTGATGGCCTCCGAGCTCGACGCCGCCGATATCACGGTGCTCGACAAGGTCGTGTGCTGCTATCCCGACGCCGCAGGCCTGCTGGCCGCGACCATAGGCCGCACGAGGCAAAGTTGCGCCCTGACCTTTCCGAGGGGTCACTGGGCCAACCGCGCGGCCTCGCGTCTGGGCGCCGGCCTATTCCGGGTCATTGGCAGCGCCTATCGGCCGTTCGTGCACGATCCGGCGATGATCGACCGATGCCTGCGCGAGGCCGGCTTCGAACGGATCTTCGAGGCCCGGACCCTGGTTTGGCTCACGCGCGTCTACCGGCGCGCACCGGCTGCCGCGCCCGCCGCGGCGTGATGGCGGGCCCGCCGCGCCGCCGGCCCGTCGCCCATGAGGTTGCGGGCGGAGTTCACGAGCGCCACATGCGTGAAGGCCTGCGGGAAATTGCCGACGAGCCGCCGGGCCACGGGGTCGTACTCCTCGGAGAGCAGGCCCACGTCGTTGCACAGGCCCACGAGGCGCGCAAACAGCCGCTCGGCATCGGCGCGCCGTCCCTGCAAGACCAGATTGTCGACCAGCCAGAAGGAGCAGGGCAGGAATACGCCCTCGCTGCCCGATAGGCCGTCGTGCGACTCCTGTGTGCGATAGCGCATGACAAACCCGTCTTCCACGAGCCCGGTCTCGATCGCGTGGACCGTGCCGACGACGCGCGGGTCGGTTGCCGGCAGAAACCCGACCAGGGCCATCATGAGCAGGCTCGCGTCGAGCGCCTCGCTGCCGTAGTATTGCGTGAAACTGTTCTTGGCGGCGTTGAAGCCGTGTTGGCAGACATCCTCGTGGATCGTGTCGCGGATCCGTTCCCAGCGCGCCACAGGCCCCTTGAGCCCGTAGCGTCTGGCGTCCTTGACGGCCCGATCGAAGGCTACCCAGGCCATGACCTTGGAGTGGGTGAAGTGCTGACGCCCGCCGCGGACCTCCCAGATGCCGTCGTCCGGCAGATGCCAGTGGCTCTCGAGGAACGTCATGATCGCGCACTGGATGTCCCAGACGTGGGCCTGGGGGTGGAGGCCCACGCTGCGCGCGAGGTGCAGGGAGTCCATCAACTCCCCATAGACGTCGATCTGGAACTGGTCGGCCGCGGCATTCCCGACGCGTACCGGCGAAGCGCCCTCGTAGCCGCGCAGCCACGGGATCTCGCGCTCCCCGATCCAGCGCTCGCCGGCGACGCCGTAGACGATCTGAAGGTCGCCCGGATTGCCGGCGACGGCGCGCATCAGCCACTCCCGCCAGGCGGTCGCCTCGTCGGTGTAGCCGGTGGTGAGCATCGACCAGAGGGTGAAGGTCGCGTCGCGCACCCAACAGTACCGGTAGTCCCAATTGCGTATCCCCCCGAGCTGTTCGGGCAGAGAGGTCGTGAGGGCCGCGGCGATTCCGCCCGTGGGACGGCAGGTGAGGGCCTTTAGCGTAATGAGCGAGCGCATCACGACGTCGCGCCACGGGCCTTCGCAGCGGCCCTGCGCCGCCCAGGTGCGCCACCACTCCTGCGTGTGGGCGAGGGCGGCGAGCGGATCGGGCGGGTCGTAGACGGTGTGATGCGTCGGCTGATAGCCGATCTGGAATATCTCCCTTTGGCCCGCGGCGATCGGGAAGCGGGCGACGGTCGTCTGATCCCGCCCCTGGATGGGGACGGTGGCGGTGAGATAGAGGCTGTCGGGGCCCGCAATGGCGAGGCGCGCCTCGCCCACGCGGCGGACCCAGGGGATCATCGATCCGTAGTAGAACCGGATCACCAGCGACATCTCCATGGTGATCGTGCCGCGCAGCCCCTCGACGATCCGTACGAGGTGGCAGCGTTCCTCGGAGTCGCGGCCGTTCATGACCATGAAGTCGGTGAGGCGCGCGCAGCCCTCCGGCGTCTCGAACTCCGTCTCGAGGATCAGCGTGTCGTCGCGGTACCGCCTGCGTACGGTGTGCGCGGGGGTCGCCGGTGCGATCTGCCAGTGACCGTTGTCCCGGTCGCCGAGGAGGGCGGCGAAGCATGCGGCAGAGTCTATGCGCGGGGCGCAGAACCAGTCGATCGAGCCGTTGTTGCCGACCAGCGCCCCTGTTATGGTGTTGCCGATGAGCGCGTAGTCTTCGATTCTGAGGGCGGGGTTCTCTGGAATGGGCATCATCTCTCCCGTGTGGGGCGGGCGGGGCCTTGGGTCGGCCGACGCCGCGCATGTGGATCGTGCCTTGCGGTAGCGGAACCGCTACGGCCCCATGTATAGCCCTTTTGCCGTGCCGAGGGCAAGCGTGACGCCCTCCATTCGCCAAGGTCGGCGAGCCTCTGCCGAGGATTGCCGTTCGTGGACCGTCGCCGGCGCAAAGTCTGTGCTCGGGCGACCGCTTCGCCGGAGATGGCTCCAGGGGAATGCTGATGCGCCTGGGCGGGGGCCGTCCCATCCCCTGCAGGGGAAATTCCTCGCGTTTTTCACGGAGGCGCAGTGCGCGCACCGACGGCGTGCCCGCCGCCCGGCCGGGGCTTGACCCCGTACCTGGGTACGGAGTCAAGCTGGCACCGACAGGAACCTCGGCACGCCAAGATGGGTAAAGATATCGACATGCGATCGGTCGCGCCGGGCCCCCGCGGGCTCTGGGCGGCGGTCGTCGCCGGCTTTCTGGCATCGGTCTGTTGCGTGGGACCGCTCATCGTGGTGGCGGCGGGCGTCGGCGGGGCCTGGGTCTCCGATCTTACGATCCTCGACCCGATACGCCCGTGGCTCACCGTAACGGCCCTGGGTCTGCTCGGCCTTGCCCACCTGCGCTATTGGCGGGGCCGCCGGCCGGATGCGCGCTGCGCCTGCCCCCCGCGGGCCGCGCGCTCGGCCTTGTGGCTCTGGCTTGGCACGGCCCTGGTCGCAGTCGCGCTGCTCGCGCCCTACGTACTCCCGGCCCTGATAGTGCCGTCCATTCCCACAACCCCTTAGGAGAACCGATGAAAAACATGATGCGTCCGGCCGTGGTTGCCGCCGCCCTGGTTTCGGTGGTCGCCGGCGCCCCGGCCTTGGCGGCGATGGTGGTCCCGCACGGGTCCTTGCAAACGGTGGCCGCGCGGTTTGCGCAGGCGGTCATTCATATCCCGGGGATGACCTGCAGCAACCATTCCTGCGCCACCGCGGTCTATATGTCTCTCATTCGCCTGCCGGGCGTGATGGGGGTCGGTGTGGACGAATCGACCCAAAATGTCACGGTGAAATATATTCCGGGCCGCACCAGTCCGGCGGTGTTTCTGAAGGCGGTCAGGAACGCCGGGTTTCCCGGGACCATCGTGCGCGGCAAAGGCGCCTGAGGTACCCGCGCCTAGCGGCGTCCTACCGCCCGCCGGGGCTTGGGCGCTCGTGCCGCAGCGGCCGGTCGGCCTGCCATAAGACATAAGACGAGCGCTCGTCGGTCACGAGCACTCGTCTTATGTCGCCCCGTTCCTGGGGCGTGAGGGCATAGCGGGCGAGATAGGCGCGGAAGAAGTGCACATAGGCGGCGTCCGGATAGACCACGATACGGGCCTCGATGGCCGTGGCCCGCGCGGCCAGGGCGACGTCATAGGCCAAGCGGCGAGACTTTCCGGGTTTTATACGCGTGTCGAAATATTGACGTTTGAGGTTGAGGCTTACGCGCCGCCCGATGACGAGCCGGCGGACGGTCCCGGGACATAGGCGCCCAGCGCAACTCTGCCACATGCTCGCCACGACCTCCGGCGTCGTATAGGCCGGAAAATCGTGGCCGACGCCCGAATTGGCGATCGACAGGCGCGCCACGAGGTCATGGCCCGGATCGGCGGGTCGCGCCCGGAAACGGATGGTGAGCGCGCGGCGTACGAAGCGGGGGTTATGGATCCCGTAGAAGTTGTGCCGGCCGTCCGGCATATGGCAGGCCTGACACGTCATCCCCTCGCGCGCGTAGCGGCTGGCGCGCCATTCGCCGTAGACGTTTTCAAGGAGCGAGCCCTGCAGGCGCGCGCCGTTTCGGTGGAATTGATGGCAGCTTATGCAAAAGCGGCTTCGGGTGAAGCCGGTCCTCGGCGTAAAGCCGCCGTGCACGATGTCGCCGGCGGCCAGGTAAGGTTCGAGCGGCGGCCCGAAGCGCCGGTAACCGCGGACATGACAGTCGGCGCAGGTCACGCCTTGCCGGGCCAGGGCGGCGAGCGGTTGGCCCTTGAGGGCGGCCCGAACCTGACGCCACTGGCGGCGTGCCGGGGCGTGGCAGGAGAGGCAGCCGCGCACGAATGCCCAATGGGTCAGCCCCGCCGCGGCCAGCTGGCCTACGACCCCCGGCCCCATGGCAAGCGCATGGCGGCTCTTGCGCCACTCGCGGTATTGGCGGATATGGCATTGGCCGCAGGCGCGCGCCGAAAGCGCGGTCTCGAAGGCAGGCCAATGGGGCGGCGAAGGGCCCCCGATCGGGACCGGCCGATGCCAGTAACGGCTGAGGAAGGCCGTGGTGGGCCAGCCCCAGGCGGGGGTCGCGGGACCCAGCAGCAGGAGCGCGAGGAGAAAACGGGTGGCCGGACGCTTGCGCCCGGTCTTCGGGCAGGACCGGGATCGAAGACGAAAAACTCCCGCCCGACCGGGAGGGTTCGAGCGGGATGTAATGCGATCAAGGCATCGCGTGACCACGGATGCCCGTCACGGCCTTCAGGAACCGCAGGCGTTCTTCATGGTGTCCTTCTTTTTGCTATAGGAGCTCTTCATGGTGCCGCCTTTGGAACCGCAGCCCGATTTCTTCATCGCGTGTCCTTGGGAACCGCAGGCGTTATGCATGCTCGCCTGGGCGGTGGTGAGGGCCACGGTTGCGGCCAAGGCCATCACGGTGTGTAGTGCGTAGGTCGATATCTTCATCAAAGACTCCTTAAAGTAAAGGCTGGTGGGATCAGAAACGAACTCCGGGACCGCGTGACGCGGCGCATCCCATCGCCTAAGGCCCCGGTACGGCTTTTGTTATCGTTATGACCACGCCCTCCGGCTTCCTCCCGGCCGCCTGGGCGTGGCAGCCCCCATGCAAGGCAAGCGGGCCCGGTGCTTGGTCGCGAGGTTCTCCGGCGATCTTACACCGTACCTCGGCGGTTTTGCAGACACGGGCGGCTAATCCGCCGATGTTAGGAGAGGTGAGCGGGTTTGGCCCCGGGTCCGGCGGCCGACCGCACAATGGCCGCGAAGATCGGATCGAGCGTATGGGCGAGCCGGTTCAGGGCGGGGTTGTGGTAGGGCGCGAAGACCGCGCTCGGCGTGCGGTAGGTGATGTCCGCCGTGCCGTGGCCGTTGGCCGTCACATAAATCCTCAGGGGCGCCTCGATGCCGGCGGCCACGCTGTCTTTGAGCATGGTCACCGCGAAGTCGTTGCGAAACACCATGATGACCGCGTTCCCCGGGATCTTGACGCCCCGGGCCGCGGCGCCGCGGCTCGCGCTGGCCTTGGCGACGACCGCCATGTGGTGGGCCTTGACCGATGCGATGAGCCGCGCGAGGAGTACCGGGTAGCGATACCGAGTTTGGTCCGTATGGGTGCCCGGATAGCCTATGGCGGCCTGGGCCCCGATGGCGGCGGAGGCCAGAAACAGGCCCACGAGTCCGCGAACCGGGTGGCGCGGCGGACGATATCCGTCGTGTTTCGTGGTGCGATGCGGCATGAGGTATCCCCTGATGGTGTGGTGGTGTGGGCGCACGCCGCCTGCCGGGCGGCCGCCTGTCGCGCCGGCCGACTCGGAGGCGGGACGTCATTCCGACGTGGCCTGCGGGCTTGGTCGGCAAGGCCGCGGCGATCTTACGTCAACACGGCAGGACGCCCGCGGCCAAGACGGCCTCCGGCGTCCATCACAGGATCAGTCCGTCCCGGGCTGCCCGGCCGGCGGGGCGGCCGCGTGATCGCGCGTCCGGCGCATCGTGAGGCCCACCCCCGCCAATACCAGGCTTCCCGCGATCGCCAGTCGGAAGGTTATCGGCTCTCCGAGAAGGGCCCAGCCCCCCAAGGCGACGATCACCGGCACCGCGAGCTGAACGGTGGCGGCAAATACGGTGCGCAGCCTCGGCAGGAGCGCATACCAGAGCAGATAGACGAGTGCCGAGGTCACGGTCCCCGAGAGCACCGCGTCGGCCACCCCGGCGGCGTGCGGTGTGAGTCGCGGGCCGGTATGCAGGCCCAGGCGCACGAGCGCAAGACCGGTTGCGAGCAAGGCCGCGTAGACGAAATTGCCGGTGGTGTGGGCGAGGGGGTCGCGCACCCCGCGGCCCCCCACCGAATAGAGACCCCAGGCCGCGCCCGCGGCCAGCATGCCGGCGACCGCCCATGGGGCCGGGCGATGGAGCTGCAAGGCGACCAGGACATAGAGCCCGACGAGCGCGAGAAGGCCGCCCAAGACGTGACTGGCGGTCGGCCGCTCGCCGCCGATCAGGGCCCAGACGAACATCGTCAATTGCACCGCAAAAAAGAGCAGCAAGGCGCCCATGGCGGCGCCCAGAACGACATAGGTGTAGGAGAAGGCGGCGGCGTAGAGGAAGAGCCAGAAGGCGTTCGGCTGCGGACGCATGAGCGGGGTGCGGCGCATAGCCGACAAGGCCAGGAGCACGAGCGCCCCGCTTGCAAGGCGCAGCAGCGCAAAGAGGGTGGGGCCGATCAGATGGCCGGCCAGCGCCGCCCGCGCCAGGAGGCTGTTGGCGGCCATGCCGATCAGGACCAGCAGCGTGGCGCCCGCCACCACGAGACGTGATTGACCATCCATAGCGGAGTTCCCAAAAGCCGGCATGATAATCCCAAAATACCCCCGTGACACGGCGTGAGGGTCCTGGGCGCCCACCGGCCTGCGCCGTCGGCGCGTCCGGGCGCTCGCCCATCGCGCCTAGGGGGATCTTGGCCGGCAAGACTTCGGGCACCGTCCATGACGGCGGCCGGCGCCGCCGCCGTCACCAAATTGGTGACGGCGGTCACCACGTTGGTGACGGGATTTGCCGGCATGACCCGAAAATTCGACGCATATTCAACGGTATTCGAAATTGGTCCGGCTCTTGCTACGAAGCCCCCACGACAAAACATATCCGGAACCACCCAGGGGGATAAGTGCTATGGGGTTAAAGTTATCGCTGTACCGTAAAACGTTGGCGGCACTGTGCATAGGCGTGGTTTCGGGAACGGCGATGGCGGCCTTGCCGGGCCCCCAGGTCAGCCCGCATTGGCTCGAGACCCATCTGCACGACAAGCGGCTCGTGATCCTCGACTTGCGCTCGCCCAAGGAGTACGCCGCCGGCCATATCCCCGGGGCCATATCCGCCCCTTATGTCCATTGGCGCATGATGATCCGCGGCGTCAATCGCATGCTCCCGCCGATCCCGGTCATTCAGGGCTATCTCCGCTCGGTCGGGGTCAATAACAACTCGGAGGTCGTGGTCTACAACGACATCAAGACGCCGATGGGTCTTGGTCTCGGGGGCGAGACGCGCGCCTTCTGGACCCTGAAGGTCCTTGGGCACAATAGCGAGGCGCTCCTAAACGGCGGTTTCGAGGCTTGGCAGAAGAGCCACGGCCGCTTGACGAGGGCCCCGAGGCAGGCCCGCGGCGACTTCGTCGCCCATTACCAGCCGCAGATCTACGCGACCCTGCAACAGGTGCGCGCCGACCTGCACAGCCACGTCGTATTGGTCGACAATCGCCCGATGCATCAGATCGTGGGCCTCACCAAGGCCCCGTTCGTGGCGCGCTATGGCCATATTCCCGGCGCCATCCCCTATCCGGTCACCTGGATGGTCGGGCCGAACGGGAATTTCCTGCCCAAGCCCAAGCTCGAGGCCCTGGCGCGCCTAGCGGGTTTCCCGCAAAACCATGCCGCGCCGGTCGTAACCTATTGCAACACCGGGCACTGGGCGAGCATCGGCTGGTTCGTGGCGACCCAGGAGCTCGGCTACAGGAACGTCCGTCTCTACGACGGCTCGATGACCCAATGGGCCTATCACCACAGCGATCCGATCTCGGTCGGCTTCGTGAATTGAGCCGGCATCGGGGCGGCGTTCGGCAAAGAGGTCTCCGAAAGGCGCGGATGGGGGCACCGGGGGGTGCCCCGGCCGGCAAACCGGCCCCGGGGGTGCGGGATATCCGGCCGCTTGACGAGGGCCCCGTGCCGCGCCGCGTCCAAGGGGAAACCCGCCATCCCTGAGGACAAGCGGTGTGATCGAACCGAAGGATTGACGGATGCGATTGCGCTTACCCGATACTTGTTGTACAAACATGATACAGGACGTGATTCGTGGAGGATTCGGTTCCTGGTTACTGGAATTAATGATAGGTATAGCTATGATCGCCCGCATAGGGGTCGTGGGCCCTGAAATCCTATAAGAAAAATAAAATATTATAATAAATGGAATTGTCCGTTTAAGGAGGGTACATGCACATGAACGCGCGCGCCAAGCGCCTGCTTCTCGCCATGATAACCGGCGGAAGCCTCCTTACGCTCACGGCATGCCATCACAAGACGCCGACGCCGAGCACGGCGCCGGGGGCCGCGGGTCCCGCGGGCGCGGCACCGGCCAAGGCGCCCGCCTCAGGGACGGCGAGCGGTATGAGCAGCGGGGGAGGCCAGACATCGGGTGCAGGCAAGGGCTCCACGGCCAATGCCTGCGGGGCGAACGGTTCCTAAGGGGGGCGGCACGAGAAATACGCAGTAGCGGTGATCCCTAAAACCATAAAGGAAATCGGAGGAGACGGAATGAAGAAGCCTAATCAGAAGCGGACATGGCTGGCACGGGCCTTGGGGGCGGGGGCGTTGTTGACGACCTCGGCCGTCGCGGTCGCGGGACTGCTGCCGTCCATGAACGAAAAGCCCATGCCCGCCTGGACCATGGTCTACGGGACCGAAAAGCCCCAACAGAAGCCGACGATGCTGCTGTTTGGCGTCGTGCAGCCGGGGTACTCCTACATTCAATCGGGCCCGCCGGGTGCGACCAGCGTGACCGGTAACGGGCAGTTCAAGTTCTACCGCCTGCGTCCCGGTATCCGCGGCTCGATCGGCCCGAACATCGACTATTACTTCCTGGCGGAATTCGGGAACAATGCCGCAAACCCGAATGCGGGCGTGTTCGGGCGCGCCCATGTGCTGGACGGGAACGTGACCTTGAACTACATCCCGGGCGTCCACGTTCAGGTGGGACAGATGCTGGTCCCGTTCGGCGAGGAAGGGCTCACGGCGGCGGGCGTCTTGCCGTGGATCAATTATTCGCCGGTAACCTATAACATCGACTACAACGAGTTCGCCTCGACCCCCGCACCGAACGCCATCGCGGCGCCCGGCCAGGGTCTCTTCAACGCCGGCCGCGAGATGGGCGTCATGGCCTTCAACCAGTTCGTCCACGGGCCGATGGCGGTGGATTACGCGGTGGGGTACTTCAACGGGACGGGGATTTCCCAGATCCAGAGCAGCATGGGCCATCCCGACCAGGGCTTCGTGCATGCCGGCGTCGATTTCGGGCCGTTCGGCATCGCCGGGAGCTACGAGGCGGGGCAGAATGTGATTGGGGGTGTGCTGCCGACCACAACCGGCTATCAGCTCAGCTACCAGCAACAGAAGTACGCCATCGACGTCCGTTATGGAAACTACACCAAGGATCCGCTCTGGCTCTGGTACGAGTACCAGCACGCGAACAACCAGCAGCCCGGGGCCGCGGGAAACGGGACGGCGCGCGGGTGGTTTGCGGCCGGCGGTTTCCGTCCCGCGAAGCGGTTCATGGGCGTGGTTCGCTACAGCCGGTATAACACCGGCAACCTCGCGTCCGTGATGGGAGGGACGAACCCAGCAAACGGGTCGTTCGCCCCGGTGTTCGACAAGCCCGGTGCCCCTAACGGATTGTACGAGACCAATATCAATCTGCACCAGGATAGCCTGATCGGCGTCTATCTGGCGCGTAAGGGTGTGCGCTATTACGTGGAGTTCGACCATACGGCCAGTACGGACCAGCCGCGGGAGAACGCCGTGAGCGTGATGCTGAGCGTGCCGTTTGGTGCCCGGCTGCTCCACTAAGGGGCATTACGAGTCCTCCTAGAGTTGTTGGACTGTCGGGGAGGAGCGATCCTCCCCGTTTTTTTGGTGTTGCGCGCGATCGCGCCGCGAATCCGCCCCGGGCCGCCCGGCACGGGTTGCGGGAGAAGGAGGCCTGCGTCCTGCGTGTCCGTCGCCATAGCCTCGTCCCGGGTGTGCGCCGCCTGATCCCGTTCGGGGTGCGCGGTCTTGTCGCGATGATCCTGGTCGTCGGGTCGGTGCATGTCTTCGCCGCCGTCCGGCCGCTGCGCTTCGGCGTCCTGCCCCTGCAAAGCCCGGTGGCCTTGGCGCGGCTTTTCATCCCGCTTTGCGCGCACTTGGCGAAGGCCTTGCATCGCCCGATCGTCTTTGCGACCGCGCCCGATTTTCGGCGGTTCATGGCGCGAGCCAAAAGGGGGCGCTATGACGTGGTGTTCCTGAACCCCTACCTGTACCGTCAGTTGCACGGCTATCGGGCAGTGGCGCGCATCAAGGGCGTGCCCTTCATCGGTTTATTGATCGCCAGGCGGGGCGCGGCCATCGGGCCCTTGACGCCGCAGATCCTGAAAGGGCGCTCGATCGCCTTCCCCGATCCCGATGCCTTCGCCGCCACCTTGATGGTGAAGGAGTATCTGCGGGCGCGCGGGGTGATCGTCGATACCGAGATGCGGCCGGTCTACCTGCGCAGCCAGGATTCCGTCATCCTGGCGGTCGCCCGCGGCCTCGTCGATCTGGGCGGGACCTGGCCGTGGTCGCTCGATCAGGAGCCTGCGGCGATCCGCGCCGAGGTCCGGATCCTGGCGCGTACGCCGCCGGGGCCCGAGATGCCGATCGCGGTGCGCGACAGCCTGTCGCCGGCGACCGTCAGGGCCCTGCAAAAGGCGCTCACGGGGCTTACCGGGAGCGCCGCAGGCCGCAGGATCCTGCGGCGCCTGCGGATACCGGCGGGGTTTGCCATCGCCACCCCGAGCGATTACGCCAAGGTCCCCCGGACACTGAACCCCTGCGCGGCGCCGGCTCGGCCATGAAGCCCCTGCGTTACTATCAGACCTTTCGTTTCAAGGT
>DAIDMD010000129.1 GCA_027449165.1 Acidiferrobacter sp. | reverse complement strand
AGCCGTTGATGCCGACAGCGGTAATCCCTGTCCCAACGGCAATCTGCAGATATTCAAGGGCTTGCCTTCGTGTGATTCCTCAAGAAGAGTCCGTGGATATACCAAGGATCTTTTTCGAAGACCCTCGCGCCCGGTCTTCGCTTGGGGTTTCTCGCAGCCTCGCCCGCCCTCGTGCCCCATCTTGTGAGACTCAAGCAGGCGGCGGATCTGCACAGCAACCGCGTGAGCCAATGGCTTGTTCTGGGCGCGCTCGAGCAGCCTGATTGGCGGGCACGGCAAGCGGCCCTTGCGGACGCCTACCGGCGCAAACGCGACACCTTCGCGCAATCCCTCGACGAACATCTCGCGGATTGCGCAAGCTGGGAACGACCGCCCGGAGGGCTTTTTTTCTGGCTCAAGTTGAAACGACCGGTGGATACCCGCAGGCTTTTGGAAACCGCGCTCTCCCGGGGCGTCGCCTTCATGCCGGGGGAGCCGTTTTATGCGACGGCGAGACCACCTACGGGTACGCTACGCCTGGCCTTCAGCCATGCGAGCGAGACCGCCGCCGATCAAGGGCTGCGCATCCTGGCGGAGTTGGTGCGGGAATCGCAAGGTTAGGGCGGGAAGCCTCCGGCCCGGGGTGCGCGGCAAGCCCCGAGGCACCGATCGCGGCATCCCCTCCGTAGGGACAACATCCCATCAGGCCGCGCGCACCCGCTCGTACTGACGGTCGGCTGCGGGCGGTGCGGCGTCGATCGGCCGCGCCAGATATTGGGACAGATGCGTCAGACCCTCGAGTCCCGCCACGACCTCCGGCCAAGGCTCCGACCAGACATACGGGAAATCGCGCTCACCCTCGCGGACCGGGGCGTAGGCGAGGCGCTCCGTGCCCGGCGTGAACACGCATTCGATGCCGGGTTTGGTATTGCCGCGGGCGTCGCAGCGATACCAGCCCAGCCCCGGGAGCCAGACCGCGGCCAAACCGTGGGTAACGTATCGATCGCTATCGGCGTTGAATAGAAGGCGCTGATAACAGAAACCCGAGGGCAGGCCGCAGGCCCGCCAGAGCGCGACCAGGAGGTGGCTTTTCGCAAGGCAGAGGCCGCTGCCGGCGTCCAGGACCGCGGAGGCGGAAACCGGGACCTCATCCCGCTGAAAGTCCACACTATGCAAAATCTCGTCCCGGACGAAGGTAAAGCAGCGCTCGGCGGTCATGGCGGCATCGTTCCAGGCGAGCTGTTCGGCGACCCAGCGAACCCGCGGGCTCTGCCCGTCGATGACCGCGTCCATCCGGAGAAACGCCTCGTCGGGCGTGTGGTTATTCAAGGATGCCTCCCTGCCGGTATAGCCTTGGCGGATACGGCGAAGACCGCTTCCTGTACCCACCCGGCGGCCCACCGGGTATCATTGTACCGGCCGCCCCCAAAGCCTGAAAGATTGGGCGGGCGATGCGCGCGGCCTCGGGTCCGGGACGAGCGGTCCCACGCCGATGTTTGATATATCGCAAAGCCCGGGTCAGAGGCAAGGGCTTACCGTGCATAGGGGCGGTCGTCGATCGGGGCCGGCGCGAGGGCTTGGCTTTAAGCCCATCGGGCAGGCGGATACCCGGGGAGGCCGCCCATCCGATTTCGAGACCCAACCGGGAGACACCGACCCCCAATGAGCGAGCCGCTATCCACCCCGCATGGGCGCCTGCATGATGCGCCGCCCTATACCGTGCTGACGGCACCGATAGACCTCGACCCCGGCGCCCCCCGCCGTTATCCGTGGGCATGGCAGAAGTATCTCGACGCCTGCGCCAATCACTGGATGCCGCAGGAAATCAGCATGGAGCGGGATATCGCCCTGTGGAAGCAGCCGTTCGGGCTTTCCGAGGACGAGCGGCGCATCGTCAAGCGCAACCTGGGCTTCTTCACGACCGCCGACTCGCTGGCCGCGAACAATATCGTGCTGGGGACCTATCGGCAGATCCGCGCCCCCGAGTGCCGCCAATACCTGATTCGGCAGGCCTTCGAGGAGGCGATCCATACGCACTCCTACCAATACATTGTCGAATCCCTGGGCCTCGACGAGGGCGAGGTCTTCAACGCCTACCGCGAGATCCCGTCGATCCGCGACAAGGACGCCTTCCTGCTCCCTCATATCGAGGTCCTGGCCGCCCCGCGGTTTCAGACGGGGACGCTCGAGACCGACAGCGCCCTGCTGCGCTCGCTCATCGTCTTCGCGGCCATGATGGAGGGGCTTTTTTTCTATGTCGGGTTCGCGCAGATCCTGGCCTTGGGGCGCCAGAACAAGATGGTGGGCGCCGCCGAGCAATATCAATACATCCTGCGCGACGAGTCCATGCACTGCAACTTTGGCATCGATCTCGCCAACCAGATCAAGCTCGAGAACCCGCAGCTGTGGAACCCGGACTTTCAGGCCGAGATCCTGGGACTGATGCGCACGGCTGTGGATCTCGAGTGCGCCTACGCCACCGACACCATGCCGCGCGGCGTCCTCGGGCTGAACGCCGCCCAGATGCACCAATACGTCGCCTACATCGCAAACCGCCGCTGCGTTCAGCTGGGGCTACCCGAGATCCGGCCCGACACGCCCAACCCCTTTCCCTGGATGAGCGAGATGCTGGACCTGAAGAAGGAGAAGAACTTCTTCGAGACCCGTGTGACCGAATACCGCACAGGCGGCGGCCTGGCCTGGGATTAAGGCACTCCCCTGCCGGACCGCAATCCCCGGCAGCAGCCGATGGGGTGCGCCGGGGCGATCTCGGGGCACCCAACCACGGGCCTCACGGCCGGGCCGCCCTTTCTGCTCAATCAGTTCCCGGACTCGGCGGCCGCCAAGAGGTCAGTTGGGTCGCGCCGTGAAGGCCGGGGCATCGCCCCCCCTGTGGAGGTTCGGCGGGTGTTGTGGACAATGATGGCGAGATCCGCCAGCGGGAAGACGGCCGCGCTTAGGTGGCGATCGAACGCCAGCGCCTCGTTGGTCTCGCAGAAACGGTAATGGGGCCCGACCGGGATCGGACGGCCCCCGCGATTGGCCACCGCCGGCAGGCGCCCACCGTTCAGGCGGACATCGCGGCCCACGATATCGATCTAGCCTGCATCATCGGCCCCTCAGGGGATGGGACTGGACGGTCACGAGCTCGGTGCCATCGGAAATGGTGCGCCGGCTGTAGGCGCGCGCGACGGCCGTCCTGCTGTCGAGCGGCGCGTTGGGTAACGCGCCAAGCTCTCGCCCGCCAATAACGGGACGACGTATCGGGTGTCCTTGCCGGTGGCTGCGGTAACCCGCCCGGACCCTACGCCTCCCGCGGGCTCCTCACCCCCGACTTAACCACCCGGCGGGTGCAGGCGTGCACGCATCCCGGACCTTCCGGATAAAATGGCTGACCCGCGCGCGGGCCCACGGTGACAATTGGCAGCAAGCGCGGTGCGAGGCCCTGATGGGCAAAGCGCAAGCCCTCAAGATACATCCATCCGCCATCCGCATTCGCATATCGCCTCTCCTTCGCGCGATACACGGGGCGGCCGCCCCGTGTCACCGGACCGCTGTCCTGAAAATGAAACCGGCCAGGGATTCGCCGGAATGCCATGCCCGGCAGCGCCGCCATGCCTCCCGCCCCTCACAGGTCTTAAAAACAGCCGCCGCGTCCGCCACCAGCTCCTAAAACGGCGCGCCCCCTCACGGAAGGCCAAAAAGCCGGAGGCCCGATTGCTCTATTTGTGGGCAAGGACATCCGCGCGCGCACTATAAACGGGCATAGGCGTTGCCGGGGCACCCTCGGACCCAAAGGCCCATGGCTTCGGTACCGATGCCCGAATAATGAACCCAATCTATTGCCACATTGCGCCTCTTCCTAAAGGGACGCTTGAGCTGTCACGCGGAAAGTGGACATGAAAGCAGACCCATCGCCGCGACCCAAACCTCTCCTTGCCCACAGGCGATGTGTTCCCGGAACGATTATTGCAGGAGCTGCCGCGGCAGTATGCGCCGCCGGGCAAGACCAATATTCGCCGCGAGGTGCTTAGTGCTAGCTAAACCGGGGCCGATGGCATCCTTCGCGGTCCGCCGCGAAGCGCTGCCGTTTTGGGAGGGAACCCTAAGGTTTCCTAACAGTCCGCGTCTCGGCGAGACCGTCACAGGGACGAGACGCCATAAACGGGCGCCTCGGGAGACGATAGTAAATCGACGAGGCACGCGCCACCCAAGGCGCCTTGACAATTAAAGTTCGACAACGAGGAAGGACATCATGCGTAAAACACTGTTGGCGGTACCGGTCGCACTGTGCGGGCTCGGCCTTGCCGCCCCCCATGCCCATGCCACCCTGAACCCGCCGAAGGCCATCAACTTTTCCGCCGGGCCGCTCGGGACGCTGTCGGCGCAGGGCGTATTGAGCGCCGCCGGCACCTGGCAGAGCAATCCGGTGATGCTCGCCGGCCCGGCGGCCTACGGCACGGATCGCCACACGCGGTTGGACATCACGAACGCCGAGCTGATCCTTCAGAAGACCACCGGGCTCGTGCAGTTCTTCGCCATGGCCGGTTCCTACAACTTCCCGACCCTCGGCGAACCAATACTGCCAACCCCTTCGGTACCCTACTACTACTACGGGGCGGTCCCCGAGGCCTATATCACGCTCGCCCCGACCAGCCACTTCTCGGTGGAGGTCGGCAAGCTCCCGACCCTCATGGGCGGCGAGTACACATGGAGCTGGATGAATCAAAACATTGAGCGCGGTCTGCTCTGGAAAAGTGAAAACGCGGTCAACCGCGGAGCGCAGGTCAACTACTCCACGGGCCCGGTGAGCGCCTCTCTATCGTTCAACGACGGCTACTACTCCGGGCACTATAACGTCCTGACCGGGCTCTTCAGCTATGCCCTGAACAAGACCAGCACCGCGTCGGTGTTCTTCTACCACCACTTCGGCTCAACTGTCATCAACGATACGACGCTGAATCACGTCTATGCGGCCCCGGAGAACCTCGACAACAGCGACATCTATAACCTGCTCTACACCACCAAGGTCGGCGCCCTCACCGTGTCGCCCTACCTGCAGTACATCTACGCCCCGAGCTCGGTCAAGCTGGGCGCGGGCTACGCCCACTCCGACCACGTCTTCGGGGCGGCGCTGCTCGCCAACTACCATTTCACCCCGATGTGGTCGACGGCCGCGCGCGCCGAGTACGAGACCAGCACCGGCAACCCGGCCGACCTCAATGGCGGCAACAATAACCTCCTCGGCTACGGACCCGGTGCCAAGGCCTGGTCGTTCACGGTCACCCCGACCTTCCAGGACAAGGGCTTCTTCACGCGCGTCGAGCTGTCTTATGTGCGCGTCACGAACAGCACGGCAGCCTTCGGGACGGCCGGCACCGCACCCAACCAGGTGCGCGGCATGATCGAGACCGGGCTCACGTTCTAAGCCCTGCGGGGATGCCGACCGGTGCTTTGTGGGCCGGGCCGCATCCCGTTTGGTTGCGGTCTTTGTGAGAAAGGCCAGGGCGCGACGCTGTCGCGCCCTTTTTTTATCCCCGCGACGCCGCCTCTCGTCCGGGCATCCCCTCATGACCTAGCGGGCCTTTTCGTCATCGGTATACCCGCCGCGCAACCCCAAGCGCCGTCGTTGCCACAAGGCATAGAGGGCCGGGACCACGAGCAGCGCCAGGAGCGCCGCGCTGAACATGCCGCCGACGATGGGCGCGGCGATGCGTTTCATGACGTCGGCGCCGGCCCCGTGACTGAACATGATGGGTAAGAGCCCCCCGACCACGAGCGTCAGGGTCATGGCCAAGGGTCTCAACCTCAGCATTGTCCCCTCGATCACCGAAAGCCGCAGGTCACGCCAGGTCTTTAAGGCATCGCGCGCGCGGCGCCGGGCCAAGGCCTGGTCGAGATAGAGGAGCATCACGACTCCGAACTCGGCAGCCACGCCGGCCTGGGCGATGAAGCCCACAGCCACCGCCACCGACAACTTGTAGCCGAGCCAGTAGACGAGCCAAAACCCGCCGACCAACGACAAGGGGAGCGTCAGCAGGATGATCCCCACCTCCGCCCAACTGCGGAATGTGAAGTACAAGAGCAGCGCGATCAGCATCACCACCGCCGGAACGACGAGCTCGAGACGCTGATCGGCACGGCGCATAACCTTGTATTCGCCCACCCATGATGCCGTGTAGCCGGCCGGCAAGGCCCCGCTACGGGCGATCGCGCGACGGGCGCGCGCCACGTACTGGCTTATGCTGGTCCCGGAAGCGAGGTCGATGTAGACCCAGTTGCTTAAGTGCCCATCATCGCTCGTCAGCATCGGTGGGCCGCTCTCGATGCGGATGCGAGCGACTTGGCCCAAAGGGATCTGGGCGCCACCGGGGGCGGCCACGCGGCTTGCGGCGAGCGCTGCCAGCGACTGGCGCAACCGCCGCGGGTAACGCAGGACCACCGGGAACCTGCGCAGGCCATGGACGGCGGTGGTCAGCCTGGCGCCGCCGATAGCGGTTTCGACCAGCCGGTTTATGTCGGCGACCGATAAGCCGTAGCGTGCCGCCCGGGCACGGTCGGTGTGCACGACGATATAGCGCCCGCCGGTGACTCGCGAGGCATAGGCGGACTCGGTTCCGGGGACCTTCCGCAGGGCGCCCTGGATGCGCCGGCCAAGGGCCTCCAGTACCGTCAGCCGCGGGCCCGCGATCTTGATCCCAAGCGGGGTGGTAAGTCCAGTCGTGACCATGTCCACGCGATTTTTGATGGGCTGGGTCCAGACGATGGATAGGCCCGGGATATCGAGGGCCCGGGTCATGGCGTCCCGAAGGCCGCGCAGGGTCATGCCCGCGGGCCAGCGCGACCGCCGCCGCAAGGTCACGGTGGTGTCGAACATGGGCAGGGGCGCCTGATCGGTCGCGGTCTGCGCGCGTCCGGCCTGCCCGAAGACGGTCTTGACCTCGGGGAAGGTCTTCAGGATGCGATCGGTCTGCGCGAGCACCTGCCCGACCTCGCCGATCGATACCGCCGGGTTCTGAAAGACCGGCATGTAGAGCAAGGTGCCTTCATTCAACGGCGGCATGAACTGCGACCCCAGGCGGCTCAGGGGATAGAGGGCGGTGAGCGTCAGCAGCAGGGCCGCCACGAGAACGAGGCGCGGGACCTTCAAAACCATGCGGATCATCGGCGCATAGAGGGCAGCCAGGAACCGGTTCAGGGGGTTCTTGTGTTCCGGGGGGATGCGCCCGCGAATGAACCAGGCCATGAGGATGGGCACGAGCGTGATGGAGAGCACCGCCGCCACGGCCACCGCATAGGTCTTGGTGTAGGCGAGCGGCGCGAACAGCCGTCCCTCTTCGCCGCCGAGCGCGAAGATCGGCAGAAACGCCACGGCGATGATCAGAAGCGAGAAGAACAGCGCCGGACCAACCTCCTGCGAGGCCAGGAGTGCCGCCGTCCAGGGACCGGTGTCCGGCTCGCGTTCGAGATGCTTATGCATGTTTTCGACCATCACGACGACCGCGTCCATCATCACGCCTATGGCGATGGCGATGCCTCCCAAGGACATGATGTTCGCGGGGATCCCCTGCAGCCACATGATCAGAAAGGCGATCAGGATGCCGAGCGGCAGGGTCACGACCGCAACCAGCGCCGAGCGCACGCGCCACAAAAAGATCAACGCGATGAGCGCCACGGAGGCGATCTCCTCAACGAGCTTTCCCGTCAGGGTGTGGATGCTGCGCGCGATGAGCGGCGCCTGGCTGTAGGTGGTGACTACCCGGACACCGGGCGGCAGGGACGCGCGCAACGCCCGCAACTTCCGCTCGATGCGATGGATGACGAGGTCGGCGTTACCGCCCTGGTCCATCATGACGATCCCGCCCACGACCAGCCCCTCGCCGTTCAACTCCGCCAGACCATTGGCGAGCTCGGGCCCGCGCTGGATACGCGCGACATCGCGGAGCATGACCGGCACGCCGTCGTGTACCCCGAGCGGGGCCCGCGCCAGATCGTCGAGCGAATGGATATAGCCCGAAGTGCGCACGATATAGCCCGTGGACCCCATGTCCACGACCGATCCGCTGGTCTCGCCGTTGGCGGCACGGACCGCGGCCTCCACCTGCGGCAAGGTCACCCCGTAGGCGAGCAGCTTCTGGGGATTCACCACCACCTGATACTCGGAGACCATCCCTCCCAGGGTCGCGACCTGGGCGACACCGGGAATGGCCTGGAGGGCGTACTTCAGGGTCCAGTTCTGCAAGGTCGTGAGCTGCGCGAGATCGCGGGTCCCGCTCGGATCCGTAAGGGCGTATTCGAATATCCAGTCGACGCCCGAGCTGTTCGGTCCGATCGCCGGCACGACCCCGGGCGGCAATCGCGACTGCGCCTGGCTCAGATACTGGAGCACGAGGTTGCGCGCCCGATAGATGCGCGTGCCGCCCTTGAAGAGCACATAGACATAGGAGTCGCCGAACATGGAGTAGCCGCGCACCGCGGTCGCCCCCGGCACCTCCTGGAGCGTCGTCTCCAGGGGATAGGTCACCTGATCCTGCACCACCTGCGGGGCCTGTCCAGGGTAGCGGGTCTTGACGATGACCTCGGCGGGCGAGATGTCCGGCAAGGCCTCCAGCGGGATGTGGGTCAGGGCAAGGATTCCGGCGGTGAGCAGGAAGCCTGCGGCGATCAACACCAGCACCGGATTCGTGATACACCAACGCATCACGGTCTTAATCATGGCGGCGCACCCCGCCCCTGGCGGACACCGAGCCGCGTCTTGCGGGACCCCCGGCCGGCTGCACCGGCAGCATGCGCGCCTGCACGGCCTGGACCTGGGACTCGGAATACAGCAAGAACTGCGCGGCGTCGACCACCTTTTCGCCGGCGGTGAGGCCACGCCTTATGACCGTCCAACCGCGATTCGAGGGCCCAAGTGTCACCTGCACTGGCAAGAAGTGTCCCTGGGCGCTGCCGATCATGACGAAATCGCCCCGCCGGGTGCGCAATACCGCGCTTGCGGGGACCGCTAACGCCTGGCGCGGATGTGTAAGTATGGTTGCCTGGGCGTACATGCCGGGCCGCAGTATCCCGCCTTGCGCCGGGATACTAAGGCGCGCGGTCACCGTGCGCGTCCTGGGATCGAGTGTCGGGTAGAGGAATGTCACATGTCCCGTCCATACCCGTCCCGGGTAGGCCGGGAGCGTGAGTCGCACGGAGTCGCCGATCCGCACCCATGGCAGCTGCGAGGCGTAGATCGCAACATTCATCCACACGCGATCGAGGTTGGCGATGCGCATGAAATCGTGACGCGGCGAGATATAACCGCCCTGGTGAACGCCGAGGCGCTGCACCACCCCGGAGACGGGCGCCGTTACCGGAGCGTAGCGCAGCGGCTTGCCGCGCCGATCGAGGGCCTGTATGTCCGCGCGGGTTAGTCCGAGCAGGCGCAGGCGGGCGCGCGCGGCGCGACCCAGTCGCGCGTTGCCGGCGATACCCCGAACCGTTCGGGCAATGAAATATTCGCGCTCGGCGGCATACAGGGCCGGCGCGTAGACCCATGCCAGGACTTCCCCGTTATGCACCGGGTCGCCCACGGCGCGCGCGTTGAGCCGTTCCACCCACCCCGAGAACCGGGGATTGACGGCATAGACCCGGTTTTCGTCGACTACCACGGTTCCCACGGTATGGATAGGGCGACCCATTTCGCGAAGTCGTACCGAAACCAGGCGAACGCCGAGGCTTTGCCTGAGGCGCGGGTCGATCGCCAACCCCGGTTGGGCAGCGGCCTGGGCGCCCGGCGCATAGATCGGCGTATAGGCCATACCCATGCTGTCCTTCATGGGGCGATCCGAATGGATGCTGGGATTCATGGGATTCGCCCAATAGAGGATGCGGCGCTTGGCAGGCGTCGGCTTGGCCTGGGCGCGCGGCGCATAGACGGGCGTATAGGCCATACCCATATTGTCCTTCATGGGATGATCCGAATGGATGCTCGGATTCATGGGATCCGCCCAATAGAGGATGCGGCGCTTGGCATTTGCCACCGATTGCGGCTCCCGTGCGGCCGATGGGGAGGCACCGGAGGACGGCGCCATGACATACCAGATAGCCCCTGCGGCGACCGCTATGCCTGCACCCGCAAGCAGGAAACCTTTCCATTTATCGGCCATTGCCGTATCCCCCCGGTCGTTGTGTCGTCAGCCAGTCGATCTCGGCCGCCACGGTTTCGAGATCCTTGCGGTCGTTGAGGCGCAAAAGGGCGTATTTGAGGACCCGCTTCTGGGCGGCCAGGACCGCGGTCATGCCAAGACGCCCGGCGGCATAGGAATCCAGGGCCGCGGAGAAGGCTGCCCGGGCCGTCGGCAGGAGCGACCCCTCGGTGCGCGCGAGTTCGCGCTTCAAGGCGGCATGGAGGGACTCGGCGCTGCGCAGGCGCCGTCTCAAGGCGAGGCTCTGGTCCTCGTAACGGTACTGCGCCTCGAGGCTGCGGGCGCGTGCGGCATCGAGCCCCTGATCCTGACGTTCGGCCGGGAAGATCGGCAGACTGAAGGAAAGGCCTATGGACAGCCAATTGGGGCTGCCGGGAAAAAAGTCCTTGCCGTAGGCGGCCTTGACCGTGATCGCGGGCCAATAAGCGCTCTTGGCGATGCCGACCGCGGCGCGCGCGGCGCGCCACTTATCGCGGGCCGCAAGCAGCAAGGGCTGGCGAGCCACGCGAGCGGTCACGATCGCCGCACCAGGGGCACGCCAGGTCGGCCACCGAGTATCGAGCACTGGGGGCCGGGGTCGTGCCAGGATCTGGGCGATGCGCGCACGCGCGGCAGCGCCGCTTGCATGGAGACGGTCGGCGCGATTGCGCAGGGCGTCCACGGCCAGCTCGGCGCGCAGGATGTCGGCCAGAGAGACGCGGCCGGCACGGTAGCGGGCACGGGCGGCGGCGAGGGTCTCCCGGGCAAGCCCTTCTTCGCGGAGGACGGCCATCGCCGCTTTGTGCGCGTAAAGGGCTGCAAACCATGCCTGGCGCAGCAGAAAAACGATCTCCGCGCGCCGCTCGTAGCCGTTCTCTAAGGCGGCGCGCGCCGTGAACGAGGCCTTGCGGCGCCGGGCTGCCAGTTCGCCCCACGGCGGGAATGCCTGGCTCACACCAAACTGAACGACGCTCATCTGCTGCTGGCTCATCGAGAAGTTGTTCAGTGGCACGTTCTGTGCGCCGAGCGACAGTCGGGGGTCCGGTAACTGCCCCACGGCTACCGCCTCGTGGCGGAGGCCGACCGCCACCTGACGCAGGCCCTCGAGGCTTGGGTTCGCACGCACCGCCAAGGCCTCGGCCTGCGAAAGGCTCAAGCGCCGGGCAGCATCGGCAGGGGCACAGTGACCAAGGCCCATGGCCGTAACTCCGAGCAGGACGAACGCCAGGATTACGCGTGGGGCGTCCTGTACGGAATGGGCAACTGGCGGGCACAGGCAGCCGCCTGAATGGGGACCGACAGCCTTGCCATAATGGAAGCGGCGGCGGCACAGGGGCGTATCGCCGGGTACATAACGATCATCGGGGTCTATCACGGGCGGTCCTCGGTAATGAATCGACGCCTGCTTTGCGCAGGGCCTTTCGACACCGATGACCGTTTAAATCAGGAGGCGAGCGAAACGCAGATAGGGAGGTGGAGCGCGACTTGGGTGCCGGTCCGCGCGCGGGGCAAACACGGGCGCCGGCGTTTCTGGTAGCATCGCAAAGAGTTGGATCACCATAGCGGGCTGAGCCACAATCACGCCCACCGTGCCCGGACCCACTCGGTGCCGACACTGGAGCTCGCGGCAGGCACTCATCCCATGTCCCAAGCCATGGGATCGTTTTATCATCCCCGCCATGTGCGGCATCATCCGGCACATGGCCGTCATGCGCGGGCCACTGTGGTAGGCAGCCGCCTGCAGGGGCCACAACCCCATGAACGCAAGCCATGCCGCCAACAGCATCCGGGGAGAACGACGGGCTGATCGGAACACGAGCGCCTTTGGGTTCTTGGAACTGGCCACCATTCTAGGCGGGCGATGACGCGGCCGTCAAGGGGAGGGACGGTAATGGCGCCTGACCCCATACGGGGCCAGGCGCCGGACCGCAACCGTCAGCGGTGCCCTAGATAGAAGTGCCGCAGGACATTATGGCCAAGGACCTGCTGAAGGGCGGCAAAGAAGACGTGCCCGATCAGATAGGCCCAAACGACATACGACAGGTAGAGGTGCGTGGTGGCAAGCATCGTAAAGAACGCATAGGCGGACGAGTGCAGGTATAGGCCGTAACCACCGGGTATCTCCATGTACATGAGAAGCCCGGTGATGGCCATGCCAGAGACCGCCAGAAGCCCTATGCCGTGCATGAAGCTAGACAGGCCCGTGCTATCCCCAGACCCGGGTAGTTTTCCTTGAAAGACTTGGACGGCCTCGCGCCCGACCACGCGCATCCCGACACGATTCCACGGAAATAAGATCGGAAAGTCCCGTCGTGCCCATGTCCACATCCAGTCTACGATGATGACGAGCGTCGTAGCGATTCCGAGGATGCTGTGAATGACAAGCCAATGCGGGCGGGTGGCTTGCGAAACGATCAGACCCGTCGACAACTCTGCAAGAACGGTGATGGCAAGCGCCGCGTGGACCACGCGCGTGCCGTTATCCCATGGCCGTGATTCCATAAGAGTCTCCTTTTATACTTATATAGCCACGTGTTCCGGTCGTGGCTTAGGACCGTTATCCCCATTGCTAGCGGGGATGCGACAGCATCAATAATATGAGCGGGTTAATGGCACCTTGTCAAAGCCACGTCGGTCCCATGGCGGGAGGCGATCTGGGCTCATGCGCTTAAGCTAGATCGGTGCTACAAATGCCGAGCCGTGCATGCAGGCGCGGCCCCTGAAGTAACGTTTATTCCATATCAGCCGGCGATCGGTCTTATAGCGGTCTTGTGGTTTGTCTTTGTTTCGGGGTGCGCTTGTTGGCGATGGCAAGCCGACTCGTCTAGCGGCGCGCAAGCGCGGCGAAGAGGCCGCCTTGGACGCGCCTCGAGGCGGCGCCCGCTTTAAAACAGCGAGTAGGGATCGACATCCAGCGACCAGCGCACGCGCGGCGCATCCGGGATTTCGGGAATCCGCGAAAGCCAGACCTTGAGCCAGGCCTGAAGGGCGGCACGCCTTTGGCTTGTCACCAAAAGCTGGGCGCGATAGTAGCCGGCGCGA
>DAIDMD010000128.1 GCA_027449165.1 Acidiferrobacter sp. | reverse complement strand
TAAAACAAGAAAGCCCACGGCGTGAAAAACATCACGAAACCCATGACTCCGATCCAGACCAGCGTGACCGGTATCAGGACCTTCCACCCCAGACGCATGATCTGGTCATAGCGATAGCGCGGGAAGGTCGCGCGCAGCCAGAGATACAGGAAAAGAATCAAGGCGACCTTCAGCAGGAACCAGCCGAGCGGCGGCACCCAGGTAAAGGGCGCGAAGTCGAATGGCGGAAGCCAGCCGCCCAGAAACAAGGTCGCAGTCAAAGCCGATAATAGAATCATATTCGCATATTCGGCCAGAAAAAAGAGCGCGAAGGTCATCCCGGAATATTCCACATGGAACCCGGCGACGATCTCGGACTCGCCCTCGGCCACGTCGAAGGGCGCACGATTGGTCTCGGCCACGCCGGCGATGAAGTAGACGAGAAACAGCGGGAAGAGCGGCAGGAACAGCCAATGCCAGAACCCGCCGGCCTGTTCCAGGGCGATCCGGCGCAGATTGAGGGTCCCCGCGGCCATGAGAACGCCCACGAGCGCGAAGCCCATGGCGATCTCGTAGGCGACGATCTGGGCGGCCGAACGCAGGCTACCGAGGAAGGCGTATTTGGAGTTCGAGGCCCAGCCGGCGACGACCACCCCGTAGACCCCCATGGAGGTGACCGCCAGGACAAACAGGAGGCCGGCGTTGATATTGGCCAGCACCAGGGTGCCGGTGAAGGGCACGACCGCCCAGGCGACGAGCGCCGGCATCAGCGCCAGGACCGGCGCCACGATGAACAGGCCCTTGTTGGCCCCCGAGGGCACGATGATCTCCTTCAACAAGAGCTTCAATCCGTCGGCGATCGGCTGCAGCCAGCCGCGCGGCCCCACGCGATTGGGGCCTATGCGGACCTGCATGTAGCCTATGACCTTGCGCTCCGCGAAGGTCAGGTAGGCGACGCTCAACATGAGCGGGACCACGATCGCGATGATCTTCACGAGGTCCCACAACAACACCTGGGACCAGGCGGGGATACTGCCCCATAGCGCCGTTAGCTGTTCCATCGGTCAGACCCGGCTCACGCTTAAGGGTCCGGACCATGGCAGCTGCGCGGTCTGCTCGATGGCCGCGGGGATGTAGGCCGCGCCGTCCGGGACCCGGTTGTCGATGGCGACCTCGAGGACCGCCTGTGCTGTGCCCATCGTCACGCGCACGCAGGCCCCCCCGGAAAGCCCGAGCCGCAAGGCCTGCGCCTCGTTCACGCGCAGGACCGGGGCCCCCCGGTCCGCAGTCTTGCGCAGGACCTCGGAGCGGCGGACGATGCTGTCCGAGTCGTAAAGACCCACCTCCGCCACCCGCTCCAACTCCCCTCCCTGCGGATGACGGCGGCCAAGCGCGATCGGCGTGTAGCGCAGGGACACGACCCGCAGATCGCCGATCGCCGCCCGGACCGCCGCAGCCGAATCGAACCCGAGCCCCGATACCCCGCATTGCTCGGCGAGCACCCGCAGGATCTTCCAGCCCGGGCGGGTCTCGCCGCGCGGCGCGACCGCCGCCTCGAACGACTGCCAGCGACCCTCGACATTCACGAAGGACCCCTCGGTCTCGGTGAATGGGGCCATGGGGAGCAGGACTCGGGCGTAATCCAGGGCCTCGGAGCGAAACGGCGACAAGGCGACTACGCAACGCGCCGCGCGCAGGGCCGCCTGCGCGCGGCCGCCGTCGGCGCTGTCGGTCACGGGTTCGGCATCGACCAGCAGGAACCCCTTTTGGCGGCCATCCCACATCGCCCCGGCAGGAAGCCCGGGCGTCGGCCGCGCGGCGCCTAGCGCCCCGCGGTGCGGGACCGCGCCCGCGAGCCACAGGCCCGCGGCGTTGCCGGCCGGCAGGAAGCCCACCGGCGCGGCCGTGATCTCGCCCAAAGCGGCCGCCAGGGACCGCAGCACCGCGGCCTCCGGGTGACAGGCGACCTGCGGACCCAGGAGGATCACCGGCCGTTCGGCCACGCACAGCCATTCGGCCGTCTTGCGCTCGGCCTCCAGGATCGGCAAACCTTCGGTCCACGCCGCGACGTCCGCCGGCAAGGATGCGCCCGTGCAGGCGGCCGCCGCGACGACTAGTCGTCCGAGGGCCTCCGGGAGGCGGCGTGGCGCGACCACCGTCTTCGCGGCCAGATCGAAGGTGAAGGCGAAATCCATCGGATTGATGGCCGCGATCTTGGCGCCGTCCAGAAACGCCTTGCGCAGCCTATGGGCCAACAGCGGCTGGTCCTTGCGGATGTTGCTGCCGACGAGGACCACCGCGTCGACCCGTTCGAGCTCGGCGATGTCGAGGCCGAGGGCCGGGTAAGCGGGGGCGCCGGCATCGTCGCGGAAATCGCTTTCCCGAAGCCTGTGATCGATGTTGTCGGACCCGAGCCCGCGCACGAGACGTTGGAGAAGATAACCCTCCTCGACGGTGGCCTGGGGGGACACGAGGGCGGCGAGCGCCCCCGGCCCGTCCTGCGCGACGACCTCGCGCAGACCCGACGCGGCCTCCTTGAGCGCGACGTCCCAGTCGACCTCGCGCCAGGCGCCGTCGACCCGCAGGAGCGGGACGTCAAGCCGGCTGGGGGCGTCGAGCGCCGTATAGCTGAAGCGATCGCGGTCCGATATCCAGGTCTCGTTCACCGCCTCGTTCTCGCGCGGGAGGACGCGCATCACCTTATTGCGGCGGGTCTCCACCAAAAGATTCGCGCCCACGCAGTCGTGCGGGCTCACCGAAGGCTTCGCGGCGAGCTCCCAGGAGCGTGCCGAGTAACGGAACGGCTTCGAGGTCAGGGCCCCCACCGGGCACAGGTCGATCATGTTCCCGGACAGCTCCGAATCGACCGACGCCTCGACATAGGTCCCTATGCGCATGTGCTCGCCCCGGCCGGTCGCGCCCAGCTCCATGATGCCGCCGATCTCCTGGCCGAAACGCACGCAGCGCGTGCAGTGGATGCAACGGGTCATCTCCGTGGCGATGAGCGGCCCGATGTCCTGGTCCTTCACGATGCGCTTGGCCTCGGTAAAGCGCGACACGTCCCGTCCGTAGCCCACGGCCAGATCCTGCAGGTCGCACTCCCCGCCCTGATCGCAGATCGGGCAGTCCAGGGGGTGGTTGATGAGCAGGAACTCCATCACGCCCCTCTGCGCGGTCCGCGTCTTGTCCGAGCGGGTCGACACCTTCATGCCTTCGGTGACGGGCGTCGCACAGGCCGGGACGGGCTTGGCCACCCGCTCCACGTCGACCAGGCACATTCGGCAATTGGCGGCCACCGACAGCTTCTTGTGATAGCAAAAGCGCGGGATGTAGATGCCCGCCGCCTCCGCCGCCTCGATGACCATGGCGCCCTCTTCCACCGCGAGCTTTCTGCCATCGATCTCTATATGGAGCATGGTCATCTCCTAGGCCTTCACGCCGCGGCCGCCATGGGACAGCCGTGATGATGGATATGCTGCTCGAACTCGTCCCGGAAGTTCTTGAGGAAGCTTATGACCGGAAGCGCCGCCGCGTCGCCCAGGGCGCAGATGGTCCGGCCTTCGATCTTCCTAGCCATATCGGTCAACAGATCGAGGTCCTCCATGCGCCCCTCGCCATGCTCGATCCGATGCAGCACGCGCGCAAGCCATCCGGTACCCTCCCGGCAGGGGGTGCACTGACCGCATGACTCCTCGTAATAGAAATGCGAGATCCGCGCCAAGGCGCGGACCATGCAGGTCGAATCGTCCATCACGATCACCGACCCCGCGCCCAGCATGCTGCCGGCCTTGGACAGCGCGTCGTAGTCCATGGTGAGATCCATCATGACCTCGCCGCGCACGACCGGGACGGACGACCCGCCCGGAATCACCGCCTTCAGCTTGCGGCCGCGCCAGACGCCGCCGGCCATCTCGAGCAGCTCGGCAAACGGCGTCCCGAGCGGCACCTCGTAGTTCCCCGGCCGGTTGACGTGGCCCGACACCGAAAAGATCTTGGGTCCCCCGTTATTGGGCTTGCCGATCCCGAGAAACCACGATCCCCCATGGCGCATGATGGCCGGCACCGAGGCCAGGGTCTCGGTGTTGTTGATCGTCGTCGGGCGCCCGTACAGGCCATAGCTCGCCGGGAACGGCGGCTTGAACCGCGGCTGGCCCTTTCTGCCCTCCAGCGACTCGAGCAGCGCGGTCTCCTCCCCGCAGATGTAGGCCCCCGCACCCCTATGGGTGTGCAGATCGAAATCGATCCCGGACCCCAGAATGTCTTTGCCCAGATAACCGGCCGCGCGGGCCTCCGCGAGGGCCTCCTCGAAACGCGCGATGGGCTCGTGGAACTCCCCGCGGATGTAGTTGTAACCGACGGTGGCGCCTATGGTATAGCCCGCAATCGCCATGCCCTCGATCAGCGCGTGGGGGTTGTAGCGAAGGATGTCGCGATCCTTGAAGGTCCCGGGCTCCCCCTCGTCGGAGTTGCAGACGATATACTTCTGGCCCGGCGCGTTCCTCGGCATGAAGCTCCACTTGAGGCCGGTCGGGAATCCCGCGCCGCCGCGGCCGCGCAGGACCGATTTCTTGATCTCGTTTATGATTTCGTCCGGCGGGGTCCTCTCGCTTAGGATGCGCCGCCACGCCTGATAGCCGCCGTCGCTTTCGTAGACGGCCAGGGTCCACGGACGGTCGCGATGCAGGTTACGGAAACAGACCTCGTTCGCCATGGTCACTCCAGGCCCGCGAGGATTTCGTCCACGCGCTCGGGCGTCAGATGCTCGTAGTAGGTCTTGTCGACCTGGAACATGGGGGCTCCCCCGCAGGCCGCCAGACACTCCACCTCTTTTAACGTGAAGCGCCCGTCGGGCGTCGTTTCGCCAAAACCTATGCCGAGCCGCTGCTTCAAATGCGCCACGATCTCGTCGCTGCCGCGCAGCAGGCACGAGATGTTCGTGCAGACCGAGATCTTGTGGCGCCCGACCGGCTCCAGATCATACATGGAATAGAAGCTCGCCACCTCGTAGACCTGGATGGGCCGCATCCCGAGCCGTTCGGCTACATAGTCCATGAGCGAGACGCTCAACCATCCATGCTCGTCCTGGGCAATATGCAACGCGGCCATCACCGCCGACTGCTTGTGCTCCGGCGGATACTTGGCGATCTCCCGATCGATCTTTTCAAGCGACTCGCTCGTCAGCATGCCCTTACCTGTCGATCTCGCCGAATACGATGTCCTGGGTCCCGATGATGGCCACCACGTCGGCTATCATGTGCCCGCGGCTCATCTCGTCCAACGCCGCCAGATGGGCGAAGCCCGGGGCGCGGATCTTCAGGCGAAACGGCTTGTTGGCCCCGTCCGACACGAGGTAGATGCCGAACTCCCCCTTGGGGTGTTCGACCGCCGCATAGGCCTCGCCCTCGGGCACCGAATAGCCTTCCGTAAAGAGCTTGAAGTGGTGGATCAAGGCCTCCATGTCGGCCTTCATCTCCGCGCGCGCAGGCGGCACGATCTTATGATCCTTGGCGATCACCGGCCCCGGGTTCTTGCGCAGCCAGTCGATGCACTGTGCCACGATCCGGTTGGACTGGCGCATCTCCTCGACGCGCACCAGATACCGATCGTAACAATCCCCATGGACCCCGACCGGTATGTCGAAATCCAGCCGGTCGTAGACCTCGTAGGGCTGCTTCTTGCGCAGATCCCACTCCACGCCCGACCCCCTCAGCATGGGTCCCGTGAAGCCCAGCTGCAGGGCCCGCTCGGGGCTTACCACCCCTATACCGACGGTCCTCTGCTTCCAGATGCGGTTGTCGGTCAGCAAGGTCTCATAGTCGTCGACATAGCCGGGGAAGCGCGTGCAGAAGTCGGCCAGAAAATCGAGCACGCTCCCCCCGCGGTTGGCGTTCATGCGCGCCACATCCTTCTCGTCGTGCCAGCGCGACACGCTGTAACGGGGCATGCTATCCGGCAGATCGCGATACACCCCGCCGACCCGATAATAGGCGGCATGCATGCGCGCCCCGGAGACCGCCTCGTAGACGTCCATCAGGTCCTCGCGCTCCCGGAAGGCGTAGAGGAACACGGTCATGGCCCCGATGTCGAGCGCGTGCGCGCCCAGCCAAAGCAGGTGGTTCAATATCCGCGTGAGTTCGTCGAACATCACGCGGATATATTGCGCCCGCTCCGGGACGTCGACTTTGAGGAGCTTCTCCAGAGCCAGGACATAGGCGTGCTCGTTGACCATCATCGAGACGTAGTCCAGCCGATCCATGTAGGGGATGGATTGGTTGTAGGGCTTGGTCTCGGCGAGCTTCTCGGTCGCGCGATGCAAGAGCCCGATATGCGGGTCCGCGCGCTCGATGACCTCGCCGTCGAGCTCCAGCACGAGCCGCAGGACGCCATGGGCCGCCGGATGCTGAGGCCCGAAATTCATGGTGTAATTACGAATCTCTGCCACCGTAGCCCTCCTCGCGGATGACGCGCGGCACCAGCACGCGCGGCTCTATGCTGACAGGTTCGTACACCACGCGCCGCTTATCCGGGTCATAGCGCACCTCGACCCGTCCGGATATGGGAAAGTCTTTCCGGAACGGATGGCCCACGAAGCCGTAATCCGTAAGCAGGCGACGCAGGTCCTTATGGCCCTCGAAGATGAAGCCGAACAGATCGAAGGCCTCGCGCTCGTACCAATCCGCCGAATTCCACACGCCGGTCAGCGACGCAATCGCCGGATACTCGTCGTCCAGAAACGCGCGCAGCCGCAGACGCCGATTGTGGCGCAGCGACAGGAGGTGGGCCACCACTGCGAACCGCGGGCCCTGCCGCTCTCGTTCCCCATAGGTCAGATAATCCACACCGCAGAGGTCGACGAGCTGCTCGAAACCCAGCTGCCGGTCGTCGCGCAAGGCCCGGCAGCAAGACTGCCACTTGTCACGCCCGAGCACAAAGGTTACCTCGCCATGTTCCGTCTTGATGGAAATCAACGCGTCGCCCAAGGTTTTCTGGGCGTAGTCGAGGAAAGCCTCTTGCGTGGTCATGGATTAAGGGAGCCTTGCGTCCGGGTCAGCGCGCGATCGAGTTCGTGCGCCGAATTTTATTTTGAAGCTGAATGATGCCGTAGAGAAGGGCCTCGGCCGTCGGCGGGCACCCCGGAACGTAGACATCCACCGGAACGATCCGGTCGCAGCCGCGCACCACGGAATACGAATAGTGATAGTAGCCGCCCCCATTTGCGCAGGACCCCATCGAAATGACCCAGCGCGGCTCCGCCATCTGGTCGTAGACCTTGCGCAAGGCCGGAGCCATCTTGTTGACCAGCGTGCCCGCCACGATCATCACGTCCGATTGACGCGGACTCGGCCGGAATACCACCCCGAACCGGTCCAGGTCGTAGCGCGCGGCCCCGGCATGCATCATCTCCACGGCGCAGCACGCGAGCCCGAAGGTCATGGGCCATAGCGAACCGGTCCGCGTCCAGTTGATAACCTTGTCGGCGGAGGTGACGACCCAGCCCTTGTCGAGAATGCCCTCTACTCCCACTCAAGCGCCCCTTTCATCCATTCATAAATGAATCCCACGACCAGGATTCCAAGGAACAGGAGCATCGCCATGAACCCCGGCCGGCCGATCTGCTTCAGGGCCACCGCCCAGGGGAACAAAAAGGCGATCTCGAGATCGAATACAATGAACAAGATGGCAACGAGGTAGTAACGCACGTCGAATTTCATGCGCGAGTCCTCGAACGCCTCGAAGCCGCATTCGTAGGGTGACAGTTTTTCGGCATCCGGGTGATGGGGGGCGATCAGACGGCCTAGAACCATCGGCAGGACGCCGACGACGATGCCGACGCCTATGAATATCAGAATGGGCAGATAACGCTCCAACATCCGCTAATCCTCGAGATCAAGTCCTCGGACGCGACCGACGGCCACCGGGTCGGTTAGTCTAGACACCCCGTCGCGCGCAAGTCAAGCGACCGCCACGCGCCATGGATTGATGAAATTTCAAGCAGTTAGCCTACCTTCCAAGAGGTCGGCCGGAGGAATGATTGGTGCCGAAGGCGGGACTCGAACCCGCACAGCTTGCGCCACCGCCCCCTCAAGACGGCGTGTCTACCAATTCCACCACTTCGGCGAACTTGACGATATCCCGCGCTGCTCCCGGCCCTTCTAAGGGGCCTTGTGTCCGGGTATGCCCGGCACGGAGGACGGGGACTGCGGCACCGGGACGGCCGGCGCCGCGTGCTTCACGATCTCGGTCACGCTCGGCACCGACGCGGGCTGCGCCGACAGGTAGGCCAGCCCGAGGCTTGTCGCGAAGAATAACGTGGCGAGCACAGCGGTTACGCGACTCAGAAAAGTCGCCGAGCCGCGCGCGCCGAACAGGGTCTGCGAGGAGCCGCCGCCAAACGAGGCCCCCATGTCCGCCCCTTTGCCGTGCTGCACCAGCACGATAGCGATGAGCGCAAGCGCCACCACGACCTGTAAGACCACCAACACGCTTGCCATGAAGCCCTTCTTATCCGGGACCTGCTGCCCGGCAAATATCGACGAAATCGGCCGCGGCCAAGGACGCGCCGCCGATCAAGCCGCCGTCGATATCGTCCTGCCCGAACAGCTCCCGCGCATTCTGCGCCTTGACGCTGCCACCATACAATATGCGAAGCCGCGCGGCGGCATCGGGACTGCGCTGCGCCACCGCACCGCGAATGAAGCGGTGGACCTTTTGCGCCTCGTCGGGACGGGCGGCCCGGCCCGTCCCGATCGCCCACACCGGCTCATAGGCGATCACCGCCCGGTCGAAGGCCTGCGCCCCGCATGCCTCGAAGACCGCCGAGACCTGCCGCGACACCACCTCCTCGGTCCGCCCCGCGTCCCGCTCGGCCGCCGTTTCGCCCACACAGAGCACCGGCGTGACCTCGGCGGCCAGGGCGCGCGCGAACTTTTGCGCCACCGTCGCGTCGGTCTCCGCAAACAGCGTACGGCGCTCGGAATGCCCGATGATAGCAAACCGGCACCCCATGTCGCGCACCATCGCCGCCGAGACCTCGCCGGTATAGGCGCCGTCTGCATAGGCGCTCACGTCCTGCGCCCCACAGGCCACGCCCGCATGCCCGGCGAGCCGATCGGCCGCCAAGCCCAGGTAGGGGTACGGGGGGCAGACGACGATGTCCACGCCGGAAAGGCCTGCGGCCCCCGAGGCCACCGCCGACAGCAACGCCTCGGCCGTGTGGCGGCGGCCGTTCATCTTCCAATTCCCCATTACCAACGGCCGCCGCATGCCCTCCCCCGGGATGTTCTTCGAAAACGCGCGCCGATGTTACCGGCTAGGCTTCGAGAATGCAATTTTGAGACCCCGGAAGGGCCCTGCCCGCGCGCCGCGGCCTTCAGGCGACGGCCGCCTCAGCGGCGGCCTTGGCGACCGCCGCGGCCAACTGCTCGGTCAGCTCGGCCACGGTCCGCGCCTCGGCGGCCTCGACCATGACGCGCACGACGGGCTCGGTCCCGGACGGCCGCAGGACCACCCGGCCCTCGGTCCCCAGAAGGCGCTCGACATCGCGTAAGCTGGCGAGCACGTCCGGGGCGCGCACGATCTCGCGGGCCGATACGCCCCGGTTCAGGGTCACGTTCACGATGGTCTGGGGGTAGACATACATGCCCTCGGCCAATTCCGCCAGGCTGCGCCCCGACTCGCGCATGGCCGCCAGCACCTGCAAGGCGGCGATCACGCCGTCGCCGGTCGTGCTCTTGTCGAGACAGATCACATGCCCCGAGGCCTCGCCGCCAAAATCCCATCCCCGCTCGGCAAGCAGGGCCATGACGTGGCGATCCCCCACGGCCGAGCGCGCGAAGGGGACACCGACCCGCGTCAGGGCCTGTTCGAGGCCCACGTTGCTCATGAGCGTCCCGGCTACCCCGGGTACGGGGATATCCGAGCGCTTGCGGTGGGCAGCGATTACATACAGGATGCGGTCGCCGTCGACGACGGCGCCGGCATGGTCGATCATGATCACCCGATCGCCATCGCCGTCCAGGGCGATGCCGATGTCGGCGCCTTCGGCCAATACCGTCCGGCGCAGGGTCTCGGGACAGGTCGACCCGCATTCCCGGTTGATGTTGAAGCCGTCCGGCGCATTGCCGATGGCGACCACCTCGGCACCGAGTTCGCCGAAGACGTGGGGGGCGATCTGGTAGGCGGCGCCATGGGCGCAATCGACGACGATCTTCAGGCCCTCGAGGCCGAGACGGCTGGGGAAGGTGCTCTTGCAAAACTCGATGTAGCGCCCCGCGGCATCGGCAAAACGCCGCACCTTGCCGAGCTCGGCCGAGGGGACCGTGCGCATGGGCTTGCGCATCATGGCCTCTATGGCGCATTCGACCTCGTCGGGAAGCTTCGCCCCCAGCGATGAAAAGAACTTGATCCCGTTGTCCTCGTAGGGGTTGTGCGAGGCGCTGATGACGATGCCGGCCTGGGCGCGCGAGGTTCGCGTGAGATAGGCGATACCCGGGGTGGGCATGGGTCCAATCAGGCGTATATCGGCTCCGGCCGCCGACAACCCGGCCTCGAGCGCGGACTCGAGAAGATAGCCCGAGATCCGGGTATCCTTCCCGATCAGCACGCTGCCGCGGTCGTCGCCTTTTGCCAGGAATACCCGGCCGGCCGCCCAGCCCATCTTCAACACGGTCTCCGGCGTGATCGGCTCCTCGCCGACCCGGCCCCGGATCCCGTCCGTACCGAAAAAATGACGCTTCACGCGACCCGCTCCTTGGGTTCGAATACCCATTCCCATGCGCGCACCGCTTCCCGCGTCTCGCGCACATCATGGACCCGAACCACCCTAGCACCCCCCCGAATGGCGGCAAGCGCCAAGGCGATGCTCGTCTGCAACCGTCCGCCCACCGGCAGCCCCCAGGGTTCGCCGGCCATGCGTTTGCGCGATACGCCGACCAGCACCGGCGCGATCGCCGCGAGCTGCGGCAAGGCCCGCAACAGGGCGCGATTCTCGTCCAGGTCCTTGCCAAAACCGAAACCGGGATCGACGACGATGCGCTCGTCGGGGATCCCGGCCGCCCGCGCGGCGTCCCGGCGCAAGGCGAGATAGGATACGACCTCGGTCACGATGTCCCGGCCCTCGCCCCGTACCCCCGCCATGGCCGCCCCGGCCGGGTCATGCATCAGACAAATCGGCGCGCCGAGGGCGGCCGCGGCGGCCAGCGCCCCGGGCCTCATCAAGGCCCGGACGTCGTTGATAAGGGAAGCGCCCGCGGCCACCGCCTCGGTCATGACCAGCGGCTCGGAGGTGTCCACCGACAGCGGTACCCCGATCCGCCCGCGCAACGCCTCGACGACCGGGATCACGCGCGCGCATTCCTCGTCGGGGCTCACCGGTCGAGCCCCCGGGCGGGTCGATTCCCCGCCGATATCGACGATATCGGCGCCGGCGCAGGCTAGGGCCTCGGCACGCCGCAAGGCCTTGTCCAGGGGCAAAAAAAGACCCCCGTCCGAAAACGAATCGGGGGTCACGTTCAAGATGCCCATGATGGCGACCCGGCCGTCCGGCCGCAGCCACGCGGCCGCGGCTTGGTGCGCCTGAGCCATCACGCGGCCTATCGGGATTCCCCGGCCGGGGTATCCATGCGCGGTTTCACACGGGCCCGGTCGACGGCCTTGGGTTCGCTGCTGTCGCCGCCGGGGGTGGTGGTGTCGTTGAAACCAACCGGGGGACGCGGCTTGCGGCCCTCCATGATGTCGTTGATCTGGTCGGTATCGAGCGTCTCCCACTCCAGGAGCATGCCCGCCATCGTCTCCACCTTGTCCTTGTTGGTCTCGATGACCCGCCGCGCGCGGCTGTATTGCTCATCTATGATCCGCCGGATCTCGGCGTCGACCAGCTGGGCCGTGGCATCGCTCAGATTCTTGTGGGTCGTGACGTCGCGCCCGAGAAAGACCTCGCTCTGGTTCTCGCCATACACCCGCGTGCCCAGCCGGTCGCTCATGCCCCAGCGGCTCACCATGTTGCGCGCGAGCTCCGTGGCCCGCTCGAAATCGTTGGCGGCCCCGGTGGTCATCTGATGCATGAAGACCTCCTCGGCGATGCGTCCGGCCATGAGCACGGCGATGGTCGACAGGAGATACTCGCGGTCGTGGCTATAGCGATCCTCGGTTGGGAGCTGCATCGTCACCCCGAGCGCCCGCCCGCGCGGGATGATGGTCACCTTGTGCACGGGATCGGTGTTGGGCAACATCCGCGCGACCACGGCATGCCCGGACTCGTGATAGGCGGTATTGACCCGCTCCTTTTCGGGCATCACGATCGAACGGCGTTCGGCGCCCATGACGATCTTGTCCTTGGCGAGCTCGAAGTCCTGCATCTCCACCAGGCGCTTGTTGGCGCGCGCCGCGAACAACGCCGCCTCGTTGACGAGGTTGGCGAGATCGGCTCCGGAGAACCCCGGGGTACCGCGCGCCAGGATGCTCGGGACCACGTCGTCGGAGACCGGCACCTTGCGCATGTGGATACGGATGATCTGTTCGCGCCCGCGGATGTCCGGCAACGGCACAAACACCTGGCGGTCGAAGCGCCCGGGCCGCAGGAGCGCCGGGTCCAGGACGTCGGGCCGGTTGGTCGCCGCGATCACGATCACGCCCTCGCTCCCCTCGAACCCGTCCATCTCGACCAGCAGCTGGTTTAGGGTCTGTTCGCGCTCGTCGTGACCGCCGCCGAGCCCGGCGCCCCGCTGGCGGCCGACGGCGTCGATCTCATCGATGAAGATGATGCAGGGCGCGTGCTTTTTGGCCTGGTCGAACATGTCGCGCACGCGCGAGGCGCCCACGCCCACGAACATCTCGACGAAATCCGAACCGGAGATCGAGAAAAACGGCACCTTGGCTTCGCCCGCGATCGCCTTGGCGAGCAGCGTCTTGCCGGTCCCCGGGCTGCCGGTCATGAGCACCCCGCGCGGGATACGCCCGCCGAGCTTCTGGAACTTGGTCGGATCGCGCAGGAACTCGACGAGCTCCTTGACCTCTTCCTTGGCCTCCTCGACGCCCGCGACGTCGTCGAACGTGACCTTGTTGGTGTCTTCGGTCAACATTCGGGCCTTGCTCTTTCCGAAGCTCATGGCGCTGCGGCCGCCCCCGCCGCCTTGCATCTGGCGCATGAAGAATATCCAGACGCCGACGAACAGCAGGAGCGGGAACCAGTTGATGAAGATCTGCAGGAGCAGGGATTGCTGCGCCGGCGGCTTGGCGTCGACGGTCACACCGTTGCTAAGGAGCTGATCCACCAGCCCTAAATCGGTCGGCGCGTAGGTCTGGAACCGCTGGCCGGTCTTGGTGGTACCCGTGATCTCATGGCCCTTGATGACGACACCGCCCACCTGTCCCTGCTTGACGTGGTTGATGAACCGTGAGAACGCGATGGATCGAACCGCCGGATGATGATTCCCGAAGCTATTGAAGACCGACATCAGGACTATGGCGATGATGAGCCATAGGAGCAGATTTTTTGCGAGATTATTCAAGGTGTGACCTCGTGCGCCCCATAGGACGCGCCTGCCGCCATTCTCCTACGACTCCGGTCCCGACACAACAGGCCGTAACCCGGTACCGAGGAGGTAAACCTCGGGGCTGCGGGGGCGCGACGCAGGCGGTTTGCGCGTGGCCACCCGTTGAA
>DAIDMD010000127.1 GCA_027449165.1 Acidiferrobacter sp. | reverse complement strand
GACCTTCTGAAGGTCGCGGCCCCCGACGAAAGGCAGGCGCGCGAGGCCCTGGAGCTCTGGTACCGCGAGGCCGCGCGCCACCATGCGCTGGCGCGCATCATCCATTATGCGCCGCTCGTGGGCCGGGCCCCGAAACGCATCCGCATCGCCGGCCAGAAGACCCGCTGGGGCAGCTGCTCGCCGCGCGGGACCATCAGCCTGAACTGGAGACTCATGCTCGTCCCCGAAGACCTGTTCGACTATGTGATCGCCCACGAGCTCTGCCACCTGATCGCCCCGCACCATAAGCCCGCCTTTTGGCGGGAACTGGCGCGCGTCATGCCGGACTACGAGGCGCGGCGTCTGCGGCTGCGCGAGGCCGGCACCCGGGTTTTGTTGTGAACGCCTACTCGCAGGGTTCGGAGACCGTTCCGGTCGCCGGGCAGGCCGCGGAGGAGGCCCGGCCGGGGGGCGGGGGGTATTTCGAGGCGCGGCCGCCCGGGCCGGCCGAGCGACCGCAGTCGCGCGAGGAGGAATGGGCCAACGCCGTCACACACGGCCTCGGGGCGGCGCTGGCCCTCGTCGCCGGACTGGTCATGACGCAGCGCGCGATACCGACCGGCAGCCCCCTCAAGGTTTTGTGCGCCGCGATCTTCTCGGGGGCCATGTTCGCGCTGTATGCGATATCGGCCGTCTACCACATCCTGCGCCCCGGCCCGGCCAAGGACCGCTTCCAGCGCCTCGACCGCGCGGCGATCGCGGTATTCGTGGCCGGCACCTACACGCCGGTGGCGCTGCTCATGGTCCGCGGGACGACCGGGGCCGCGCTCACCGTCGTCGAATGGGTGCTGGCCGGGGTCGCGATCCTGTTCCTCTGGGGCGATCCGGGGCGATATGCGCGCCGCTCGGAGTGGCTCTATCAGATCATGGGCTGGATCACCATCCTGGCCGCCCGGCCGTTTTTCCGGCACACACCGCCCGCCGTGCTCGCGGCCCTGGCCCTGAGCGGGGCCTGCTACGGCGCCGGCGTGGCCCTGCTGCTGCGCGACCGGGTGAAATACCTTCATGCGGCCTTCCATGTCCTGACGCTGGTCGGCGCCGGCCTGCAATTCTGGGCCATCAGCCAGTTCGTGAATTAGCCAAGGGGTGGGCGCCGAGGCCGGCGGCGGATCCCCGGGGCGGGCGGCGATGACACGGGCCCTATTCGCGGACATGGGCTGACGATAAGCTTGGGGCGCGGGGGCGGGCATGGAACGGGGAATCGGGGGAGCGGCCGAAATGGCGACACAATGCGATGTTTTCGTGATCGGCGGGGGTCCGGGCGGGGCCACTGCCGCGGCGCTGCTCGCCGAGCGCGGATACCGCGTCGTCGTCGCCGAAAAGGGCCGCCATCCGCGGTTTCATATCGGCGAGTCCCTGCTCCCGGCCAACCTCCCGCTGCTCGAGCGCCTGGGCGTGGGCGAGGCCGTGCGCGCCATAGGCATGGTGAAATGGGGGGCGGAATTCATATCCCCTTGGCACGAGACCGGCTGCCAGGAATTCCAGTTCGCCGACGCCTGGAACAAGGACATGCCGTACGCCTACCAGGTGCGGCGCGCCGACTTCGACGCCATCCTGTTCCGGAACGCGGCCGCCAAGGGGGCCGTGACGCGGGAAGGGTGCCGCGTGCAGGACGTGGCCTTTTCCGGGGACGGCGCCCCGGTCCGGGTGCGCGCCCGGCGCGAGGATGGGGAGATCGAGGACTTCGAGGCCCGGTTTGTGATCGACGCGTCGGGGCGCGACACCTTTCTAGGCAATCGTTTCCGCATGAAGCGGCGCAATCCCCGGCACAACAGCTCCGCGCTCTATGCGCATTTCCGGGGCGCGGTGCGCAACGACGGCCGGGCGGAGGGCAATATCTCGATCTTCTGGTTCGAGCACGGATGGTTCTGGTTCATCCCCCTGGCCGACGGGACCACGAGCGTGGGGGCGGTGGTCTGGCCCCACTATCTGAAGAGCCGCGCCAAGCCCGTGGAGGCCTTTTTCCGCGACACGCTCGCGCTGTGTCCGCCGCTCGCCGCGCGCCTCGCCGGGGCCGAACTCGTGTCGGAGGTACAGGCGACCGGCAACTTTTCATATGGGTGCGATCGCTCCTACGGCCCGAACCATGTCCTGCTCGGCGACGCCTTTTCGTTCATCGACCCGGTGTTCTCGTCGGGCGTGATGCTCGCCATGCACGGCGGCTTCCTGGCGGCGGAGGCGATCGACGTCTGCCTGAAAAGGCCCGCCGAGGCCGGGCGCGCGCTGCGCGCCTACGACCGGCAACTGCGCAAGGGGCCGCGCGCGTTCTCGTGGTTCATCTACCGGGTCAACCACCCGAGCATGCGCGACCTCTTCATGGGACCGCGTAATATCTTCCGGGTCAAGGAGGCGCTTTTGTCGGTGCTCGCCGGGGACATCTTCGGCGACACCCCCATATGGCGCTCCCTGGCGGCCTTCAAGGCGCTCTACTATCTGCATGCGCTGCGCCACTTCCGCCGGTCGGTCCGGACCCTCAGGAGGCGCCGGACGCTGCGCCGGCTGTCCGAGAAGACGGCCCTGGCGTCGGGCGGCGAATGAGCGGCCCCCGCGGATACCCGGCCGGCGGCCTGCCGGTCGGCGGCCAAGCCGCGGCGGCCGGCCGCGGCGCGGCGGGCTAGGCGCCGACCGATGCCAGTCCGTTCCACAACCCACCTGGTACTGATCCCGAGCTACAATCCGGGCCCCAAGGTCTACGAGACCGTGGCCGAGGCCTTGCGCTACTGGGCCCCGGTCTGGGTGGTCGTGGACGGCAGCACCGACGGGACCGCGGAAGGGCTTTCCGAGATGGCGCGCCAAAACGCCGATCTCATCGTGATCGTCGAGCCGCGCAACCGGGGCAAGGGCGCCGCCGTGCTTGCGGGACTGGCCCGCGCCCAGGCCGGCGGGTACACCCACGTCCTATGCATGGACTCCGACGGCCAACACCCGGCCTCGCTCATCCCGACCTTCATGCAGGCCTCGAGCGCGCATCCCGAGGCCATGGTCCTGGGGGTCCCGGTCTTTGCCGCCGACGCCCCGCGGGCGCGGGTCTACGGTCGGCGCCTGTCGAACCTGTGCGTCGACCTCGAGACCCTGGGCCGCCACGTCGGCGACTCCCTGTTCGGGTTTCGCATCTACCCGGTGGCCCCGCTCTTTCGGATCATGGCCGCGCGCCGCTCCATGCGCCGGTTCGACTTCGATCCGGAGGCGGCGGTACGGCTCTTCTGGGCGGGGGTCCCGGCGCTCAACATCGACGCCCCGGTCCGCTACCTGCGCAAGGCCGAGGGCGGCGTCTCGCACTTTCACTACGTGCGCGACAATCTGCTGCTCATCGGCATGCACCTGCGGCTGATCCTGGGCCTCATCATTCGCATCCCGCGCCTGCTGCGGTCGCGCAAGGCCTAGATCATGCCGCCGTTTATGGAAATGACCTGTCCGGTGATGTAGCCGGCCTGGTCGGAGACGAGAAAACCCACCAGATCGGCGACCTCGCGGCAGTCGCCGGCGCGCCCCATGGGGACGAGCCGGGCGATGTCGTCCGGACCGAACACCCGGCTCATGGGCGTGGCAATGATGCCCGGCGCGACCGCGTTGACCGTGATCCCGCGGCTTGCGACCTCGAGCGCGAGCGATTTGCCGGCGGCGTGGAGGCCGGCCTTGGCGGCCGCGTAGTTGGCCTGGCCGCGGTTGCCGAGCAGGCCGGCGACCGATGTGACGCTGACGATGCGCCCCCAGCGCGTGCGGATCATGGGCAGGAGCAGGGGCTGGGCGACATGGTGAAAACCGTTCAAGGAGACCTCGAGCGGCCGCCGCCATTGTTCGGGCGTCATGCCGGCGAGCACCGCGTCGTCGTGGACGCCGGCATTGTGCACGAGGATCTGGATAGGGGCCTCGGCGAGGACCGGCGCGAGGGCGCAGGCGGCGGCGTGCGCATCGGTGACGTCGAAGACGCACAGGCTGGCGCTGCCGCCCGCCTGCATCAGTTCGGAGACGAGCCGCGCGGCCTCGTCGGGCCGCGTATGGGCGTGGCAGATGACGTGGCAGCCGTCGGCGGCGAGGCGGCGGCATATGGCCGCGCCGATCGCGCCGCTCGCCCCGGTCACCAGCGCGCGCCGCGGGACCGGTCGCGGCATGCCGCCTGCGCTAGACATGGCCGGCGCGGGCCAGGGGGGTGAATTGCACGGTGGCGCGCCCCGATGCGAGCGGGCCCGCGGCGGCGGCCACCCGGAACCGATAGACGGCGCCCCGGGCGTCCCGGGCGAGGCAGTGACAGGCGATCACCAGATCCCCCTCGATATCGTCCAGCCGCGCGACCAGGAACCGGACGTCGCGGACCGCGAGCAGCGCGCCCGCCGGTTCCGCCGGACCGTCCGCGCACAGGGCGCCGTGGACGGCCATCGCCTGCGCGGCGTACTCGATGGCGCAGGCGGTCCCCAGCCGGCCGCGCGCACGCAAGGGGTGGGCCGGGTCGCGGTGGTTGGTGGCCAGGCATTCTATGGCATCGCGGCTGTAGGTGCGCACACCCGCCAGCAGACACATGGCCCCGCGGTGCGGGAGATAGCCGCGGATCTGGGCCCCCGACAAAGGGGCGGCCGGCGGCGCCGAGGGCGTATCGGCCAGCGGGCTCATCGGCGCCCCGATCCGTGTCCCGCCGCCGGACGGCACCCCACCCTTGCCGCGCTCATGACGAGCCCCCGGCCGCGAGCGTCGCGTGGGCCACGGGCCGGCCCCCCACCAGAAACTGGAGATCCAGCAGACCCGCCGGCGCGTCCCCCCAGCGGACCTCGACGTCCTGGCCGGGCCGGACCGGGTGAACGAACTTGGCGGAATGGACCTGCAGGGCCTCGTAGGACAGGCCGCGCGCGGCACAGACGGCGGCGAGCGCCTCGTCGAGCAGCAGCGCGCCGGGCACGACCGGGTCCCCCGGGAAATGGCCGGGAAAGGCGGGATGGTCCGCGGGAAAGGTCAGGATCGCGCCCTCAGCCATGGCCGCCCCCCGCGTCGCGGGCGTGCGCCGCCACCAGCCCCCTCACGGTCGCCAGGGGCAGTTTGCCGGTGGCAAGCCGCGGCAAGGAGTCGACCAGCACGAGCGGGCGCGGCAGGAAGACCGGGTCGAGGCGCGCGCGCAGGGCCGCCTCGATCGCCGCCGCGGTCAGGCCGGGGGCCACCACGAAGGCCGTCAGCCGCGCGACCGGGCCGGCCAGATCCTCGTCCGGCATGTAGAAGGCGCCGTCGACCACGCCCGGGATCTCCAGGAGCTGCTGCTCCAGAAAGGCGATGGAGCTGCGCTTGCCCGCCACGTTCACGATGTCGGCGCCCCGGCCGTGGAGCCGAAACGAATCCGGCCCGTCCGGCTCGATGATATCGCCCAGGAGGGCCGGGGTCTCGACGTGCCCGCCGCGGACCATGAAGGCCGCGCCCCGCGGCTCCAGGACAAGGCCCGGAAAGAGCGTCCAGCGGGTGTCGCGGGTCGGGCGCCGGCTGGCGATCTGGCCGGCCTCGGTGGCCCCGTAGATCTCGTGCAGAGGGGCGCCGAGGCTCCGCTCGGCCTCCTCGGCCAGGGCAAGCGGCAGGGGCGCGGTGGCGCACAAGATCGCGTCGAGCAGGGGAGGGGCGATGCCGCTTGTCAAAAGCGCCCGCAGATGCACGGGGGACGTCACCAAAAGCCGCGGGCGCGGGACGGTCGCCAGGACGCGCGCGATGTCCTGGGGATAAAAGGGGCGGGCGCCGTGCGGCATGGCGCCGCCGTGCAGGCCGAGCAGAACCGTCGATTCGAGGCCGTACATATGTTGAGGGGGCACGGTCGCCACGAGCGACCAGGGCGGGCCGCGATCCAGGCCCAGCCGCGCGGCCTCGGCGCGCGCGCTGGCGACCAGCGACCCCCAGGTCTTGACGTGGCCCGCCGGGGTCCCGGTCGTCCCGGACGTGAAGACCGTGACGACCGGCCGGTCGAGCGGGATATGCGGCATGGGGAGCGGATCGGGTCCGCCGGCGGTCTCCGGACCAAGCGGCGGGAACCGCAGGGTGGGCAGGGCGATCGCGGGATCGCCGTCGGCCAGGCACTGGAGATCCGGCATCTGGGCCTGCAGGGACTTGATCGTCTCCGCGGCATGGGCGGCCGGCAGGACCATCATCCGGCCGGCGACCGCGGCCGCCGCCAGCCCGACCGTGAAATGATAGCGATCCGTGCAGGCATTCAGGATCGGGCCGCCGGCCTGCCACCGCGACGCGAGATCGGAGACGTCGCGCAGGAACTGGGCGAGCGAGCGCGGCTCGTCCCGATAGAAGGCGAACGGGACCCCCGGGCGGGGGGCGGTCAGCGGCGCCGTGGCCGGGGAGGCGCGGGTCATTGCGGGATGTGCCGGGCGGCGCGGCGCTCGCCGGCCATGAGATTGTGCCAGTGGCGGCGGCCGGCGAAGACCACCTGCAGGAAACCGGCGCGCTCCTCCGGGGGCACGACCACCCGCCGGACCAGATATTCGCCGACGAAGACGAGGATCATGATGGGCCAGGCGAGGGCATTGGCGTAGAGGGCCCAGACCCGGACCCCGGCGACGAGAAACAGGAGCAGGGAGGCGATCGCCATGGCGCCGAAGAGCGCCGCCCAGACCTGGGTCACGCGCCGGGTGTAGCGAACGAGGAACGGGCTTAAGGAGCCGTGCACGAGCAGGGACAGACGCGAGACCAGGGGGGTGCGCGACGGCCCGAGCGTGCGCGCAAAAACGCTGCACAAGAGCAGCAGCATCGCCACGTCCTCGACGAGATAGACCCAGGAATAATGGGCGGCGATCGGCGCGCGGTAGCGCCAGAGGACGAGACAGGCCGCGCCCCAGGCCGTAAGCCAGAACCCGCGCGGACGTCCCGTCCAGGCCGCCCCGAAAGACAGCGCGAGCAGGGGCACGAAGGCAAACAGCACATCGAAGGGTTCGGCGTGCCGGGCGACATTCGCCCGGTAGGAGACCAGCGGATAGGCGACGACCAGCACCGCGGTGCCGACCGCGCGGGCCCTGCGTAGCCACATTCCCGTGTTGTGCGCCTCCATCTGAAGTCTCCCGGATTATGGCGGCCCCGATCATCGGCGTATGGGCCGGCCGCCCGTCGCGTCGCCGCGAGCGCGGGCGCAATCATAGCAGAAGAGGCCGGCGCGCTTCGCCTGTCCCCCGAAAGCGGGCAAAAAAAGGGGGCGAAGGCGTTTCGGCCCCCGCCCCCGCGACCCTCTGGCCGCCTGGCTTACATCATGCCGTCCATGCCACCCATACCGCCCATGCCGCCCATGCCGCCGCCGGCGCCGCCGGCCGCCGCCTTCTCCTCCTGCGGGAGCTCGGCGATCATGGCCTCGGTGGTGATCATGAGACCGGATACCGAGGCCGCGTTCTGCAGGGCCGTGCGCGTGACCTTGGTGGGGTCGAGGATGCCCATGCTCAGCATGTCCCCGTACTCACCGGTCGCGGCATTGAAGCCGAAGCTTCCCTTGCCCTCGGCGACCTTGTTCATGACGACCGAGCCTTCGAGGCCGGCGTTCATGACGATCATGCGCAACGGCTCCTCCATGGCGCGGCGGGCGATCTGGATGCCGACCTCCTGGTCGTGGTTGTCGCCCTTGACCTTCATGTTCTGCAGCGCCCGGATCAGCGCCACGCCGCCGCCCGGCACCACGCCTTCCTCGACCGCCGCGCGGGTCGCGTGCAAGGCGTCTTCCACGCGCGCCTTCTTCTCTTTCATCTCGACCTCGGTGGCCGCACCGACCTTGATCAAGGCGACGCCGCCCGCGAGCTTGGCCACCCGCTCCTGCATCTTCTCCTTGTCGTAGTCGGACGTGGCCTCCTCGATCTGGGCGCGGATCTGCTTCACGCGCGCCTCGATGTCCTTGGAGTTGCCGGCGCCGTCGATGATGGTGGTGTTCTCCTTGCTCACCTGGACGCGCTTGGCCGAGCCGAGCACGTCGATGGTCGCGGCCTCGAGGGTCATGCCGATCTCTTCGGAGATCAGCTGGCCGCCGGTCAGGATCGCGATATCCTGCAACATGGCCTTGCGGCGGTCACCGAAGCCCGGGGCCTTGACTGCGCACACCTTCAGGATGCCGCGGATGTTGTTCACAACCAGGGTCGCGAGCGCCTCGCCCTCGACGTCCTCGGAGATGATGAGGAGCGGACGGCCCGACTTGGCGACGCCCTCGAGGATCGGCAGAAGCTCGCGGATATTGGAGATCTTCTTGTCGTAGATCAGGATATAGGGGTTCTCGATGTCGGCCGTCATCGTGTCCTGCTTGTTCACGAAGTAGGGCGACAGATAGCCGCGGTCGAACTGCATGCCTTCGACGATCTCCAGGGCGTTCTCGAGGCCCGAACCCTCCTCGACCGAGATCACGCCCTCCTTGCCGACCTTGTCCATCGCCTCGGCGATGATGTTCCCGATCGACTCGTCGGAGTTCGCCGAGATCGTGCCGACCTGGGCGATCTCCTTGTGATCCGAGCACGGGCGCGAGATCTTTTTCAGGGCGTCGACCGCCGCGGTCACGGCCTTGTCGATGCCGCGCTTCAGATCCATCGGGTTCATGCCCGCCGCCACCGACTTCAGGCCTTCCCGGAGGATCGCCTGGGCCAGCACGGTCGCCGTGGTCGTGCCGTCGCCGGCGATGTCCGAGGTCTGCGAGGCGACCTCCTTCACCATCTGGGCGCCCATGTTCTCGTACTTATCCTTGAGCTCGACCTCCTTGGCGACCGACACCCCGTCCTTGGTGATCGTGGGGGCGCCGAACGACTTGTCGAGCACGACATTGCGGCCCTTGGGCCCCAAGGTGACCTTTACCGCGTCGGCCAAAATGTTGACGCCGCGCAGCATCCGAATGCGCGCGCTGTCGCCGAATACGACCTCTTTCGCTGCCATGATTCTTCCCTCTTGTTTAAGCGTTCGTTATTTGCCGTCGATAATCGCGACTACGTCTTCTTCGCGCATGACGAGCAGCTCCTCGGCGCCGACCTTGACCTCGGTCCCTGCGTATTTCCCGAAGAGCACCTTGTCGCCGACCTTCACGTCGAGGGGACGAACCTCGCCGTTCTCAAGGATCTTGCCTTTGCCGACGGCCACGATCTCGCCCTGGATCGGCTTCTCCTTGGCCGTATCGGGAATCACGATGCCACCGGCAGACTTCCGCTCTTCTTCCAGGCGGCGCACGATCACGCGGTCGTGCAGTGGGCGAATATTCATGCTGAGTTCTCCTGTTTGTGGGTGAGGCTGCGCTTTCATAGGAATCTCCTTCTCTCAGAAACCGCAAGGTCTGGGAACGCCAGCGCTTGCTAGCACTCGGTCCAGGTGAGTGCCAATCATAAACAAGGCCGCTGCCTTGTCAAGCCCGGCTTAATCGCGGTGGGTACGGAACCGCCCCTCGAGGGGCTCTTGCGTGCCGCCCCGGGCGATCGGCGGCGACGGGCCCGGCGGGGGCGACCGCAGCGCCCTCCGGGCCGGCCCGATCAACAAGACGAGTGCCAGAAAGTCCGAGACGAACCCCGGAAACAGCAGAAGCAGGCCGGCGAGCCCGAGGGCCGCCCCCTCCCAGACCGCCTCGCCGGGATGGCGGCCGCGGGACAACGCCGCCTGGACATGGCCAAGGGTGTGGACCGGCGAGAGCCGCAGCAGGGCAAGCCCCGCCACCGGGCCCGCGGCCAGCAAGGCCAGCGTCCACCAGGGCCCGATGGCGTGCCATACGAGGACGATCACGACCACCTCGATGAGCGGCAGAAAGACGATGAAGCGCAGGAGGCGGGCGATCATGCGCACGCCCCGACCCTAAGGTCCGCCCGGGGCCACACGGCATCCACCTCCGCCAGGATCCGCGGGATGGCGGCGGTGAGCCGGTGGTCCCCGCCGGGGATGACCGCCAGGCGCTTCGCGGGGGCCTCGACATGACGCAAAAAATCCTCGCTCGCGGTCAAGGGCACGACGTCATCGCGGTCCCCGTGGATCATGACGAGCGGGCAGGGCAGGGCCAGCGGCTGCGACAAGACGTCATGGCGGCCGGCGTCCTCGATCAGGCGATATCCGAGCCGATAGACGGTCCCGGGGGGGCCGTAGGGATCCGGCAGCGCCAAATAGCCGTCGGCGCGCCATTGCCGGCGCAGGTCCTCGGAAAGACCGGCGTAATAGCCTTGCAGGAAATTGAAGGCCGGCGCCAGCAGCACGAGACCGGCCACCCGCACGCGCGCCGACCGGGCCATCAGCACCGCGAGCCAGGCGCCGAGGCTGGAACCTACAATAACGAGCGGACGCGGCGCATAGCGCTCCGCCACCGCCAGGGCGTCTTCGAGCCATCCCGAGACCGTCTGCCCCTCGAGGGCCCCGGTCGAATCGCCATGGGCCGCGAGATCGAAGCGGGCCCACGAATAGCCGCGCGCCAGCGCATGGGCGGCAAGCGCCGAGGACTTCTCGCCGGCGCAGTGGGAACGAAAACCATGCAGGAACAGTCCAACGGGGCCGGAACCGGAATCGAGCGCTTGGCCCCGGATCGTGATGCCGGGACGGGAAGTCAGGGAAAACGCGGTCTCATGCACAGGGCTATTCCGGATATCGGTAAGAAGCTATGGTATAAGAACCGGGGGTGCTCGCGCGACTTAAAGCCCCTCGCCGGCCCTCGGCCCGGGCGCCGCAAGGTTCTCGGTCGATCGGACGGCGCAACCGCAGACGGGACCGTGCAGACCACGGGTCGTGCCCGGCACCGGACATTGAGATGCGCGAATCGGCGCGGAGTTCCCCCCCGCCGCGAACCGCCGCCGGCCATGACGAGGCAAGACCGTGTCCCGAGAGGCCCTGATCGTTTTTTGTACCTGCCCCGAGGGCGATGCGCACCGGATCGCCAGCGCCCTCGTGAACGAGCGGCTGGCGGCCTGCGTCAACCGCTTGCCGGCCGCGGAGTCGGTGTACCGTTGGCGCGGGCGGGTGGAGACGGCCACGGAAACGCTTTTGATCATCAAAACCACCACGGATCGTTATGACGAACTGGAACGGCGCCTGCGCGCCCTGCACCCCTACGAAGTCCCGGAGATTCTGGCGATCCCGGTCGTCCACGGCAGCCCGCCCTACCGGCAATGGCTTGAAGACGCGACTCGCGCTTAGTGTCGCGCTCGTCGGCCTTTTGATCGCGGCACCCGGCCACGCCGCCACCCAAGGGGGGATGTTCGCGACCTTCAGGTCCTTCTTCGGCGGCGGCCAGAAACCGCTCCTAAAGCGCAGCCAGGCCTACCGGTTGACGGTCACCGCGCCCGGCACCAACGAGCTGCTCGCGCGCTTTCGCATAGCCCGGGGCTATTACCTGTACCGCAACAAGATCCGTTTTACCTTGCTCGCCCCGCGCGCCGGCGTGACCCTCGGTCCGGTGGCCCTGCCGCCGGCGACGGTCGAGCAGAACCCGGTCTTGGGGACGCTGCTCATCTATAAAAGATCCTTCACGCTGCCCCTGCCGCTTGCGGGCGCGCATAGGGACGAACCCCTGACCGTGAGCGCACACTATCAAGGCTGCGCGCTGGCCGGGATCTGCTACCCGCCGGTCACCCGCGTCCTGCACATCCGGCTGCCGGCCCGGGCCGTGGCCGTCAGCGATGCGCCAGCCGCCCCGCCGGCGATCGCCGCCCGGCCGCCGGCCAAGACGCCGGACGCCGCGACCTGGCTTATGGCGGTCGCGAGCGCCTTCGGGGTCGGGCTCCTCTTGACCTTCACCCCCTGCGTCCTGCCCATGATCCCCATCCTGTCGGGTATGCTGGTCGGCCGCGGACAGGAGCGGCTGACCAAGCGCCGGGGGGCGGCCCTCTCGATCGCCTATGTGCTCGGGACCGCCACGACCTACGCCGGTGCCGGGGCATTGGCGGGGGCCACCGGCCAACAACTGCAGGCCTATTTCGAGAACGCCTGGGGCATCGGCCTCTTGAGTCTCCTGTTCGTGCTCATGGCCCTGTCGCTGTTTGGCCTCTACACGCTGCAGATGCCGAGCTTCGTCCAGAGCCGCATCGCCGCGCGCGGCATCGGCGCCAACCAGGGGTCTGTGGCCGGCGCCTACGTCCTGGGCCTGCTGTCGGCCCTGGTCGTCGGCGCGTGCGTCTCGCCCCTGCTCGTGTCGGCGCTCGCCGTGGCGATCTCGAGCCACAGCGCGCCGCTCGGGGCCGCGATCATGTTCAGCATGGCGCTCGGCATGGGCGTGGTGCTGGTCGCGCTGGGCATCGGGGCCGGCTACGTCCTGCCCAAGGCCGGGCCGTGGATGGACACGGTGAAATACGCCTTCGGCGTGCTGCTCCTCGGGGTCGCCGTCTACCTGCTCGGGCTGTTGCCGGCGGTCCCCGTGCTGCTGCTATGGGGCGTGCTGCTGATCGTAGTCGGGGTCTATCTCGGCGGCGGCCGGCTCGATTCCGGGGCCACGGGCCTCCAGAAGCTGCGCGCAGGCCTCGGCGTCGTACTGATCGTCTGGGGCGCGCTGTCGCTCGCAGGCGGCCTGCAGGGCAACCGCGATCCGCTGCATCCGCTCACCGCCCCCAGCCTCGCCGCCGAAAGCGCGGGCACCGGCGTCGCCGCGGTGCGGGCGGGCCCGCTCGCCTTCCGCAAGGTCACGACGCTTTCGGCGCTCGACGCCGATCTGGCGCGGGCCGCGCGCCGGGGCGAGCCGGCCCTGGTCGACTTCTCGGCGAGTTGGTGCGTAGACTGCACGCGGCTGCGGCGCGAGACCTTCCCGGACCCGCGGGTGGTAAGCGCGCTGCAGGGCTTTATGCTGATCGAGGCGGACGTCACCCATAACACGGCGGCGGTGCGCGCCTTGAAGCGCCGGTTCGGCATCCTCGGACCGCCTGCGATCTTATTTTTCTCGGCACAGGGGCGACCGTTGCGACACAAAGACTTTTACGGATACAAAGGCCCGCGCGCGCTGGCGCGGTTGGCCCGCGAGGTGAGGGCGCTATGAGGTGGCGTATCCATGCGGCATGGGCCGCGGCGGTGGTCGCGGCCCTGGCCGGCGGCATCGCGCTCGGGCGGTACACGTACCCGCACCCGCACCCGAAGCCCCGGCAAGCACGGCGCGTGCACTTTACGCTGCCCAACCTCGCCGGCAAGCCCCGCTCGCTCGACCATTGGCCGGCACGGGTCTACCTGATCAACTTCTGGGCCCCGTGGTGTCCGCCGTGCCGGGCCGAGATCCCGCTGCTCATGCGCACCGCCCAGGCCGACCGGGCCCGCGGCCTGGTGGTCATCGGCATCGCCCTGGATCGCAAGAAGGCGGTCGCCCGCTACGTCCGCGCCCACCACATCCCTTACCCGGTCCTGCTCGGCGGCGAGCGAGGCCTGCAGATGCTGGCCGAGCTCGGGGACGTCCAGGGGGCGATCCCGCTTAGCCTGTTCGTCACCCCGCACGGGCGCATCTTGACCGGACAGCTGGGGGCATTTACCCGCGGCACACTGAAGGCGGCCGTGACCACCGCATTTAAGAGGGGGTGATTTGCCGGGAATTGCGGCGAAAAGGCGATAACTGGACAAGAACGGGGGATGCGAGCACAATGCGCGCACCGGGGACGTCCCGGCGGGAAACGCATGGCTGAACTGCTCGTACTAAACGGTCCCAATCTCAATCTTCTCGGTACCCGCGAACCGCGCCATTACGGCGCCGACACCCTGGCCGCGATCGAGACGCGCCTGACCGCCCTGGCGACGGACACGGGGCATAGCATCGCATTTTTGCAGAGCAACGCCGAACACGAGCTGATCGCCCGTATCCACGAGGCGGCCGGCGATGGCACGCGCGCCATCATTTTCAACCCCGCGGCATTCACCCACACGAGCGTCGCCCTGCGCGACGCCCTGAGCGCGGTTGCATTGCCGTTCATCGAGGTCCATCTTTCGAACATCCATGCCCGCGAGCCCTTCCGCCACCGATCCTACTTCTCGGATATCGCGTTCGGCACGATCAGCGGGCTGGGCGCCCTGGGTTACGAGCTGGCCCTGATGGCCGCCATTTCTCATTTGCAATCTAGGTGAACATCCCGTGGATATCCGCAAAGTCAAAAAGCTGATCGAAATGCTCGAGGCCTCGCATCTCGGCGAGATCGAGATCCGGGAGGGGGAGGAATCGATCCGCATCAGCCGGGGGTCGTCGGCCGCGCATGTGTCGGCGGCCGCGCCCGTCCCGGTCGCCGCGGCCCCCTCCGCAGTCCCCGCCCCGGCGCCCGCCGCGACCGCCGAGCCGGCGGCCGCCAAGGCGATGCCGAGCGGCCACCCCGTCTCCTCGCCCATGGTCGGCACGTTCTATCGGGCGCCCTCGCCCGACGCGCAGCCGTTCGTGGAGGTCGGTACCTCCGTGAGCGTCGGGGACCCGCTTTGCATCATCGAGGCCATGAAGATGTTGAACGAGATCGAGGCGGATCGCGCCGGCGTGGTCAAGGCCATCCTCAAGGAAAACGGCCAACCCGTCGAGTACGGCGAAACGCTGTTCATCATCGAATAACCGTCATGATCGACAAGGTGGTGATCGCCAATCGCGGGGAAATCGCCCTGCGCATCCAAAGGGCCTGCCGGACCCTCGGCATCAAGACCGTGGCGCTGCACTCGGAGGCCGACCGCGACGCCAAATACGTCCGGCTCGCCGACGAATCGGTGTGCATCGGCCCGGCGGCGGCCGCCAAGAGCTACCTCAATATCCCGGCGGTCATCAGCGCCGCCGAGGTCACCGACGCGGTCGCCATCCATCCGGGCTACGGATTCCTGTCGGAGAACGCCGACTTTGCCGAGCGCGTCGAGCAGAGCGGGTTCATCTTCATAGGGCCCCGCCCCGAGACGATCCGGCTCATGGGCGACAAGATCTCCGCGATCCGGGCCATGAAGGAGGCCGGGGTGCCGTGCGTGCCGGGCTCCGACGGCCCGCTCGACAACGACGAGGCGCGCACGCTGGCGATGGCGCGGACGATCGGCTATCCGGTCCTGATCAAGGCCACGGGCGGCGGCGGCGGGAAGGGGATGCGGGTGGTGCATTCCGAAGGATCGCTGCTGAGCGCGCTCGCCTTGACCCGCGCCGAGGCCAAGGCGGCGTTCAACAACGACATCGTCTACATGGAAAAATACCTGGAGAAGCCGCGGCACGTCGAGTTCCAGGTCCTGGCCGACGAGCACGGGCACGCCGTCCATCTCGGGGAACGCGACTGCTCCCTCCAGCGGCGCCACCAGAAGGTGATCGAGGAGTGCCCGGCCCCGGGGATCTCGCGCGAACTGCGTGAACGCATGGGGTCGATCTGCGTCGAGGCCTGCCGGCGCATCGGCTATCGCGGCGCCGGGACCTTCGAGTTCCTCTACGAGAACGGCCAGTTCTACTTCATCGAGATGAATACCCGCGTCCAGGTCGAGCATCCGGTCACCGAGCTCGTGACCGGGGTCGACATCGTGCAACAGCAGATCCTGATCGCCTCGGGCGAGCCCCTGCGCTACCGGCAGGAGGACATCGTGATGCGCGGCCACGCCATGGAATGCCGCATCAACGCCGAGGACCCGACGACCTTCATGCCGTCGCCGGGCCGCATCACCCAGTATCACCAGCCCGGCGGGCCCGGCATCCGCGTCGATTCGCACGTCTACAACAACTATGTGGTGCCGCCGTTCTACGACTCCATGATCGGCAAGCTCATCGCCTACGGGGACACGCGCGACGTGGCGATGGCGCGGCTGCGCATCGCCTTGAGCGAGATGGTGGTCGACGGCATCAAGACCAACATCCCGCTCCATCATCTCCTTTTGAACGACGCGCTCTTCCAGGCCGGTCCGGTCGACATCCATTACCTGGAAGAACGCCTGAAGGCGTGAGGGTCCCGCTTTGAGCGTGCGGCTTTCGTGCACAACCCCCGGCTCCCGCGTGGAGATCCTGGCCCGGCTCCTCGATGCGGCCGGGGCCTATGCGCTCGCCTTCGAGGAGGCGGCGGAGGGGCCGGCCTTTTACGACGAGGGCCTGGCGGCCGAACCCCGGTACTGGCCGACCACGCGGGTCGCGGGGCTCTTCGCCAGCGAGGCGGCCGCCCGGTTCGCGGCCGAGATCGTAGCCGGGGAGGCCTTCGCGCTCCGTCAGGAACCGGTCGCCGACGAGGGATGGGAGACGATCGGCGCGCGCACCTGGCAGGCCTTCGCGATAAACGAGCGGCTTTGGATCTATCCGAACGGCGAGGAGGTCCCGCCCGGGCGCCTGGCCATCTACCTGGATCCCGGGCTCGCATTCGGGACCGGCACCCATCCGACGACGCGGCTGTGCCTGCAATGGCTCTCCGAGGCCTTGCAAGACGGCAACGGGTCCGACCGGGACATCCTCGATTTCGGGTGCGGCTCGGGCATCCTCGCGATCGCCGCGTTGCGGATGGGGGCGAAGGCGGCGACGGGGGTGGATATCGACCCGCTGGCCCTTGATGCCACCGGCGACAACGCCCGGCGCAACGGCGTGTCCGATCGGCTGCGGACGGCAGCCGCCCTGGACGCAGACGACGGACCCTACGACCTTGTGGTCGCCAACATCCTGGCCGGGCCTCTGATCGCGCAGGCCGCGGCGCTCTCGCGCGCCGCCCGGGGGGCGCTCGCGCTGTCCGGCATCCTCCCCGAGCAGGCCGAGGCCGTGGCACACGCGTTTCCCGGTTTCGCGCTGACCGCCCGCGAGGACGAGGGCTGGATCCTCCTGCACGGGAGGCGGCGGCCGTGATCCTGACCCAGTGCCCGTCCTGCCGGACGCTCTTCCGGGTCGAGAACGAGGCCCTCGCGGCCTGCGGCGGGGCGGTGCGATGCGGGGAATGCGGGGCGGTCTTCCAGGCCGACATCTATCGCCTGGACGAGGCGGCGGGGGCGGGACCGGGGCGGCGGACCGGGCATCTGTGGCTGCTCTCGGTCGCGGCCCTGCTGCTGGCCGCGGCGCTCGGCGCCCAGGGCCTGTACGCCGCGCGCAAGCCCCTGGCGCGCCTGGCCCTGACGCGCCCGGTGATCCATGCGGTCTGCCGGGCCGTGCCGTGCGGCCTGCCCCACCCGGCGGCGCTCTCGCGCTTTCGTCTCCTATCCCCGCACGTGGCGCTGGTCGGCGACAGCGGTATCCTGCGCATCCGCGCGGAACTCCAAAACGCCGCCGCCTTCCGGCAATCCGTGCCGCTGCTTGCGGTGACGCTGCTGTCGGCGAGGGGGCGAATCGTCGCGCGCGACAGCTTCCCGGCCCGGACCTTTCTGCGGCACCCGCGGCCGGCGCTCGGGGCCGGCCAGCGGGCGGCGGTGCGGCTTGCGCTGCGCGTCCCGCCGGACGCCCGGGGCTTTCGGCTCGCGCTCCTCGCGACCCCGAAACGATAGGTCTCCCCGCGCGGGCGTTTTCTCGGTATGATGTCCGGCTTCCCGGACACGACGCATGCAAATCGGACCATACACGCTCAAAAACACGCTCTTCGTGGCGCCCATGGCCGGGGTCACGGACCGCCCGTTCCGCATCCTGTGCCGGACCCTGGGTGCCGGTATGGCCGCGTCGGAGATGGTCGCCTCCCAGTCGCTCCTGTACGGATCCGCCAAGACCCTGAGGCGCGCCGACCACGACGGGGAGCCCGAGCCCAAGTCCGTCCAGATCGTCGGCGCCGATCCGGCGATGCTCGCGGACGCCGCCCGCCACAACGTCGACCGCGGCGCCCAGATCATCGACATCAACATGGGCTGCCCAGCCAAGAAGGTCTGCAACGTCATGGCGGGCTCAGCGCTGCTGCGCGACCCCGCGCTCGTCGCGCGTCTGTTGACCGCGGTGGTCTCGGCGGTCGACGTGCCGGTCACCCTGAAGATCCGCACCGGTTGGGACCGGGATCACCGCAACGGCGTCGAGATCGCGCGGCTGGCCGAGTCCTGCGGGGTGGCCCTGCTCGCGGTCCACGGGCGCACCCGCTCGTGCTTCTTCGAGGGCCAAGCGGAATACGAAACCATTGCCGCCATCAAGGCCGCGGTGCGCATCCCGGTGATCGCCAATGGCGACATCGACAGCCCCCAGAAGGCGCGCGCGGTGCTGGATGCGACCGGCGCCGACGGCCTCATGATCGGACGCGCGGCCCAGGGGCGGCCGTGGATCTTCCGCGAGATCGACCACTACCTGAAGACCGGCCACAGGCTGGCGGCGCCGAGCCGCGAGGAGATCTACGCCATCCTGAGCGCCCACCTGCGGACGCTCTACGCGTTCTACGGCGAGCACACCGGGGTGCGGGTGGCCCGCAAGCATATCGGCTGGTACAGCAAGGGCCTGGCGGGCGGGGCCGCCTTCCGGCACGCGGTGAACCGGGCGGAGACGATCGAAGAACAGGGCCGGCTCCTCGAGGACTTTTTCGGACCGTCGCCTTCGGGGATCGCGGCATGAGCGAGGACGCGCCGGCAAAGGCCGGACGGGGTCCGCTGGCCGGCTGCGTCCGGCTGGCCGTGGAGCGCTACTTCACGGACCTGAACGGCCAGTGCCCCGGGACGTCCCTGTACCAAACGGTCATAGGCGAGGTCGAGGCCCCGCTCATCGAGACGGTCATGCGCCATGTCGGCCACAACCAATGCCAGGCGGCGAAGATCCTCGGCATCAACCGCAATACGCTGCGCAAGAAGCTCCTGAGCTACGGGCTCGCCGACCGCCCCGAATCTCTCCCCCCCACACAAGGCAACGACCCGAAATGAAAAGAGCGCTCATCAGCGTATCGGACAAGTCCGGCATCGTCGATCTGGCGCGCGCGCTCCACGAGGCGGACATCGAGATCCTTTCGACCGGCGGCACCGCCAAGCTCCTCGCCGCAGCGGGCGTGCCGGTCGTCGAGGTCGCATCCTACACCGAATTCCCGGAGATGCTCGACGGGCGCCTGAAGACCCTGCATCCGCGTGTCCATGGCGGCCTGCTCGGGCGGCCGGACCGGCCGGATGACCGGGCGGCGATGCGCGACGCCGGGATCGTCGCCATCGACCTCCTGATCGTGAACCTCTATCCCTTCGAACGCGTAAGCCGGGACCCGCACGCGAGCTTCGCCGAGGTCGTGGAACAGATCGACATCGGGGGACCCGCGATGCTGCGGTCGGCGGCCAAGAACCACGAGCATGTGCTGCCCGTGGTCGACAGCGGCGACTACGGGATCGTCATCGAGGCCCTGAAGAACCCCGCGACGATCACCCGCGAAGTCCGCCGGCACCTCGCGGCCAAGGTGTTCGCCCACACCGCGCGCTACGACGCCCTGATCGCGCGCTACCTGGAAGGCGGGTCCGGGGCCGGCGCGGACCTACCCGAGGTGCTGCATCTGGCCTTCGTCAAGCGCTTTGCGATGCGCTACGGGGAAAACCCCCATCAGCGGGCGGCGTTCTACGAGGCCCCGGACGCGAGCCCCGCGTCGATCGCGCGCGCCGCCAAGATCCAAGGCAAGGAGCTCTCGTTCAACAACATGGCGGACGCCGACGCCGCCCTGGAGTGCGTGCGCGCCTTCGCGGAACCGGCGTGCGTCATCGTCAAGCACGCCAACCCCTGCGGCGCGGCGCTCGGCGAGACGCTGTCTGCGGCCTATGAGCGCGCCTACGCGACCGACCCGACCTCGGCCTTCGGCGGCATCATCGCCTTCAACCGCCCCCTGGACGGGGCGACCGCCGCGCTCGTCACCGGACGCCAGTTCGTGGAGGTCATCGTCGCCCCGGAAGTGAGCCCCGAGGCGGCACAGGTGCTGGCCGCCAAGCCCGGCATCCGGGTGCTGGTCGTCAACATGACAGAGCCCATGCACACCGGGCTCGACTACCGGCGCGTGAGCGGCGGCCTGCTGGTCCAGGACCGCGACATCCCGGAGACCGACGTGACGCTCGAGCCGGTGAGCCGCAGGCGGCCGACCGCGGCCGAGACCCGCGATCTCGTGTTCGCCTGGCGCATCGCCCAGTTCGTCAAATGGCACGCCATCGTGTTCGCGCGCGACGGGCGCACGATCGGCCTCGGCGCGGGCCAGATGAGCCGGGTCGACAGCGCGCGCGTGGCGGTGTGGAAGGCCGAGGAGGCCGGCCTTGCGGTACGGGGCTCGGTGCTCGCCTCGGACGCGTTCTTCCCGTTTCGCGACGGCTTGGACAGCGCCGCCGAGGCCGGCGTGACCGCGGTCATCCAGCCGGGCGGCTCGGTACGGGACGCCGAGGTCATCGCCTCGGCCTGCGAGCACGACATCGCCATGGTCTTTACCGGGCGGCGTCACTTCCGGCACGCCTGATGAAGATCCTGATCGTAGGCTCCGGGGGACGCGAACACGCCTTGGCCTGGAAGGCCGCGCAATCGCCGCTCGCCTCCGAGGTGCTGGTGGCCCCGGGCAACGCCGGCACCGGACGCGAACCCAAGGTCCGGAACGTCGCGGTCGAGGCCACCGACATTCCCGGCCTGATCGACCTCGCCTACCGCGAGGGCGTGGACCTCACCATCGTAGGCCCCGAGGCCCCGCTCGTGGCGGGGATCGTCGACCGCTTCACCGAGGCGGGTCTTACCTGCCTCGGGCCGACCGCCGCCGCCGCCCGCCTGGAGGGCTCGAAGAGCTTCGCCAAGGACTTCCTCGCGCGCCACGGCATACCGACCGCGCGCCACGAGACGTTCACCGATCTCGCCGCCGCCGCCCGCTACCTGGAGGCGCACCCGGGCGCGCATGTGGTGAAGGCCGACGGCCTGGCCTCCGGCAAGGGCGTGGTCGTGGCCGACGACCAGGCCGCCGCCCTGGACGCGGCCGCGGCCATGCTGAACGGGGCGTTCGGCGAGGCCGGCCGGCGCATCGTCATCGAGGAGCGTCTGGTGGGCGTCGAGGCGAGCTTCATCGTCCTGGCCGATGGCCTGGATTACGTGGCCTTCCCCACCTCGGAGGACCACAAGCGGCTCGCCGACGGCGACCGGGGCCCCAACACCGGCGGCATGGGTGCGTTTTCGCCGGCATCGGCGGTCGACGCCGCGCTCGAGGCCGTGATCCGCCGGCAGATCATCGAACCCACCCTGCGCGGATTGCAAGACGACGGCCACCGCTACCGCGGCTTCCTGTACGCCGGGCTCATGCTCACCGCCGACGGCCCCAAGGTGCTCGAATTCAATTGCCGCTTCGGGGACCCGGAGACCCAGCCCATCATGATGCGCCTGCGCTCGGACCTCGTGGCGCTGGCGGCCGCCGCCGCGCACGGGACGCTATCGTCGCAGACGCTCGAGATCGACCCGCGCCCGGGGCTGTGCGTGGTGCTGGCCGCCCCCGGCTACCCCGGCGCGGTGCGCACCGGCGACCCGATCACGGGCCTCGATGCCGCAGATCCCGAGACCAAGGTGTTTCACGCGGGGACCCGCGAGGCCGACGGCGCGGTCCGGTCGTGCGGCGGGCGGGTGCTCGGGGTCACGAGCCTGGGCGCGACGCTGGAGGAGGCGCGCGAGCGCGCCTATCGGCGCCTGGAGGCGATCGCCCTCGACGGCGGCCTGTACCGGCGGGACATCGGCCGGCGGCCCTACGGGTCGCGGCCATGAGCCGCAAGCGGACGCACGCGGCGCGGGGGCCGATCCTGCGCCGCGACGTGCGGGCAGTGGCGCGCATCGTCCGCGCGGGCGGGGTGGTCGGCTATCCGGTCGAGGCCTGTTTCGGGCTGGGCTGCGACCCACGCAACATGGCGGCGGTCCGGCGGCTCTTGCGCTTGAAGCGCCGGCCCCCGGCCAAGGGACTGATCGTGCTCGCCCATGCCGCGTACGGCCTGCGGCCATACGCCGCGGACCTGCCGGCGCGGGCGCGCGAGACCTGGCCCGGACCGCATACCTGGCTGGTCGCGGCGCGGCCTAGGCTTGCGGCCTCGGTGCGCGGCCGCCACGCCGAGATTGCGGTGCGCGTCACGGCCCACCGGCAGGCGGCGCGGCTCGCCGGCCTGTGCGGGGGGGCCGTGATCTCGACGAGCGCCAATCGTGCCGGCGAACGGCCGGCCCGCTCCGACCGGGAGCTCCGCCGGCGCATGGGCGGCGCCCTGGACGCGATCCTCACCGGGCGCATCGGCCGCCTGCCCCGGCCGACCCCGATACGCGACGCCCGCACCGGGCGCCTAGTACGCGCATGAAGACGCCGCGGGCCGAGGTGGCGGCCTACCTCGAGGGGCTGCAGGACCGGATCTGCCAGACCCTGGCCGCACTCGACGAAAGCCCGGGGGGCTTTCGCGAAGACCGGTGGGACCGAGCGCAAGGCGGCGGGGGGCGGACGCGGGTGCTGGCCGGCGGCGCGGTCTTCGAGCAGGCCGGGGTGAATTTCTCGCACGTCTTCGGGGAGGCGCTTCCGCCCTCGGCGACCAAGGGGCGGCCGGGGCTCGCCGGCTCGGCCTTCGAGGCCGTGGGGCTGTCGCTCGTCATCCACCCGCGCAATCCGTACGTGCCGACCACCCACTGCAACCTGCGCTACTTCGAGGCCTTGACCGATCCCGTCACCTGGTGGTTCGGCGGGGGCTTCGACCTCACGCCCTACTATGGCTTTCCGGAAGACGCCCGCCACTGGCACGCGACGGCCCGCGCGGCCTGCGCGGGCTACGACCCGGATGCCTATGCGCGCTACAAGGCCTGGTGCGACGAATACTTCTTCCTCAAGCACCGCAACGAGCCGCGCGGGATCGGCGGGCTCTTCTTCGATGATATCCAGAGCGCCGACTTCGCCCGCGACTTCGCGTTCGTGCGCAGCGTCGGCGACCATTTTCTGCCGGCCTATACCCCGATCGTCGAACGGCGCAAGGACACCCCCTACGGCGCGCGCGAGCGGGATTTCCAGCTCTACCGGCGGGGGCGCTACGTCGAGTTCAATCTGGTCTACGACCGCGGGACCTTGTTCGGGCTACAATCAGGGGGGCGGACCGAGTCGATCCTGATGTCGTTGCCGCCCGAGGTCCGCTTTCGCTACGACTGGCGTCCCGCGCCCGGCAGCCCCGAGGCCGACCTCTACGATATCTACCTGAAACCCCGCGACTGGTTGGCCGGACCGGACTAGCCGGCGGGCCGGCAAAGGAGTGTGCATGCCTAGGAGGCTCGGGGGGATCGCCGCGGCGCTCGCGCTCATGGCCGGGGTGCCGGCCGCGCACGCGCACCCCGCGGACAGTCGCCTCTGGACCTTCGTGCGCCACACCGCATCCATCCGCGAGGGCACGCGGCCGGTTCGGCTCTACGTCTTCTTCGACCCCAATTGCCCGTATTGCCACGACCTCTACGAGGCGCTGCAACCGTTCATCCGCCGCCAGGCCATCGGCGTGCGCTGGGCGCCGGTCGGGATACTGGCGATGTCGAGCTACGGCAAGGCCGCGGCCCTCCTGGAGTCCGCGCACCCGGCGGCCGCCCTGGCGGCCATGGAGCAGGGCTTTCACGGCGGGCGCGGGGCGGTGCGGCCGGAGCGCGCCACCCCCCCGGTGGCCCGGGGGCTGCTCTACAACATCCGCCTCTTCGAGGCCGCCGGCGCCGAGGGCGTCCCGTTCCTCGTCTACAAGGCGCGCGGGGGCCGGGTGCACACCGTCATGGGCGACCCGCCGGCTCAGGCGCTCGCGCGGATCGTAGCGCGGATCGGGGGCTCCCCGCCTAGATCGACACCACAAACGGCAGCGCCATGAAGGCAATACCGCCCGCGATGAGCCATACTCCTCCGGAGACGAGCATGGGGAATATGATGAGCGCAACGCCCGCGAACAGCGCGACCGCATGGCGCTGCTTGCGTCCGTACACAAAATAGGCGGAACCTATGGTGCCGAACACAAGACCGAGGATCAGATCCATAACACGCCTCCTCCTTCGCGAAGCATCCCGCTGGCGCGCGGCCGTGGGCCTTCTGGGCTTCTTGCCGAACCTTTGGTCGTCGGTGCCGCCGCTGCTCGTGCTGGAGCATACCTACCAGGGACAAAACATCAGCTGGACGGTCCCCGCCCAATCCGGGCAATACCAGGCGCCGGTGGCGGGACTGACGGTCTCCGCCTGGACCGTGACCCCCGGGGCCCCGGTGAGCGGACCGCAACCGCCGGACCGGGTCGTCCGATTCTATGTGGCGGGCCGCCTCAAACCCAAGCTCCTGTGCCTCGTGGATGTCCGCTACTTCCCGCAGAACGGGGCCTGGGAACCCTATTATCGCATGGACGAGCACATGTACTTCGCCCATCGCGGCCATCGCTGGGTACCGCTTACCTTCATGAACGGCGTCCCGGCACTCGTCACCGCGACGCCCATCGGCTTTGCCAACGCCTCCGGATACTACCAGGGCTTTAGCTTCTCGCGGACCACGGGTCCCATCACCCTGGTCGGCTGGACGGTCACGCGTGAGAATGCCGGGACCTTGCCGGCCCCGTAGACACCGTGTCGGCCTTGCTGGCGGCGCAGGGCTCGCCGTTTAGCTCCCGCCCCATGAAAGGGGGCAAGGTCCGCATCCGGGTCCCTCTCGGCAAGCGGCCAAGGCCGATGGGGTTGGAGTGCGACCGTCAGGCGGCGGACAGGTCGCGAGATTTTGTGCAAATTCCAACCGCTATACGACCGTTCCCGCTCGTCCTGGCGATATGCCGGAAGGTACGCGCCGCGCCGCCGAATGGACCCGCTCCCGGGGCCGCCCGTTCCGCGGCCTTGCCGTTTGCCTGATCGGCGCGGGCGCGGCCCGGCAAAAAACGGCGCCCACGCGCCGGGAGCGGGGCATCGATGCCCCGCCCGCGGACCCGTGAAGCGCCTTGTGCCGCCATGCGGCTTGCCCGGGGCGCATTGCCCCGGGCCTGCGCGCATCCCTTGAGGCTAAAACTTCGCGCTCATGGAGACCTCGAAGGATCGTGGAGCGCCGGGCTCCCCGAGAAGCTGTCCGGCCACCCCGTAGTACCCGCCGCTGCTGATGTACTCGTAGGCATTATAGTGCTTGTTCAGCAGGTTGTAGACGCCGACGCTGATGTTGACCCGGTGGACATGGGCGCCCAGGTCCTCGTGGCCGACCGCGATCTTCAAGGCCGCGTTCCATATGCCGAAGGCCGGGAGCTTTTGCGTGGTCGGCGCGTTGGTGTTGTTGTTGTAGATGTCCTGGGCGCCGGTATATTGCCACCAGAGGCTGGGCGTATAGACGACGCCGCTTTGGTACATTTCATAGAACGCCCCAATATTGGCGGTCTGCGCCGGCACGTTCGAGACCGGCAAGCCGTTATAGGAGCCGCCGCTTGGCGTCGTGTATTGCGAGTACCGCGCGCGCTCAAAGCTCACGTTGGCGAACAGGTGCAACGTGTAGATGGGGTTGTCGTCGGCATAGATGTTGACGCCGCTGAAGCGCGACGATCCGGAGGCGAACAGGCTATAGAGATGGCTTACCACCGGTATCGGTATGATCTCGTTCGTGTCGTCGAGGTTGTAGTAGTTGGCCCCGAACGCGGCGTCGTTCAGGAGCCCGTCGTGGCGCACGTAGCCCTTCAATCCGATCTGGTACTGCGTGGATTTCTGGGGCGCAAGCGAGCTCGCCAATAGGTGGGCGTAGGTGCCGGTCGCCCCGGCGGGCGCCTTATAGGCCGTCGAGTAGTTGGCGTAGAGCGCGAGGTCCTTCCGGAACTGCCAGTTGACGCCCAGGGACGGCTCGAGTTCGCTGAACGTGGTCGACGAGTTCGGGGCGTTGTTGCCGCCGGTGCCGTCGCCGTTCGTGCCGATCTGGTCTGTCACGTTGATCGGGAACGCCGACGAGGCGTTGTTGACGAAGTTCGTCTGAAAGCTCACGACGCGGATGCCGGGGGTTATGCGCACGGAACGCAGCGGCTGGATGTCGTCCTGGATGAAGGCCGCAAGATCGGTCATGTAGAGATAGGAGTCGTGGTAGTGGCTGGGCAGCGACATGCTGTAATTGACAGGCTGCCCGTTCACCGTCGCGTTGCTCCCGGCGTTAGGCCCGTAGGCGTACTGGGCGGGCAGGGCCGGGTTGTAGAACTCGAGCAGCGAGGCGTACTTGCTGTTCAGCCAGTATCCGCCGGCCGAGATGTCGTTGTAGGGGGCGCGGATGTCGAAATAGAGCTTGTCGCCAAAGGTATCGCTGGTCGTGTAGTAGTACTGATCGAGGACGTTGTTGTTGTTGCCGTAGTTGTCGTAGTGCAGGTGCTCTCTGTGGCCATAACGGTACCACATGAGGTTGTGCATGGTGATGTGGCGCGATAGGCGCGACACGAACCGCGAGTAGAGCAGCTCGGTGCTGACGATGCTCTGCTTCCAGTATTCGCTGTACGGCAGGGTTGTGTAGAACCCGGTCGTCTGCTGGCTGTAGAGGGGTCCCGGATTCACGGCGCCGGTGGTGGGATTGACGCCGTTGACGGTGACGTTGGGGTTCGGGCTTACCGGAATGGGCAGGGGCCGATAGGACTCGGTGCGGGCGTCGTAGGCGCCGAAGCTCACGTGGCCGCCGTGGAAGGTCTTGCGGAATTTGGCGTAATAGGCGTGGTTCTTGGACGGGTTGTCGAATCCGTAGCCATGGAGATAGTTGCCGTCGGCCTTGGTGACGCCGCCGGCCACGACCCCCGACCAGCCGTCGCCCATCTTACCGGTCTGGAGGCTGAAGTTTTCGCCGTAGGTGCCGAAGCTTCCGGCGAATGCCCCGATGGTCGCGCTCGGATGGCGGCTGGGCTGGATGGGGCTGAAGTTCACCGCGCCCCCGATGTTGTTATACCAGCGATTTACCGCATAGCCCGGGCCGTAGGTCACGGACATGGCCTGTATCAGGGAGATCTGCGGGACTTCGGAGGCCTGCCAGACCGTGTAGGCCGGGTCGATCATGGGCACGCCGTCGAAGGTCACCATCACTGTGCCGTCATTGGCGTTTCCGGCGATATTGCCCCAGCCGGTCTTCATGCCGTTGATGCTGATGCTAGACCGCGGGGCGCCGGTGACGCCTTCGGCCATGACATTGACGCCGGGCGCGACGGCAAGGGCCTGGGCCGCCCCGTTCGCCGGCCCGGCGACCGACATCTGCTTTTTGCCGATGACCTTGATCGACTGCGTGGACTTGAAGACCTGCTTCTTGGTGGGCGTCCCCTCGAGGGTGTTCAAGGCCTGGGAGCCCGCC
>DAIDMD010000126.1 GCA_027449165.1 Acidiferrobacter sp. | reverse complement strand
TTGGCCTGCAAGCGGGCGATGATGGCCTCCCCCGACCCCCCGCCCAAGGCCTTGTGGACCCGGTGCGCCAGCGCGGTCCCCAATCCCAGACCGCGCAGGAAGAGCATGATGCGATAGGTGGCACGCGCCCGCTCCCAGCCGCCCTGGATGCGCGCGGCCTTCTTCTCGCCTATCCCCGGCAGTTCCCGCAGCCGTTCCGGGTGATCGTCCAGGACCGCGATCACATCGTCGCCGAACCGTGCGACGAGCGCCACCGCGGTGGCCGGGCCCACGCCGGGGAGGCTGCCGGAGGCGAGATACGTCTCCAGCGCCGCCCGCCCTGTCGGCAGCTGCTCGATGATGGCCTCGGCCTGAAACTGCGGCCCGTATTTCGCGTGCTGCCCGACACGGCCCGTGACCTCCCAGCGCTGGCCCGCGCGCGCGTTGTCGCACACGCCTGTTACCACATAGCGCCGCCGCCGATCGTCCGTCACCTGGGCCACCACGAAGCCGCCCGCATTTTGATACAGCACGCGGGCCACCTCGCAGCAACGGGTCTCGGAGACGCCGGCTTCAGGCATCCGTGCTCTCCAGTTGCATCTCGTCGATCCGCGCGGGACGGGGCGCGGGTGCACCCAGGGCGGCGCGCACTTGACGGAGGCGCTCTTGGGCCGCGATGCGGGGCAACAACGACGCGACGGATGCGGACTCGAGGCGGCGCGGCGCGGTATCGGCGGGAGGCGGCAAGAGTTTTTCCACGCGTGAGGCGCTCAACCGCTTCTTCGCCACCGCCTCGCGCAACGGACCTTCGCGCCCGGCGACATCGAAACCCAGACTCGGAAACCAGTGAGGCGCCCGGTGTTCGCGACGCGCGGCCAGGATGAGCTTCGTGTACACCTCGCGAAACGTCATACGCGCCCCGACCTCGTCCGTGGCCAGCAACGGGCGCGCAGCCCCCCACGCCTCGGCCATTTCGTCGGTCCAGACGACGGTCTGGTACTCATCGCGCGGCGCCATGGCCCAGGCCTCCTCCACGCCCGGCCGCCCGTCATCCAGGCGCAAGAGGATATCGGCGAGCGTCATGCGTCCACGCAACTCCTGCCGGCAGCGGGCCAGGGCGGCCAGGACCTGTGGCTCCGGATAGGGTTCCAGGTCGCTCGCGAGGATCTGCGCCGCGTCGGGGGAGAGCAAGGTCCCCGTCAACTCGGCGGTGACCGCGAGCGCCCGTACGAGATCAAGACTTAGCATAGGTTTCCCCTCCTGTTTCACGGTCCCGCTCTTCCGCCTCCCGCGCGGCCTGCTCCAGCAGGGGCGCGAACGCATTGAACGTGGTTTGTTTGCGGTCCACCTGGCGCGCATCGGCCTCGGTGACCTGTTGCCGCCGCCGCCACTCCGTGTGCAATCCCTCCGCATCGCGCAGCAAGAGGCTCACCGCATGCTTCGAGCGCACGTAGAGCGCCGCGTTGTGCCCCACGTACCAGGCCGCCACGTGGCGGGCCTCCTCGGTCCCCAAGCGGGAGACGAGCTGCCCGAATTGCGCGTTCACCCGGGCGTTGCGCACGGGAGCCACGCCGTAGCGCAAGGCGTACGCCGCGGCATACGCGCCCCAGGCCTGCGCCCCCGCCGATTCGGCACGCGCTTGGCTACGTGCGGGCGCGCTCGCGCGCGAAGGACGCTGTTGAGGTTCTGCAGGGGGTGGTGGGGTTTGAGGGAGAGACGATGGGTTTTCACACAGCATAGGGGCGTCAGCCCCTATGCAAGGGGTTGGGTTTGAAGATGCAGATGCAGATGCAGATGAAGAGCTATCGTTTGCCATTGGCAAAACAATGGCTGAGCCATGGCCATCGCATGACCGAGCCATCGCTGAGCCATAGCTATTGCATGACTGAGCCATGACTGAGCTATGGCTATCGCATGGCTGAGCCATGGCTAAGCCATCGGCTCTTTTCTCGGACCACCTTGATTTTGCGCCTTTTTTCCCAGCCCGCGATCGCTCGGCCCGATGCGCGGCCTGCGCCGTGCGTTCGCGCTCCAATCGCGGATGGATGAGACGGTCGGCGTGGCCGGGCGCAGGCAGAAAACACGCGGACAAATGCGGCCAGAGTCGCGCCATCGTTTTTTGCGACTCGCCGCAGAGCGCGGCCAGGGCCGGGAGGGCCTTCGGGATCGAGCCCTCGCGCCAGCTCACGCACAGCAATTTGATGTAGCAGCCGACCTCCTGGTTGGTCATGATCAGAACCTTTTCGTCCGCCAAGAAATCCGACGGGTAGAACTGAAACGCAGGGCTTCTTGCCATCCCCTCCCCCTCCCCTTATCCGAAACACCTTCCCTTGCGTCCCCTACCTCGTCTCCTAAATCAGCATCCGTGCCAATTACCAGCAGTGATCTTTAGCGCCGCGCCAAGCCGGCTGAGCCGTGTGCCGCCAATGAACTCCTTGTCACCGCCGCCCTATCGGCGCCGCGCGAGCGGCGGCCGCAAGCGCCCGCCAGATCCGGCTCCCCCACCGCTGCGGCGATGATCTCGCCGTAAGAGGTTTCGCCGGTATAATCCGTGCGCGGAAGCCGGCCGGCGCGGCACCAGCGATGAATGCTGACCTTCGTTACCCCACAGACGCGCGCGATGGCGGCGTAACCGCCCAGGCTTGCGGCTGCGTGGGCCATCGCCACACCGAAGGGACTGGCGTGATTGTCATTCATAGTGGAAATAGTTACCCTGTATGTTCTCTTTGTCAAGTCCTGCTTGTGATCTCTAGATACAGAAGGGAATATCGGCGCTATACTCGTCGTCCTTTCCTGTCTGTCTCCCTATCAACCGTCCCCCGGAGGCGCGGGCCCATGAAAATCCTGAACGATCCGCAACGTCTCGAGGCATTCGCCGACCGCCTGAATCTGGCCTTGGACGCCGCAGGCGTGTCCCGCAAAGGGTTGGGCCGTCAAACCGAGGTGGCGCGGGCGATGGATATGTCCGTTCGGGGGGCGCGCCGGTGGCTGGAGGGCGAGGCGTACCCCTCTCCCGAAAAGCTGATCGAGCTCGCCGAGCGGTATCACACGAGTGTGGACTGGCTCTTGGCGGGGCGCGGGAATCCGCCTCCCGGCGTGGGAGTCCAGGAGACGCCCGGGGTGCGCGCCGGTTACATCCCGCATCTGGCCTGGCCTGGCGTCGCGCCCTGGGTGGAAACGGGGAAGGTGGAGACGGACGTCGTACTGGGTTACCTCCCCTATGCGGACGCGGTCGGACCCCGCGGCTTCGCGGTTTCGGTCGTGGACGACACCATGCAGCCGGATTTTCCCGAAGGCGGGATCTTATGTGTGGACCCGGACCTGACCCCGGTATCCGGCAGCCATGTGCTGGCCCGCACGGATACCGGGGAGATCACCTTCAAGCGCCTGATCCTGGATGGCGGGCGGACCTTCCTGCGTCCCTTGAATACCCACTATCCCGTACAGCAGGTGGCGGATGTGCGCACTTATGGTGTGGTGAAACGGCTGGTAGTTGTGCGGGATTTCGGGCGTTAGAACTGGACGTTCACACAAGCGCTTTTTGCTCCAAATCTGCTCCACTTGCTCCAACCTACTGTACCGTCAAATACCTCGACATACCTCAGTAAGGTATTGGTTATACATGATATTATTCCCTAACGCCTTATACGGAAAAGGGCATTTATCTGAATGGGGTTCAGGTGGTCGGAGGTTCAAATCCTCTCGCCCCGACCAATAAATCAAGGACTTAGGGAACAGAGTTCTCATCAATATCCGGGGTTTGGTACACTGGTGGTACACCGACCAGATGTCATACGACCAGGAACCCGGATGGC
>DAIDMD010000125.1 GCA_027449165.1 Acidiferrobacter sp. | reverse complement strand
GCTTTGGCGCCTGCTCGCCGAGCAGCGAAGGATGCAGAAACGGGTCAATGCCCTGAAGTACAACGTGATCCCGCGTTACCGGGACACGATACGGTATATCCGGTCGGCGCTCGAGGAGGAGGAGCGCGACCTCCTCTCGCAGATCACGGTGGCGCACGGCGCCGGGCCCGGGTAAGCTGCCGACGGCCCCGTGGGCGAAGGTTGTCGTGGAAGTATCCCATGCGAACGAAAGGCGGCGGAGGAGTCGGCGTGAGCGGTTTTGATGCGGTGATCGAGCGGCGCAACACCGATAGCGTCAAATGGGATCGCTATCGGGAACGCGACATCCTGCCGCTATGGGTGGCCGATATGGATTTCGCGTCGCCGCCGGCGGTCGTGCGGGCCTTGCAGGAGCGGGTGGCGCACGGCGTCTTCGGCTACGGAAACGCCCCCAAGGGGCTTGCCGAGGCGATCATCGCCCATGTGGAGACCCATAATGCCTGGACATTGCGTCCAGAGTGGATCGTGTGGCTGCCGGGCCTGGTCACGGGCCTGAACCTCGCCTGCCGCGCGACCGGCGCGGTAGGCGACGCGGTACTCACCCTGGTCCCGATCTACCCGCCGTTTTTGAGCGCGCCGCGGCTCGCGTCGCGCCAACTCATCACGGCGCCCATGACGCGCGGCGAGGACGGCTATACCATAGATTGGGACGGCCTCGAGGCGGCGGCCACGCCCAACACGCGACTTTTGCTGTTGTGCAACCCTCACAATCCCGTCGGGCGCGTGTACCGGGTCTCCGAGCTCGAGCGCCTGGGACAATTCTGCGAACGGCACGACCTTACCCTCTGCGCCGACGAAATCCACGCCGGGCTCATCCTCGACGCATCCTTGCGCCACCGGTCCATAGCAAGCCTCGATTCCGACCTCGCACGGCGCACCATCACCCTCATGGCCCCGAGCAAGACCTTCAATGTCCCGGGGCTCGGATTCTCGTTCGCGGTGATCCCGGACCCCGATCTGCGCGGCCGTTTCCGTGCGGCAATGAAGGGGATCGTCCCGGACGTGAACGTGCTCGGTTTCGCGGCCGCCCTCGCGGCCTACCGCGAAGGCGAGCCGTGGCGCAGGGCCCTGATCGACTACCTGCGCGGCAATGCGCAAGTCGCCGTCTCCGCGCTCGGCGCGATGCCCGGCCTGGCGGTGACCTCGGTGGAGGCGACCTATCTGGCCTGGATAGACGCGCGCGGCCTGGACCTCGAAAACCCGCAGCGATTTTTCGAGGGCGCCAGGGTCGGGCTGTCGGACGGCGCGGATTTCGGGGCCGAAGGCTTCGTTCGCCTGAATTTCGGCTGCCGGCGCGCGCTGCTCGAGGAGGCCTTGGGACGCATGCGGCGCGCACTGGAAGCCCGCGGGGCGGGCGGATAGGGGTCCTGCCGCAGACCTGCGGCCGCCCGGGACCCTAGGCCGGCGCCGGCCTAGAGGACCTCAAACCCCTCGCTTTCGAGCATTCGCACCAAACGGATGAGCGGCAGGCCGATCAGGGTGGTCGGATCGTCCCCGTTGAAGCGCTCGAAGAGCGCGATACCGAGCCCCTCCGACTTCACGCTCCCGGCACAATCGTAGGGGCGTTCCTTCTGGAGATAGCGGGCGATGCGATCCTCGTCGAGCGCCCTAAAAACGACCTCGAAGAGCGCCACCTCCGCCTGAACGCGGCCGGTCTGCGCATTCAAGAGCGCAAGCCCGGTGTACAGGCGCGCGGTTTTCCCGGAGATGCGGCGCAATTGGCGGGCCGCCTCCTCGAAACCGCCCGATTTGCCCACGATCTCGCCGTCGTACTCGGCAACCTGATCGGAGCCGATTATGAGGGCGTCGGAGGCCTGGGGACGCACCGCGAGGGCCTTGGCGATCGCCAGACGTTCGGTCAGCTCCCGGGCACCTTCCCCGGCCTGCCGGGTCTCGTCGACATCCGAGACCATCACCTCGAACGGGACCTTGAGCCGCGCCAAGAGCTCGTAGCGGTAGGGCGAGCCCGAGGCCAGGATCAGACGCCGCGGCACGGACATCGCCTAGGCGATCTCGATCAGGGCTTCGTTCGGGTTCACGCTGTCGCCCTTCCTGACGTAGATATTCTTCACGGTGCCCTTCACGGGGGCCGGCACCTCGTTTTCCATCTTCATCGCCTCGATGACGAGCACCGGATCGCCGGCCTTCAGGACCTGACCGACCGTGACCAGCACGTCGACCACGGTCCCGGGCATCGCACTCGTGACGTCGCCGGCCTTGAGGGCCTTCGGGCGGCGCGCCCCCGCGCCCGTGCCGGCCTCGGCCACCGCGGGCCCGCGAAAGTCGCCGCCTGCGGTATCGGTCGGCACGATGCCTATGGTCTCGACCATGATCTCCTCGGGCATGCCGTCGACATAGACGTAGAAGGGCCGGCGTTCCTCGTTTTTGTGTCCCGCGCCGCGGATCTTGATATTGTAGGTCTCGCCATGCATCGTGACGTTGAAGTCGGTCGGCGCAAGATGGCAGGGGGCGGACTGCGCCTCGGGCGGCGGCAGCAACTCCTCGGGCCGCAGCGTGCCGGCGGCGCGTTCCTCGAGGAACTGACGGCCGACCTCCGGGAACATCGCGTAGGTCAGGACGTCCTCCTCGCTCTTCGCGAGACCCCCGATCTCGGCCCGCAACTTCTCCATCTCCGGCGGAATGTCGTCCGCCGGCCGGTGGGTGATGACGGGCTGATGGCCGATGGCGAGCCTGCGGACCCGGCTATCGACGGTCCCCGGGGGCGTGCCGTAACGCCCCTGGAGGTATAGCTTGACCTCGCTTGTGATGCTCTTGTACCGCTGCCCGGTGAGCACATTCAAGACCGCCTGAGTCCCCACGATCTGGGATGTCGGTGTGACCAGCGGCGGATAACCAAGATCGGCGCGCACACGGGGGATTTCGAGCAGGACCTCATCCATGCGCGCAAGCGCCCCTTGCTCCTTCAGCTGGTTCGCGAGGTTGGAGATCATCCCGCCCGGGACCTGATTCATGTGGACGCGGCTATCCACTCCCGTATGATCGCTTTCGAATTGATGGTAGCGCTTGCGCACGTCGCGGAAATAGGCGTTGATCCGCTCGAGCCGCTCGAGATCGAGCCCGGTGTCGTGGGGCGTGCCCCGCAAGGCCGCGACCAGGCTCTCCGTCGGCGGATGGCTCGTGCCCTCCCCGAAGGCCGACAACGCGGTGTCGATCATATAGCAGCCGCTTTCGATCGCCTTCCACTGACAGATCGCGGCCAGACCCGAAGTCGAATGGGAATGCAGATGCAGCGGGACCTTCACCGCCTTCACCAGGGCCTTCACAAGCGCGGTGGTCTTGGTGGGGGTCAAAAGCCCGGCCATGTCCTTGATCGCGATCGTTTGGCAGCCCATGGTCTCGAGCTCGCGGGCCATGGCCACGAACCCGGCGACGTTGTGCACGGGGCTTGTCGTGTAGCAGATGGTCCCTTCGGCGTGCCGGCCGATCTCGAGGACCGCCTCAATGGCCACCCGCAGGTTCCGGGTGTCGTTCATGGCGTCGAATATCCGGAACACGTCCACCCCGTTCTCCGCGGCCTTGGCCACGAACGCACGCACGACGTCGTCCGAATAGTGGCGATAGCCGAGGAGATTCTGGCCGCGCAACAGCATCTGTATGCGCGTGCGCGGCAGGGCGGCCTTCAGGAGCCGCAACCGCTCCCACGGATCCTCCTTCAGGAAGCGCAGGCAGGCGTCGAAGGTCGCACCACCCCAGGCCTCGAGCGACCAATAGCCGACGGCATCGAGATCCGGGCACGCGGGCAGCATGTCCTCGGTGCGCAGGCGGGTCGCGATCAGGGATTGATGGGCATCCCGAAGGATCACGTCCGTTATTTGTACGCGTGTCTTTGCCACGATTATCTACCTGTCATCATGTGTTCTGGATTATACCCAGGGCCCGCGCTTCGCGTCCCGTTCGCTCCCGGCGCCGCGTCGGCCCACGCTCACAAGCCGTGGTGCGCGGCGATCGCCGCGGCGATCGCCGCGGCCAGATGCGACGTCGGGCGGCGTGCGGAATAATTGCTGAGCTCCGGATGGTCTTCGACAAAGGCCGTGTTGAACAGGCCGCTGCGGAATTCCGCCGTCTTCAGGATCTCGAGATGGTAGGGGATCGTCGTCTTGACCCCCGAGACGCCCATATCGAGGAGTGCACGCCGCGCGCGCGCCAGGGCCTTCTCCCAGGTCAGCGCCCATATCGTCAATTTGGCGCACATCGAGTCGTAGTAGGGCGGGAACTCATAACCGGTATAGATCGCCGCGTCGGTGCGCACACCCGGGCCGCCCGGCGAATAGTAGCGGGTTATGCGCCCGAAATTCGGCAGGAAATCGTTCTTCGGATCCTCGGCATTGATCCTAAACTGCAGCGCGTACCCCCGCCTTTGGATGTCGTCCTGGGTAAACGACAGGGGCTGGCCGCTCGCTATGTGGATCTGCTCCTGCACGATGTCGACGCCGGTAATCTGCTCGGTCACCGTATGCTCGACCTGCAGGCGCGTGTTCATCTCCATGAAGTAGAACCGCTTATCCTGGTCGAACAGGAACTCGACCGTTCCCGCGTTCTCGTAGCCGACCGCCTTGGCCGCCCGAACCGCCAGATCGCAGACCTCGGCGCGTTGCGCCTCCGTAAGCTGCGGCGACGGGGCAATCTCCAGAAGTTTCTGGTGGCGGCGCTGAATGGAGCAGTCCCGCTCGAAGAGATGGACGACGTTGCCCAGACGATCGCCCAGGATCTGAACCTCGATGTGGCGCGGGTTGACGATGCACTTCTCGAGAAAGACGTCCGCTGCCCCAAAGGCCTTGGTGGTCTCCGAAACGACCCGGTCGTACTGGCGGCGGAGCTCCTCCTCGGAATCGCACCGCCGAATGCCCCGTCCGCCCCCGCCCGAGGTCGCCTTGAGCATCACGGGATAACCGATCGCCCGGGCCGCCTCGACGGCCTCCTCGAGGCTTGCGACGTTGCCGTCGCTGCCGGGGACGACCGGCAGGCCGGCCGCGATCGCGGCCTGGCGCGCGAGCGTCTTGTCGCCCATTTGCCGAATGACGGCCGGAGAGGGCCCCACGAAGATCAGCCCGCGGCGTATGCAGATCTCGGCAAGTTCCGGATTTTCCGACAAGAACCCGTATCCGGGGTGCACCGCGTCGCACCCCGCTCCCAAGGCCACGCTCGTGATCCGGTGGGCATTCAGGTAGCCGCCGACCGGATCCGGGCCCAGGTTATAGGCCTCGCTCGCCTTTTTGACATGCAAGGCATGGCGGTCCGCGTCGGTGTAGACCGCCACGGATTCGATCCCCATCTCGGCGCAGGCCCGCACTATGCGTACCGCGATCTCGCCGCGGTTTGCCACCAGTAGCTTCTTGATCACCCCATACTCCCGAAAAGCGTGCACGATAAGGCGGGGGCGTATTGTAAAGCTTTGGCCGCCAGTATTCACCACGCGATTTTGACAGCTTAAGGCCCCCCCTATATCATGGCGCATGGAATCGGGTACCCTGCCAAAGTCCATCGACCCGGAGCGGGCCGCAGGCCAAGGCCTTGTCGTGCAGGGCGGCCTCGACCCGGCGCCCTTGGCGCGCTTGCGGGAGCTGGTGGCGGGTGACACCGGCCCAATCAGCGTCCGTCTCGTGTTCGGGCGGGATGAGCAGGGACGGGGATTGATGCAGGGCCATGCCGAGGCGTCGCTTCCTCTCTTATGCCAACGCTGTACGGACGTATTCCCGTTCGCGGTACATACCGAGTGGCGGCTGGTATTCGCGCGATCGGAGGCCGACGAACGGGAGCTGGCGGAAAAGGGGATCGATGTCTGTTACCATAGCGGCCCGCTCGATGTCGCGGACGTGGTCGAGGAGGAGCTGATTCTGGCCCTCCCGATGGCGCCAAGGCATCCCGGAGACTGTGAACCCATTGCGCGGCCTGTGGCCGGAACCCATCCCTTTGCCGAGTTGGCGGGGTTGTTGAAGCGCCCAAGGCGCGATATATAGGAACCGAGGAAAGAACACGATGGCGGTACAGAAGAGTCGCAAAACCCCCTCCAAGCGCGGCATGCGCCGCTCGCATGATGCCCTGTCCCGCCCGACATTGTCCGTCGATTCGACGAGCGGCGAGACCCACCGCCGCCATCATGTCAGCGCGGACGGCTATTATCGCGGCCGCAAGGTCCTCGATACCAAGCCCGATTAGGTCTGTCCCGGAGTCATAGGTGACCATCACTATCGCCCTCGATGCCATGGGGGGTGATCATGGCCCGCGCGTTACGGTTTCTGCGGCGCTGGCGTTCCTCGAGGCACAGCCGGAGGCGCGCATCGCGCTCGTAGGCCAACCGGAGGCGATCCAGGCGGAGCTGCGCCGGATGACGGCGGGGCCGGACGAGCGGCTGCGCATCGTGCCGGCGACCGAGGTCGTGCGCATGGACGAGCCTCCGGCCCAGGCCCTGCGGAGCAAACGCGACTCCTCGATGCGTGTGGCGCTCAACCTGGTGCGAGAGGGACACGCCGACGCCTGCGTCAGCGCCGGCAATACCGGCGCGCTCATGGCCGTCGCGCATTTCGTGCTAAAGACCCTGCCCGGGATCGACCGGCCGGCGATCATGACCGCGGTGCCCACCCTGAACGGGCACGTTCATCTGCTCGACCTCGGGGCCAACGTCGAATGCACCGCCGAGCACCTCCGGCAGTTCGCGGTGATGGGGACCATCGTCGCGGCCGCGGTGGACGGCAAGGACCGTCCGACCGTGGGTCTTTTGAACGTGGGCGTGGAAGACATCAAAGGCAACGAGGTCGTAAAGGCCGCGGCCCAGCTTTTGGCCCGCAGCGGCCTGAACTATGCCGGATATGTCGAGGGTGACGGCATTTATACGGGAACGACGGATGTGATCGTGTGCGACGGATTCGTCGGGAATATCGCCTTGAAGACCAGCGAGGGCTTGGCGCGCATGATCCGCGCGTTTCTGAAGGAGGAGTTCGGCCGCAATGCCCTGACACGCATGAGGGGCCTGATCGCGCGGCCGGTCCTGAAGGCCTTCGCCCGGCGCGTCGACCCCAAGCGGTATAACGGCGCGACGCTGGTCGGCCTGAACGGGGTCGTCGTAAAAAGCCACGGAAGCGCCGACGCGATCGCGCTGCGCAACGCCCTGGAGGTGGCCTTGCGCGAGGTGCGATACCATATCCCGGACCGTATTCGCCGCGAGATGGAGCCCTCGCCACAGCGGGGATTGGCGTGACGAGCGCCCGCATCCTCGGCACGGGGAGCTTCCTGCCCCGGCGCGTAGTGACCAATGCCGAGCTGGCACTGACCGTCGACACGTCGGACGAGTGGATCGTCTCGCGTACGGGAATCCGCGAGCGGCGCGTCGCGGCCCCCGACGAGACGACCTGCGATCTGGCCGAGCGGGCGGCCCGCCAGGCGCTCGACGCGGCCGGCTGCCTGGCCTCGGACATCGATCTCCTGATCGTCGCCACGACGACCCCGGACCGCGTCTTCCCGAGCACCGCGTGCCTCCTCCAGGAGCGGCTCGGCATCCATGGTTCGGCGGCCTTCGACGTCCAGGCGGTCTGCACGGGTTTCGTATACGCGCTCGCGATCGCCGAAAAGTTCATCCGCACCGGCGGCACCAAGCGCGCGCTCGTGGTCGGGGCCGAAACGATGTCGCGCATCGTGGACTGGAACGACCGGTCGACCAGCGTGCTATTCGGCGACGGCGCCGGCGCGGTCGTAGTCGGCGCCAGCGACGAACCGGGCATCCTGTCGTCGCACCTGCACGCCGACGGCGCCTATAAGGATCTCCTGACGGTGTCGACCGGCGTCTCGGACCGGGGCGCCGGCCCTGGCCATATCACGATGCGCGGGAACGAGGTGTTTCGGATGGCGGTGACGACGCTCGACGCGCTGGTCGGCGAGACCCTGGCCGCCAACGACCTCAAACAGACCGACATCCGCTGGCTCGTCCCCCATCAGGCCAACATCCGCATCATCGCGGCTACCGCCAAGCGGCTCGGCATGACGATGGACCAGGTGATCGTGACGGTCGATCGGCACGGCAATACGTCGGCGGCATCCATCCCCTTGGCCTTCGATACCGGGGTCCGCGACGGACGGATCCGGCGGGGCGACGTCGTACTCATGGAAGCGTTTGGCGGCGGCCTCACCTGGGGCTCTGTCCTTCTCCGCTATTGATAAAACGATCGAAGAGGTGGTGATGAACGCGAACGGCGGTGCGGCCTTCGTCTTTCCCGGACAGGGATCGCAATCGGTGGGGATGTCGAAGGCGCTGGCCACGGCCCACCCGGAGGTCGTGGAGACCTTTCGCGAGGCGTCGGACGTCCTCGGCTACGACCTCTGGGCGGTAGCCCAAAACGGCCCCGAGGAGGCCCTGAACCGCACGATCGTGACCCAGCCCGCCTTGCTGGCCGCGGATGTCGGTTGCTACCGGGCGTGGCGGGCGAGCGGGGGGGCGCGGCCCGGCGTCATGGCCGGCCATAGCCTCGGCGAGTACGCCGCGCTGGTGTGCGCCGGGGCCCTGGATTACGAACAGGCCGTGCGCCTGGTCGTGCAACGCGGCGCGTTCATGCAGGAGGCCGTGCCGGAGGGGGAGGGGGCGATGGCGGCGATCCTCGGACTGGCCGATGAGGCGGTCGAGGCCGTGTGTCGCGACTGTGCGCAGGGAGAGACGCTGGCCGCGGCCAACTACAACGCCCCGGGGCAGGTCGTGATCGCCGGGACCAAGGCCGCGGTGGACCGGGCGCTCGCCGCCGCGCGGTCCGCGGGCGCAAGGCGCGCCATCGTTCTTGCGGTCAGCGCCCCCTCGCATTGCGGGCTGATGCAAGGGGCCGCCTCGCGGTTTGCCGAGGCACTGGCCCCGGTGGTCCTGAGGGCCCCGGAAGTGCCCGTCATCCATAACGCCACCGTGACGATGCTGTCCGAGCCCGATCGCATTCGCGAGGCCCTCGTAAGCCAGCTATTCTCACCGGTGCGATGGGTTGAGACCATACGCCGGATCGCGGCGGGGGGCGCGTCGCGGATTGTCGAATGTGGCCCGGGAAAGGTGCTGACCGGCCTGAACAAGCGCATTGTCGACCTTCCGTGCGCCGCCATCGGCGAGCCGGCCGACTTCGCGGCGGCCCTGGGGTCTGCGGGGCCCTGAGCCCGGCATCATTGAAAGAAATAGGGAGACAGCCATGGGACTCAATGACGAAATCGCCTTGGTGACCGGGGCGAGCCGCGGAATCGGCAAGGCGTGCGCCTTGCAGCTGGCCGCGCACGGGGCGCGTATCGTCGCAACCGCCACCTCGGAAAAGGGCCTGGACGTCATTGCCGATTACTTCGCCGCCCACGATGTCCAGGGATGGGCGTTCGCGCTCGATCTGTCGAGCCCCTCGTCGATCGACAGCCTGCTCGCCGAACTCGAAAACCGCGGACAATGGCCGAGCATATTGGTAAACAATGGCGCCATCACCCGCGACGGCTTGGCGATGAGGATGCGCGACGAGGACTGGGACGCGGTCCTCTCGACCGACCTCACGGGCGCATTCCGCCTCACTCGCGGATGCCTGAGGGCGATGAGCAAGAGACGCAAGGGGCGGATCATCAACATCAGCTCCGTGGTGGGCGTCGCCGGAAACCCCGGCCAGACCAACTATGCGGCGGCCAAGGCCGGCTTGATCGGGTTCGGGCGGGCCCTGGCGCGCGAGATCGGCAGCCGGAACATCACCGTCAACGCCGTCGCGCCGGGGTTCATCGACACGGACATGACCCGCGCGCTCAGCCAGGAGCAGAAAGACGCCCTAATCGCGCAGATTCCGCTCGGGCGCCTGGGGACGCCGGAGGATGTCGCGCATGCTGTGGCGTTCCTGGCATCCCCGGAGGCGTCCTATATTACCGGAACGACCTTGCACATAAACGGTGGAATGTATATGAATTAGCCGATCGACGCCTAAAGTAGACTTCGGCGGCGGGGATGTGTTAACTATGCCGCCGCGCGGTTTCATAATGATTTTCTGGAGGAACAAGAGATGAGCAGCATCGAAGAGCGGGTAAAGAAGATCGTGGTTGAGCAACTCGGGGTCAATGAAAACGAGGTCTCGACCGATGCGTCGTTCGTGGACGATCTCGGTGCGGATTCGCTCGATACCGTGGAGCTCGTCATGGCGCTCGAGGAGGAGTTCGACTGCGAGATCTCGGACGACGAGGCGGAGAAGATCACGACCGTGAAGCAGGCGGTGGACTACATCACCTCGCACGCCGCGAATTGAGCCGGGCGGCCATATCGGTCTCGGCAATACGGTCATATCCGGGGGAGTGCATTTGAATAAGAGGCGCGTCGTCATAACCGGGCTCGGGGCCGTCACGCCCCTTGGTCTCAATGTCGCCGACAATTGGCGGCGGATCATCGCCGGCGAGAGCGGGATCGGCCCTGTGACGCAATTCGATGCGACCGGATTCCCGTCGACCATCGCCGGAGAGGTCCGCGGGTTCGACCCCACGGCGTTCCTGTCGGAGAAAGAAGCCCGCAAGATGGATCGGTTCATCCAGCTTGGCATGGCCGCCGGGGTGGAGGCCGTCAAGGACGCCGGCATCACCGTGACCGAGGCCAACGCCGAACGGATAGGATGCTACATAGGATCGGGCATCGGCGGAGTCCATACGATCGAGGAAACCACGCGCCAGTATCTGGAAAAGGGCGCACGGCGCATCTCGCCGTTTTATATTCCCATGAGTATCATTAATATGATATCGGGGAATCTGTCCATCCTGTACGGATTCAAGGGCCCGAATCTGGCGGTTGTGACCGCCTGCACCACATCGACGCACGCCATCGGGGAGGCCGGCCGTATCATCGAATACGGGGATGCCGACATCATGATCGCAGGCGGCGCCGAGGCGTCGGTGACCCCAACCTCGATGGCGGGGTTCGGCAATGCCCGGGCACTCAGTTCGCGCAATGACGACCCGACCCGGGCCAGCCGGCCGTGGGATCGGGATCGCGACGGTTTCGTGTTGAGCGAGGGCGGGGCGGTCGTGGTCCTGGAGGAGTTCGAGCATGCCAAGGCGCGCGGCGCGCGCATCTACGCGGAGCTGTTGGGCTTCGGGATGAGCGGCGACGCATACCACATGACAAGCCCCCCGGAGGACGGAGACGGTGCAGCGCGGTGCATGCGCTATGCGCTGCGCAACGCCGGCCTCGATATCTCCGAGGTGTCCTACATCAACGCCCACGGAACCTCCACGTCGCTCGGCGATCGGGCCGAGACCATAGCGATAAAGCGCGTGTTCGGCGATCGCGCCAAACAGCTCGCGGTCAGCTCGACCAAATCGATGACCGGTCATCTTCTGGGGGCGGCCGGCGCCATCGAGGCCATCTACACGGTGCTTGCCATCCATGACCAGATCGCGCCGCCCACCATCAACCTCGACAATCCGGGCGAGGGCTGCGACCTGGACTATGTCCCGAACGTCGCGCGAGACCTGCCCATCACGCACGCCCTATCGAACTCCTTCGGATTCGGCGGCACGAACGGGACGCTCGTCCTCGGCCGCCTCCGCTAGCCCATGGGGGGGCCGGCGGCGATTCGGGCGGCCCCGAAGGGCGTCGATGATCTCCTTCGGGTCCATGACGCGTTTCCCGAACGCTACCCGCATCTTTTGGCAGGCCGCGGGGACGGGGGCTGGGGATTCGATATCCTGTTCGCCTACCCGGAGGACCCGGTCATCCTGCCGGCCGCGGCGACCGCGGCCGAGTGCGCGCGGTTTTTTGCGATCCTCGATGAACGAACCGGCGGCTCGTCCGAAAGCGGCGGGGCGGACGACAGGCTGCCGTTCGGGTACGGGCACTTCCTCTTCTTGAGCTACGAACTCGCCGCGGCGTTCGAACCGCGGCTCGCTGCGCTGCCGCCGCCTGCGGACGTGCCGCTGGCGTGGCTCCAGGGCGTCCCGGGGGCGGTACTGCAAGATAGGCGCTCGGGGGCCGCCTACATCACCGGCCGGGACGTCTCGGTGATCGAGGCGATCGAGGCCGACCTGAGGCGCCTGCCCGAGCCCAGGCCGTGGCCGCCGGTGCGCCTGGAGCGCCTCACAGAAGACCCGCCGGACGATTACGAGAAGGGGGTGCGCGCCATCCAGGCCTACATCGCGGCCGGCGACATCTTTCAGGCGAACCTGTCCCGTGGCTACCTCGGCCGCTGGCAGCCCGCCACGTCTCCGGCGGCACTGCTCGAAGCCCTGCGGACGCACAACCCATCGCCGTTTGCAGCCCTGGCACGGCTTGGGGAGACACTGATCGCAAGCGCCTCGCCGGAACGCCTCCTCAGGCGCAGCGGGCAGCGGGTGACGACCCAGCCCATCGCCGGGACCTGCGCGCGTCGGTCCGGCATCCCCGAAGACGACCGCGCGCGGCAGGATTTACGGGCCCACCCGAAGGAGCGCGCGGAGCACCTGATGCTCGTCGATCTGGAGCGCAACGATCTGGGGCGCGTATGCCGACCCGGCAGCGTTCGGGTGCCGAATCTCATGCGCGTCGAGAGCTTTGCGACCGTCCACCACCTCGTGTCGGACGTGGAGGGCACGTTGCGCCCCGACGCGCGGCCCTCGGACATCCTGAAGGCGCTCTTCCCGGGCGGTTCCATCACCGGGTGCCCGAAGATCCGCTGCATGGAGATCCTGGCGCAGAGCGAACACCGGGCGCGCGGGGCCTATACGGGCAGCCTCGGCTACATCAACGAGCGCGGCGACATCGATCTCAATATCCTGATCCGCACACTCGTGGTACGCGGGCCGGAGATCGGTTTCCGGGTCGGGGCGGGTATCGTCGCCGACTCCGATCCCGCACGGGAGCTGGGCGAGACCCAAGCCAAGGCTGCGGGACTTTTGCGCGCGTTAGGGATCGGCCACCCTTGATCGAAGACCCAAGACGCCTATGAGCAAGCCCTGCGCATCCTATTCGACAACAGCCCAGGCCGCCGGCCAGACAACGCCCTGCGCCCCACTGCCATGAACCCGCTGCGCGCGCTCGTAAACGGCCGTGCCGAGGCCCTGGTGCCGGCCGCAAGCCGGCTTCAGTACGGTGACGGGCTCTTCGAGACGATACCGATCCAGGACGGCCGCCTGCTCCTATGGCCCGCCCATGTCCGGCGGCTTACGGCCGGCGCCCGGCGCCTGGGATTGGATCCGGTCGACCCCGCGCTGCTTGCCGCCGAGGCCGAAGGCTTGGCGGCCGGGTTTGGCCTCGCTATCCTGAAGGTCGTCCTGGTGCGAGGCGCGCTCGGGCGCGGCTATCGGCCCGAACCGGCGCCCACCGACCGCATCCTGACGGTATGGCCCTGGTCTCGACGACCCCCGGCTGACGACAAGGCCCCGGTCTTCTGGTGCCGGACGCGGCTTGCCCGACAGCCGCTCCTGGCCGGCCTCAAACACTTGAACAGGCTCGAGCAGGTGCTGGCACAGCGGGAATTCACGGACCCTTATTGGGAAGGATTGATGCAGGACACGCAAGGATGGGTCGTGGAAGGGACGATGACCAATCTCTTCCTGGTTGAACACGGCGTTTTGGTTACCCCGACCCTGGACCAAGCGGGGGTCGCGGGGGTCATGCGCGACCGGATCATAGAACGCGCGCGGGAATCCGGTATCGAGGTGCGCGTCGATGGCCTTACGAACGCACGGGTCATGCAGGCCGACGAGGTCTTTCTCTGCAACTCAGTGATCGGGGCACGGGCGGTCCTCAAACTGGCCGAGCGCTCCTGGCGCCCCGGCCCGGTCACATCCCGGATTCAAGATGCCCTTCGGACCGGCGGCGATGCGCCCGCTCTTTAAAACGGCGGTCGGCGTCCTGCTGTTCGGCGGCATCTGGGCGGCCGGGTGGTATTTTCTCGCCTACCGTACGCTGCACCCCGGGCCCAGGACCTTTCATCTGCCGACGGGGACGACCATGCGCGCCTTCGCCGAGGCCCTCAAACACCGCCATGTGATCGATTCGACCGACTCCTTCGTGGCGCTCGCCGAACTCGAAGGGGATGGCCAGGCCCTCAAGACCGGCGTGTATCGCTTTCCCGATCCGGCGACCCCCCTCACGATCCTGCGTATGGTGGTGACGGGGCAGGTCGTCGAATACCCCGTCACGCTCGTGCCCGGCTGGACATTTCACCAGGTCCGGCAGGCCCTCGCGCAGGCGCCCCACCTGAAAGACGACGTCAAGGGGCTGTCGCACGCCGCCGTGCGCCGCGCGCTCGGTATGCACGCGAGCCTCGAAGGCGCCTTCTTCCCGGACACGTATTACTACACATACGACGCGTCGGCGACATCGGTGCTCGCCCGCGCCCACAGACGCCTTCGCGCGCTTGTGCGCGCCGACTGGCGCAAGCGCGCGCCCCGTCTGCCGCTGGCGACGCCGGAACAGGCGCTGGTCCTCGCCTCGCTCATCGAAAAGGAGACCGCAAAGTCCGGTGAGCGCCGCAAGATCTCCGGGGTGTTCGTCAACCGCCTGCGTCTGGGCATGAAGCTCGAGACCGACCCCACGGTGATCTACAGCCTCGGCAAGCGCTACCATGGGGTCCTCACCAGCGCCGACCTCAGGTTCCCGAGCCCGTACAATACCTATCTCCATTATGGGCTGCCGCCGACACCCATCGGCTTGTGCAGCGCGCGCGCCCTTTATGCGGCGCTCCACCCGGACAAGACGCGGGCGCTGTATTTTGTGGCCACGGGGCGCGGCGGTCATGTATTCTCTGAGACTCTGCAGGAGCAGGATCAGGAAATCCGCAAATATGAGATCGACAACACCCGGCAGGCGTCTGTTCCTGAGCCTCGAGGGTCTCGACGGATCGGGCAAGACCACCCAGATCGACCGCATCGTCGACTTCTGCCGACGCCGTAATCCCAGCGGCGTGGTGGTGACCCGCGAACCGGGCGGGACGGACGTGGGGGAGCGCATCCGCGACCTGCTGCTGGCCCATGCCTCGCTTCACGCCCAAACCGAACTCCTGCTGATCTTCGCGGCGCGGATCCAGCATGTCAGGACCGTGATCGCCCCGGCGCTCGCGCTCGGCAAGACCGTCGTGTGCGATCGTTATCTGGACGCCACCTATGCCTATCAGGGTTACGGACGGCGGCTCGAGACCTCCCTGATCGACGCGCTGACCCGGCTTCTGGACATTCCGCTGCCCGACCTGACCCTCCTTTTCGACGTACCGGCGGCCGTAGCCATGAAACGGCGCGCGGGACGCACAGCGGACCGCATAGAGGCCGAGGATGAGACGTTTTTCGACCGGGTACGCGAGGGTTATCGCCAACGGGCGCAGGGCGATCCCGAGCGGTTCCTCGTGATTCCCGCCTCAGGGTCGGTGGCCGATGTCGGGCAGGCCGTGGACGCGGCGCTCGCCGCCCGTTGGTAGCCATGCTTCCTTGGCAGCGTGCCGTCTGGGACAGCGTGGGCGACTTGGAGCGGCTTCCCCATGCGCTCCTCATCAGCGGACCGCCCGGCATCGGCAAACGGCAGTTTGCCGAACGCCTCGCGATAAGGCTCGTGTGCGAACACGAGGCCGCCTGCGGGACATGCCGCGCATGCCGGCTTGCGGCGGGCGGAAACCATCCGGACATCCTGGCGGTGCGGGCGGCCGAGGGTAAGACCGAGATCACGGTGGACGAGGCCCGCGCCCTCAACCAATTTCTGGTGCTCACCCCGCATCTGGCGCCCCGGCGCGTGGCCCTGATAGTCGATGCCGACCGCCTTAATCGGTCGGCCTCCAATGCGCTCCTGAAAACCCTCGAGGAACCGGCGGCCGGCAGTTATCTGCTCCTGGTCAGCGACGCCCCCGCGCGCCTCTTGCCTACCATCCGCTCGCGCTGCCGGAACCTCGTGCTGGCGCGACCGACGGAAGAGGAGGGGCTCTCCTACCTCAAGGGGCACCAGATCCCCGACCCCGGCGCGCTGCTGGCCTTGACCCATGGGGCCCCGCTCCGGGCCCTGGCCTGGCCGCCGGATGCGCCGGACGTGGCCGCGCGGCTCGTCGCGAGCCTCGACGCCGTCGCATCCGGCGGGCAATCGGCGCTCGAGGCCACCGAGGTCTGGCATGGGGTCGATGCCGACATCGGGCTTGCGCTTCTGATCGAGATCGCAGCCGGCCTTGCCCGACTCACGCTGACCGGCACGGCCGGTCCGGTCTGGCGGGGCGAGCGTGAGGCGCGCTTGCGTACCCTGGCGGCTCGGCTAGACTTGGAACAGATCTTTCGCCTTTGGGACGAGGCGCTTGAAGCTCGGGACCTGATGGCGGCCCCCCTGGATCGCCGTCTCGTTTGGGACCGGCTGTTTTTGCATGTCGAGCCACGGGATTAGCACTATGTCGACGGTACAATCGAACACACATGAAGGTGTCAAACCCCTTGCGCGCCCCGGCGTCCTTTCGCTCGTAATCAAGGACCGCAATGCCCTGTACACGGCCTATATGCCGTTTCTCAAGGGCGGCGGCCTCTTTATACCGAGCAACAGACCCTACAATCTCGGTGACGAGGTCTTCATGCTGCTGACCCTCATAGACAGCAAAGAGAAGATCCCGGTGGCGGGCCATGTGGTCTGGGTGACGCCCCAGAATGCCCCCGGGGGCCGCGCGCCCGGTATCGGTATCCAATTCAGCGCCAAAGACGCCGACGTCGCGCGCACGAAGATCGAGACCCTTCTCATCGGCCAATTGCAATCGGATCGCCCGACCCATACGATGTAGCGATGCCGTTCGTCGATTCGCATTGCCACCTGCATTTCGAGCCTCTGCGCGACGATATCGCCGCCGTCTTGGCGCGCGCCCGCGAGCAGGGCGTCTCGCACATGCTGTGCGTCAGCGTGGATCTCGCCGACATCGGGCCCATCCAGGAGGTGATGCGGCACGACCCCAAGGTCTTCGGATCGGTCGGAATCCACCCCAACCACACCGGTGTCCCCGGCTCGCTGCTCGATGACCTCGTCCGTTTGAGCGCGCACGATCGCATCGTCGCGATCGGCGAGACCGGTCTCGATTATTATCGGCTCGAGAACCCGGACGTCCGCCTCCAACAGGACCAGTTCCGCCAGCACATCGCCGCCGCCCGGCAGGTCGGTAAGCCGCTCATCATTCACACCCGCGAGGCCGCCGCCGACACCCTGCAGATCCTGCGCGAGGAGAGGGCCGCAGACGCCGGGGGCGTCTTGCATTGCTTCACGGAGAGCGCGGATTTCGCAAGACAGGTCCTCGACTTGAATTTCTATATCTCGTTCTCCGGCATCGTGACCTTCAAGAACGCCCAGGCCCTGCGCGAAGTGGCCCGTTTCGTCCCCGAAGACCGCCTCCTGATCGAGACCGACGCGCCGTACCTGGCCCCCGTCCCGCACCGCGGCCAGCCCAACGAGCCGTCCTACGTCCCCCTTGTGGCCCAGTGCCTCGCCGACGTCCGGGGTGTCCCTTGGGAGCGGATCGCGGATACGACGGCACGGAATTTCTTTACGCTCTTCAAGGAAGCGGCCTAACAGGGCAGGGGTTCGGGCCGCACTCAACCCGAATCTGATCGGAATTTCGCAAGAAACTGTTTTATAATGAATAACTTATCTCATAAATCTCGAGTGATTTGCAAATAATCAGTTTCCGCAGTACGCGATCTGCTGATCCCGGCACACCTGTTCCGTCTGAACCCGCGCTCCCTTTGCACCAGGCGTTGTATCCCCACTGGTGCCGCGTGCGCCGGCCAGGGGAGCCGTCATGCGCAAACTGCACCTGAACCCTACGCTTGCGTCCACACTCTTTGAGGGGGCATTAGCGATGCGGGGCCATGCCCGCCGGCTCTATTCCTCCAGATCGGTGATTATTTACCTAAATCTCGTCAAGTTCACTGCGGCTGATGCGGTTGTGGTTGACGAGCAAAGTGCGGACCGTCAACTCGGATACACCGAAATGATGTGCCACATCTTGCTGATTTTCCATCGAGTAGTCGCCGCCCAGCATGTCGTCCACTGCTTGGAAAGGGCTAAGGAGTTCTGCGGCAAATGCCCGCTGAACCTTCTGCCGGTATGTGGTTGAGCGTGTCGCAGGACGCAGCGGGTCGTCAGTAGGATAAACAATGTAATCGCCAAGCAAGCGTGCCAACTCGAAACGTCGGCCAGTCTCCCACTTGGAGCGAAGCAATACCCGATTTTGGCCATTTCGCTCGGTCAACGCCAAAGAAAGGTCCAGTCGCGGCAAATCCGCAAGATCATCCAACAAAGCGACCGGTGCACCGTAAAGCTCGGCGAGCGAGAGATTAGGAATGACCTCATCAAAATCAAGCCCCAGATGTGCCCGTAGCAATTGAGCTGCACTGGCTCCCACTTTCCAAGCTGGAGTCGCCTGTGCATCCAAGGCAGTCTGCGAATCCAAGTGAACCCGGTTCCCAGATCGTGCACAAACTCCTTTGTTGCGCGCAAGCTCTATCAAGGCGCCAATATCCGGTACATCCTGCCCGGGGGCACGGTTTGCCGCGATTTCCTCAAGGGCATCGCGTCCGGTCAGAGCGACTTCGTCCAATAACCGCTGGAGCGAGGCTTCGTCCATTTCACCCGGATCTTCCCCCAGAAGCGCCTCAAGTTTTCTCAGCTGGCTCAAAGCGACGTCCTGCCGCTCATCCAAGACGGTGCGCCATATATCAGCCAAGTTGCTTTTGGCGACCTGACAATCCTTCAAGCGGCCCAGAACCGTCTCGATGAAAATGTCCACCTCGCTCTCGAAGTCCAAGGCAGGGATGACGTTTATCGCATCGCTGATGTAACGATAAGGCGTGCGCTCTCGTTCGGGTGTAGGCTTGGAAACCAGGGTGATGTTTTGTCTATCTGAGAGAATATGAATGTTCGGCCAGATATAGCCATTGCCGATGCTCGCCATCACATGCGACAGCTCCCATTCGATGGCTGCTTTGCGTGGTTCCCAGCGCAAGCGCCACCAGTTCCAGGCCAGCCATTCGGCAAGGTGGTATGCCGAGAGGAAAGGGGCCTGCCGAACGCTCTGCAACAGGCGATCATGCCCCGCAGTGAGGCTGGCACCATAAGCGCTGATGCTGAGCGCAGCGAAACCCGCCCGCTCTTCCGGCGAGCCGGATTCCAACAGCGCCCAATCAGCTTTTATTGACCAGCATCTTGGCATCGTTCTTCCCAAACGGACTTGACATACGCGCGCATACGATCTTCATCCTCCAGCGGATACCCATGATACCCGCCGGTGCCATTGGAATCGGTCTTGGCCTCGAAGACTTCACCGCGATCAGAAACGCTCCAAATGAATTTTGGGAATCCATCCTCACGAATTGTACTGAACAGGCCCCGACGGATACCGCTTACCATCAGCAATTTTGCCTCGTCCAATAGAATTACCCGCTCCAGGTCGCAAATTGACTTCGTGGCGCGCGGATTCGTACGCGGCAGCCCGTAATTGGCCGGATTGCGTTTGTGATGACCGCTGCCGACGTAGCGCGCCAACTCCTCAAGCTTCTGTCTCACTTGGGCGGTCGCGCAATCAAGAGGCGCGATACGGCGTTTAGGGTTATTTCCGGGAAGGAAGCGGCCTAACCGGGCGAGCGCTTACCGCCCGCACCGCGATAGACCCGGCAACCTTCGATCATTACTCACATAACTTCTTTTACAAATAATGAGTTATGTAGAAATCCTCCTGTTGTTTCTCAACATACTTGCTATTCGTATCGTAAGTCCTTGTCAGGCTGGGCGTTTATAGAACCGGCGGTCGAAGAGGTAGGCGATCATCAGGTAGAGGTAGACCACCATGTAAATATTGGCGGTACCCAGCATATCCCCGCGGTTGCCCGTGCTCCCCAGATGATAGGGTCCCCCCCAGCCCTCGGCTGTCGTCCAAACCCCAAAGGAGTACAGAAAGCCGATCGGCAGGAACCATTTCTGCCAACGCTTGAGGAGAAGGCTCGCGGCGAGGACCGTCTCGGTCGCGGCCGCGAAGATGCCGAAGGCCACCTGTCCGACGAGACGGATCGCTGCAATGAAGATCCCGATGTAGGCCACGATCCAGGCGGGCTGGCCAACCTGGGATTGCTCAAGGTAGCTCAGGTTATGCTCCCAAAAGAATGGCAGCCATTTCCAGAACGCATCGAAGGCCCACAAAAGCCCGAAAAGAATGCGAACCACCTCGATCCGCCGGGTGTCCACGGCGGACTCCGGCTGCGATCCAACCGTAAGCCGCCGCTCCGACGGCACCGAAAGGACCGCGAGGAACACAAGTGCGTAGACGATCGCGGTTCCGGGGTCGGTGGCGCCGGTCCCATAGGGGCCGCCGAGCCCGCCCACGGTCGCCCAGAGGGCGAGACTGTAGACGATCCCTAGCCAAGCCATGGGCCGCAGTGCGAAACCGGTAATGAGCGAGGCGGCGAGCAGGCCATCCAAGACCACCGTGCCGACCGCGACATGACGGGGACCCAACATTGTCACGATATGGATGACTCCGTGGAGAAAGGTCTGGACAGCGGCCGGCTGACCCTTGAGCCGCGCGACCAGAGAGGCCAGGAAGTGATTGATGTAGCGGCTGTTCGCCTCGAGCGCCGTGTTGATCACCCAGATCACACCGAAAAGGACGCGCACCCCCGCAAAAGCGAGTTCTTGACTGCCTGTGTAATGCGATGACCGATTGTCAAACATGCAAAAGGCTCTCCTTCGATGTGTTTATCTGCGAGACGGTCGTCCCTCTCGCCGGGACTATAGTACAAAGGGATGCGCCATGCCCACAGGACTGCCGCCAACCGCGGGCGCGGGCCCCGGCTCTGTGCGCACGAAACACCCCGTCGGGCGTGCCGATCCCGCCGTCGATCGTCAAAGCCATTGCGCCGCGATGTACGCGATGGGGGAGGAGGGGCCGCATCCCCGCCGGCCTTCCGGCGGCCGCCATCGGTCATCCGACCTGCCGTCCCTTTCATCGGCCCACCCGTAACCATCATCCTCGATCCCCTTGGACCGCCTGAATCGGTCGTCTAGCATGCCGGCCCATGGTCGCCGCCGCGAATCTTGTGCGGCGGCGGCCTTTACTTGAACCACAATCCAAACATAACAACAGGAGGACATGATGCCTAAGCGATTGCCGTTTCCGAAAATCCTCACCCGGGGCCTGCTCGTACTTAGCGGCGCCAGCGTCCTGTCTGGCTGCTTCTTTGTGCCTCCCGGCGCGTATGAGCGCCACGGATGCTATCCGTGCAGCGAGCAGCCTTATCATTACGACCATCGCGACCATCGGGATGACCGCGGCGACGATTAGCGAAACCGCCACGCGGTCACGACCCCCGCAAGGCCATCCCGGCCTTGCGTCTGGGCGCTCACCCAACATTCGGCGGCGCGGTCAGCGCGCCACCGAAACTCCATCCCGGATAAGTCCATGGCGCGCCGCCGGCCGGCGGCTGCCGCGCCCGGCTGCTCGGTATCCCGCCAGCCCAGGAGCCGGATCGCTCATCTATACAAGTTCGTATAATGTATATTATGTCAAATCGTAAGGGGGAAGAGATAAAGCAAGTTAATGCTAACTCGTGCCTAAGCCCTTAGCCTTCGCCCCCTTCCCAAGCACACCCCCAACAGGAGCGCCCCGGGCTGCAGCGCTCCCATGTGCACCCGAAAGATTTTTCCTTGGGATGCGACAAAGGGATCGGTGAGCTGCCCTGCACCGCCTTAGGCGGGAGACGGGCCTGATCGGAGGGGGCCCGATAGCTTGTATACGGCCACCGATGATCTAATGGATAATCGACTTACCTTACAACTACAACTCAGGAGGAGAACCATCATGAGCACCAACGAAGGCACCCTGGATCGAGGGATCCGTATCGTCCTCGGCCTCGTTTTGATTTGGCTTGCGGTCACGGGCCGCTGGTCGCCTTGGGGATGGATCGGCGTGTTGCCGCTCATAACCGGTATCGTCGGGTTTTGCGGGCTATACCAGCTGCTCGGGATCAAGACTTGTCCCACAAGGACCGGCAAGAGTTCACAATCTCCGTAGCGAAAGCGCTGGGAACGCCGTTGCGGTGCGACCGGTAAGGCGACATATCCGGACAGCGAACGCTGAGCGGTCGCGGTGATCGGCAATGACGGGGGAATCGGGAGGACAAGAAGTGGCCAACACGACGAACGGGAGCCGGTTTCAGGCTGCGCTGACAGGCCCCTTCAGCGGAATCGTGAGCTGGGCGCAACTGACCGAATTGTGGTCGGTTGTCCGGTCGCGCCCGGATGGGTGGTACATCTATGCGATCGGCGAACCGACGCCTTCGGAACCGGCATCCGGCGCCGCACTGGTTCGATTCACGGAAGAGATCGACGGACTTCTGCGCCGGGAGCACCGGGAGGATTATTGCGGCATCGTGTACGCCGACGATAAGACCGACCCCACCTTCATCAAGATATTCGACCCCCATAATCTCGGCAGTTCGTGCGGCAGTTCCGGGGTCAAGACCCTGCCCGGCTGGTTGTTGACCCGCATGCCGCCGGAGACGCTGTCGGACCCGCGGCCGCTCCCGGAAGGCCGCAAGCGTTGGTGGCGAGGACTTTTCCAAAAGCAGCCTGCGTAAGACGGCCGCCCGCAGGTCGCCGCGGGTGCCTGGCAGTTCGCCACCGGCCCGGCTCGTGGTCGATTTTGAGCGCATAGGCGCAACGAGGAACATTGGGTAAGTCGATCGATCTCTACACGACTCCGGGGTGCCCCGACTGTGCCGCGCTCAAGGCATGGTTCGGGGCGCGGAAGGTGGCATTTACAGAGCACGACCTGAGCCAGCCCGGGATTGCCGACAAGGCCAAGGCGGAATTCGGGGTACGTGTTGCCCCCATTACCGTCTGTGATGGGCAAGTGCTCTACGGAACCGCGCAAGAGCAACTGCCGCGCCTTCGGCGTCTCCTCGATCGGGACTGAGCGCGCGCGGCCGAGGGCGCCGCCTCCGAAAGCCCCTGCGGAAAGGCGCGGCGCGTCTTAAGGTATAACCGTTAACGTGCTACCATGTTGGCGTAATCCGCTGACAGAACCCTCAACAGTAAAGGATATCACCCTCCCTCATGTGGCATGTCCGGCTCTCTCGCGAGGCGCGGCTCCTGATCGTCATGCGGGCCGCGCGCAGCATAGGACAAGGCGCGCTGGTCGTGGATTTCGCACTCTATCTCCATGCGCTTCACTGGACAGCCCCGGCGATCGGCGCGCTTTTCATGGTCGCGCTGCTGGTTTCGGCGACGCTCGCCCTGCTCATGGGACCCCTGTCCGACATAGGCGGACGCAAGGCCTTCTTGCAAGCCTATGAGTGGGTGCAGGTAGGGGCCGCCCTTATGGCGCTTGCCGACTCGCGGACCTCGGTCCTTGTCGTTGCCGCCGTTCTGGGGGGCTTTGGTCACGGATTAAACGGGGGCGCGGGTCCCTTTGCGCCGGTCGAGCTCGCATGGCTGTCGGATCTCGTCGACGCCCGCGATCGCGCGAACGTCTATAGTCTGAACACGGCCGTGGGGTTTTCGGGGATGGCCCTCGGCGCATTGCTCGCGAGCGTCCCCTCCTTCTTGGGCACATTTCTCCCCGGACCCCTCGCGTACCGCCCCCTGTTCCTTCTGGTGCTTGGAGGCGCCCTCCTCGGCCTCGCCCTGCTCCGCGCCATCCCCGAATCACCGCGGCGGGAGCCACACCCCGAAGAAGATGCCGCGGCGCGCACCGCATCGCATGCGTTGACGCGAGCCGAGAACCGCAAGCTCCTCAAGCTCTTCGCCATAAACGCCTTAAACGGCATAGGAATCGGCTTTCTGGGGCCCTTGATGGCCTACTGGTTCGCGATCCGTTTTCATCATGGCCCCTTGAGCATCGGACCCGTCATGAGCGCGGCATTGATCGTCACGGCCGCCTCGTCGCTTTTGGTGGGGCGTCTTACGCGCCGCTACGGCGTCGTGCGATCGGTGCTCGCCATGCGCTACCTGGGGCTTGGGGTACTCCTGATGCTCCCTCTCTCGCCCACCTTTTCGATCGCCGCGCTGTTATACATCATCCGCTCCGCCCTGAATCGCGGTACGGCCGGTGCGCGCCAGGCGCTCAATCTTGGCCTCGTTCGCAGCCATCGGCGGGGGCTTGCGGCCAGTCTCAATAACGTCTCGGTGCAAGTGCCGCGCGCGATCGGCCCGGTGTTTGCCGGCCTCCTCTACCACGCGGGCTTCCTGGTCCTCCCCTTCTTCATCGCCGGCGGCTTTCAGGCGGCCTATCTCGTACTCTATCGCCGCCTGTTCCGCGACTCGCCGTCGGCGCCACTTTCCAATACCTCGGAGTAGTGTGCGCAGATCCCCGTGCCCTGAAAGAGGGGGAATCTGTTTCGGAAAACCCATAATGTGATACATGATATATATCTCATATACTATTAATCATTATGGGTTTTTTTACAACATTCTGGGCATAATCGGACTCGACCGAGACGACCAAGGGACCGAAGCGATCTGAAGCACGCCTGCCGATGTTATCGGCGCCGGGGGGCGCCTCTGCGACTTGGGCCAGGACCGAAACTTCGGGCAGTCCCGCGGATCGACAGCTGCACCATCGCCGTACCCTCATCGATTTGCGGGCTGCCCGAAAATGACTCGGTGCCAACCTATCCCCGACAGGGCGGATGGGTTCACGCCACCCGGGTCGCCGCTCGGTTCGTCCCCCACCATTTCCTCAGCACGTCCTTCAGGGCGCCGAGCTTCGCGCCCTCGCGTCCTTGCGGCCACGCCAAAACGATGTCGGCCCAGCGCCATTCCGGGGCCAGACGATGGGCACCCAGGCGCGCCCGCTCAGAGAACACCTCTAAGACCCGCCGCGGCACCAGGGCTACGCCCATTCCGACCGCCGCACAGCCGAGGATGGCGTGGTAGGACGAAAATTCCATGAGGCGTTCGATGGCCGCACCCTGCCCCTGAAACCAATCTTCCAGACGCTGCCGATAGGCGCATCCGTTTTCGAATACGAGCAACGTGCGGCCCGCGACGTCGCGGGGCCGGCGCACGGGCTTGTGCCCCCGCGCCGTCACGAGTACCAGCTCTTCGCGATATTGCCGCTCGGTCGCGATATCGGGATGCGACACCGGACCGGCAACGAAGGTAGCGTCCAAGGCTCCTTCCGTGAGTAGAGTGAGCAGCCGCTGTGATGGGGCCGTCTGCAGCTCGAGGCGCACATCGGGCCAACGCCTGTGAAACTCGTTCAAGGGCTCTGGTAGACGGGTCGCCACGACACTTTCCGAGGCGCCGAGCCGAAAGACACCCCGGGGCATCGAGTTGTGCAAGGCATCTTGCGCCTCCTCGGCGAGCCGCAGGAGCTTGTTGGCGTAATCAAACAAGATGGCGCCCGTTTCGGACAAGACCAGCCGCTTACCTTGGCGATGAAACAATTCCACCGAAAGCCCGCGCTCCAGTTGGCGGATGCGGGTAGTCACGTTCGACGGAACGCGATGCAACCGTTCCGCAGCCCGCGTGATGCTGCCGTTCTCGACGACCGCCTTGAATATCACCAAGTCAGAGAGATCCATGATTCACGAAAAGCGAGCCACATGTTCAGGATTATTCATTTTACATGAATACAGGATATCGCTAAAGTAGCGGCCTTTCGAGACCCCAGGGGTGGTGAGCGGTGCAAGGCAAAAGTCTGGTCTTTTTGGTGTTGGCGACGGCCCTCATGGGCTCATCTTTTGCCGTCAGCCAGATGGCTCTCCATTACGCCCCGCCGTTGTTTCTCGCCGGTCTGCGGTTCACCCTGGCGGGCCTCCTGCTGGCGGTCGGCGTCCGCCGCCGCCGCCATCCCCGCGACTGGCGGCTGTGGGCGCGGATCGGCGTGATCGGTCTTTTGCAGACCGCCGGCGTCATGGGCGCGATCTTCCTGAGCCTCGTGACGATTCCCGCCGGCGAATCCGCGATCCTCACCTTCGCCAATCCGATGCTGGTGGTGGTGTTAAGTGCCGTGTTCCTGGGCCAACGTTATCGCGCGGCGCAATGGCTCGGCGCGGCGTTGGGCGTGGCGGGCATCGCCATCGCGATCGACACCCACCTGCATCTTCAAGTGGGCATCCTCTATGGGCTCGCCAGCGCGGTTTTTTGGGCGGTGGCCACCGTGCTCATGAAACGCTGGGGCGGATCGGTCGATCCTTGGGTGCTCACCGCCTACCAGATGCTGTTCGGCGGACTCGCCCTTTTGATCGCGGGCGGGTTCCAGGAGGGGGCCGCATTTCATATCACCCCGGTCTCGATGGGCCTTTTGGCATGGCTCGTGATCATGGCCTCGATCCTGCAATTCGGGCTTTGGTTCTATGTCCTGCATCATGAGGATCCGGCCCGGGCGAGCGCCTATCTCTTTCTGGCACCGGTATTCGGCGTGCTCACCGGATGGGTGATGCTGAACCAGCTCATCGGTGCCCCTGTCCTTGTCGGGGCGGCCTTCATCATCGCGGCGATCTGGCTCGTCAACCGGCCGTCGCCGCTAGCCGCTCCAGGATTCTTGCCCGAGACGGAGACGTGAAGGCTACGGCAGACGGCCGCCGTGACTCTATGGCCGCTACAATCGAAAGGGACATCCGGCAATAACCAGGCGCTTCGCCGCGCGGCGATTTTCAGGGGGACTGTTCCAGGATCGACGGCGCGCTCACTTGCGCTTTCCGTGTCGCCGTACAGCGCCATGGGTGGTCAATAAATCTCATGTATCACATGAAAACCGTCAAATAACTTATTGATAACTATTTAGTTAGTTGTGGGATTCGAGGTCAAGTCCGGCTGCCTCGGCCGACGTCCCGCGATGATCCATGGCCGTGTCTTCCCATCACCCCGGGCGTTCACGGGACATACGGCTGCGGTAAGCCGAGGAAAGCGGGAGCCGTAACAAGCGGTAGCGCATCCGAGCAAGACCTCAGCCCGATGGGGATGCACGCAGCGGTTGCGGGAGAAGCCGCGTAGACCGGTTGACACCTATGAGCCTCCGCTCTTCTCAGGACCGTCAGCTACGGAAAAGTCTGGCACCATACTTACGGTCTCGCGGCAGCTAGCCTGTCACGACGCCCGTCCATCAGGGGCCATAATGAGGCTCAACGCGAGCTGCTCTCGAATGTGCAGTCGCTCCCCTCAGGGATCCCCACGATGCTGGACATACGGGCGCAATCGATAACCACTCTTTCGCCGGTATGGAGTTTGGCTGCCGCCACTCTCTCAGAATCCTTCATCGTCATCTGGTCATTGACATGGTGCCTACTTTGCAGTGATACCACAGGCCGGTTTGCGAAATCCTGCGCGATGGAGGTCACAACGCCGCTTATCCGTACCACGTGCCCCACCAAGCGACGATTCATCGCCCCAGGGTCGGTGTGGTAAGCGGTATAAAGCTTGCGGGCCGAAATCGTAATCACAGGAAGGTGCGGCGTTGTGCTGGCGCGTGCCCTGTGGGGAACGAATAGGGGTAATGCCACATCGGCAATCACGAGTCCGAAAAAGACCACCACCGTGGCGGCGGTAAGCGTGCGCCATTGAATTTCGGCGCAATGGGGGCACTGCAAGGTACGGTAGTTGATGGTTTGCTTGCAATGTCGGCAGATCATGGTGTTCGTGCTTCCCGTGTCAGATCTATGCGCCTCTCGCGGAGAGTATAGTGGCAGCGAGACGATCGGCCAAACGGTAAGGGGCCGGAGGGCGTGCCCAAGATCTTGCGGCCAGGAGGGGTTGCCGGGTGGGCGTGCCTGCAACTTCGCTTCTTTCTGCCGCGAGATTTGGTGTCCCGGGTAACGGCTGTCCTTCTACGCGGTCCCGCCGGGAACCATCAAGACGCGCCGCGGTACCAAGGCCACACCCGTTCCCGCCGCCGCGCAACCGACTCTTCTTGTCGGTAGCCTTGACGCTGCGCAGAGCCGCAGCAGTGTTTCCTTGAAAGCAATGATCCGCCATGCGGTTACAGAAATAAAGCCACGCTGACATGGAACCGCTACCAGCCGATGCTTCTGGCGATACTTTTGTCTCCGATTTGCCGAACTCACCACTCTATAACCGTAGGCGGCTCCGAATAAAAATCAAGGGGGAGACAGGTTTTTGGGGCCTGGGGCGACTTACCTCTTCCATCGCCTATCCAACAGTCCCATTTTTCAGAATGGCAATATACACATAACGCCTCTGTTGGACGGAGCCGCTACGCGGAGGAAAACCGGGTAATTCGAGCGGCAGGTCGTAAAATGTAGCCTCACCCCCTCGCGTGAACGAGGGGCCAATCCACGACGATTTGTGAGGCTACGTCGCCATGAAATCAGAACCGAAC